>NZ_QUAC01000194.1 GCF_003389455.1 Streptomyces inhibens | reverse complement strand
CCCGGCCCCGCCGCCTTGGCGGGGGCCGGGCCGCGCTCGGTGCCGGAGGAGATCCGCGGCCGTCAGCCGCCGGCCAGCAGCGCGTCCGTGCACTGCTCGGCCAGG
Organism: Streptomyces inhibens; assembly: GCF_003389455.1. GTDB lineage: Bacteria > Actinomycetota > Actinomycetes > Streptomycetales > Streptomycetaceae > Streptomyces > Streptomyces inhibens. Next base: position 37,323 of record NZ_QUAC01000194.1, on the reverse strand, counting down.
TCCTCGGCGTGCGCGGGCAGCGTCGATCCGGCCCGCAGATGGCGGCGTACCAGCGACAGCGGGAGGTCGATGACGGCGAGCGACACCCGCTCCAGACCCTGACTGCCGTGCACCCCCAGCGCACCCGCGAGCGCCGCCACGGATGCCCGTACCCGCATGTTCCCCTCGTCGGCGCGGCGCAGATGCTCGTCCGACCAGCCGTCCCGCCCGAAGTCATGCGCCCCGTACAGGAGCAGCGCGGCCTCCTGAGGGTGTGCCCGGCTCCACTCGACGATGTGCCGGGCGGCCGCCCGGCCCCCGGTGCGTGGGTCGTTCGAGGACTCCAGTGCCTCGAAGTAGCCCTCCTGGAAGCCCTCGACGGTACGCAGCCACACCTCGGCGAGCAGCGCCGAGCGGCCGGCGAACCGGTGGTAGAGCGAGCCGCTGGGTGCGCCGGCGGCCGCCGCGACCGCGGACATGGTGACGCCCGAGGGTCCGGACTCGGCCGCCAGCCGTACGGCGGCGTCGAGGAGCTGTGAGGTGTCGAAACGGGGTGGCCTGGCCATGTTCTAGAGGGTACTCTCCACTATATTGGAGAGGTGCCTCTAGAACGAGGTGCGTACAGGTACGGAAAGGGCTGCGCGATGGGTGTCTACAACGTGCACGAGAGGGTGCTGCCGGTGCCGGGGGCCGAGGCCGGCCTGCTGATCGACGGCCTCTCCGGCGATGCCGACCGGCTCTGGCCGCACCCCGACTGGCCCCCGATGCTGTTCGACGGCCCGCTGGCCCCGGGGGCGTCCGGCGGCCACGGTCCGGTCCGCTACACCGTTGCCGCATACGTACCGGGCCAATGGGTGCGCTTCACCTTCAGGGGGCCGCGCGGCTTCCACGGCTTCCACGAATACACCGTCCACCCGCTCGGCCCGGACCGCACGCTGCTGCGCCACACCCTCGCCATGCACGCCCGCGGCCCGGCCCGGCTCAGCTGGCCGCTGGCCTTCCGGCACCTCCACGACGCGGCCCTGGAGGACAGCCTGGACCGCGCCGAACACGCCTGCACGGGCACCGTCGCCCGGCCCGCCCGCTGGAGCCGCTACGTCCGGCTGCTGCGCCGCCTCACCAGGTGAGCCGCCTCAGCGGATGATCCCCCGGTGCACCGCCCGCCGCAGCGTCAGAAAGCAGAACGCGGCGCACGCGAGAGCCACCGGGATCACCAGCAGCCGGCCGGAGAAGGCGAGCACCGCCACCGTCAGCAGCGCGCTTGCGCACGCGCCGCACCACAGGGGAGTGCGACGCGGCAGCAGCACCAGTGCGGCGGCCAGGCCGGCGAGGGTCACCGCCGCCAGACAGGTGGCGGTGGCCCTCATCAGAAGATCCAGATCGGCGCCGCCGAACCCGGCCGCCCCGCCCAGCAGTACGGCCGCCCCGCCCAGCACCGCGAGCGAACGCCGCGGCACCTCGCCCGGCGCGCCGCCCTTGGCCATCCACCGCGGCGCCGCCCCGTCCCGGCCGAGCGCCGCACCGAGCCGGGAGGCCCCGGCCAGATACGAGTTGACCGCCCCGAAGGTGAGGAAGAGCGCCGCCGCGGCGGCCACCGGACGGGCGGCCGCGCCCACGCTGTGGGCCAGCAGCTCGGTCAGCGGGGTCTCGGTGTCGGCCGCGGCCGGCCCCAGCGCCCCGATCGTGGTCACCGCGAGCCCCAGATAGAGCACGGTGACGACGGCGAGCGTACGGCGCGTCACCCGCGGCAGATCCCGCGCCGGATCGGCGAATTCGCCCGACAGATGGCTGGCCGCCTCCCACCCGGCGAACGCGAAGAACAGCACCGAGGCCGCCGAGCCGACCGACGACCAGCCGCCGGGCAGGAACGGGGTGAAGTGGCCGGCCGACACATGGGGAGCGGCGGCCAGTACCGCGCACAGCAGCACCGCTGCCAGCAGTCCGCCGAGCAGCAGCTGCACCCGGCCCGACATCCGCAGCCCCACCGCATTGGAGACCAGCGAACCCGCCAGCACCACCCCGGCGACGCCGGCCGCGCCGATGTCCCCCCAACCGGCCGCTTCGGCCACGTACTTCCCGCCGATCCAGGCCGCCGAGACCACGCCGATCGGCACCGCCCCGTAGAACCACCACCCCACCACGGCCGCGGCCCGCGGACCGATCGCCCGGTGCACATACGTGGCCACGCCCCCGCCGTCGGGGAAGCGCGCGCCGAGCGCCGCGAACGCGGCGGCCACCGGCACACACATGGCCAGCAGCACCACCCAGGCCAGGATCGAGGCGGGACCGGCCGCGGCGGCGGCCAGCGACGGCAGGGTCAGGACGCCGGGGCCGAGCACCGCGCCGGCGCACAGCGCGGTGCCCCCGCCGATGCCCAGCCGTCGTACATCCGGCCGTTCAGAAGCGGGAAGGGAGGTCTGTTGTACGGTCACAGTCGCAGAAGGTAACCGTACAAGTGATCAATGTGGGCTCTCGCCGAATGAAATTCGGTGTGTACGTCACCATGGTGCTCATGGACGACATTGATTCGGCGATTGTCCGCGAACTGCAGCGCGATGCACGGCAGACCAATCGCGAACTGGCCCGCATGCTCAACATCGCGCCCTCCACCTGCCTGGAACGGGTCCGCGCGCTGCGCGCCCGCGGCGTGATCACCGGCTACCGGGCCACGGTGGACCTGCGCGCCCTCAACCGCCCCGTACAGGCGCTGCTCACGATCCGCATCCGCCCCATGAACCGCGAGGTCATCGAGCGGTTCAAGGCGTTCTTGACGTCACTGCCGGAGGTGCTCAACGTCTATGTCGTCGCGGGCGGCGACGACTTCCTCGTCCATGTCGCCGTCCCGGACGTCGACCGGCTGCACGCCCTCCTCATGGACCAGGTCTTCAAGCGCCGCGAGGTCGTCGACTGCCGCAGCTCGGTCATCTACCAGCATGTCGCCAACGACATCGTCGAGGCGCTGCCGCCGAACGGCGCGTAACACCGCGCCGCCGCCCCTGGGCGCAGGAAGACGCCGCCCCCTGAGCGCAGCAAGGGGACGGCGTCGCTTCCCCGGACGGCCGGGGCGCCGGGCTCAGCCGCGGTGCCGGGCGGCCTTGCGGCGGGTGGTGGTGAACAGGACGGCGGCACCCATGGCCAGGACGGCCGCGCCGCCGATGGCCATCGGGGCGGTGGAGCTGTCACCACCGGTCTCCGCCAGCCGCTGACCGCCGGCCGGCCGGGCACCGCCGTCGGGCTTCGCCGCGTTGCCACTGCCGCCCGAACCAGCGGCCGGCGCCGGGGCGTCGACGGCGTCCGACGGTGCCGCATCGGTGTGGCTGCCCGTGCCGCCGTGGCCGTGCCGGCTCATGTCCATCGACGACTTGTCGGCACCCGCCGCGATCTGGGCGTCGGTCGGCGCGGAGGCGGTCGGCGCGGGCGCCGCCGAGCCGCCGGACCCGCGGCTGGCCTTCCCGAAGACCACGTCCGAGCAGGTGTAGAACGCCTCCGGGCTGTCCGACCGCTGCCAGATGCTGTAGATCAGATGGCGCCCGGACCGCGCCGGCACCTTCCCGTCGAAGACGTATTCCCCGTTGGTCAGCGTCGGATCGGTGACCTTCGCGAACGGCTTCGACTCCAGGTCGGACCACTTCAGCGGCTTGGTCGGGTCATACCCGGCCTTGGTGAGGTACAGCTCGAAGGACCCCTTGTGCGGGGCGGTGGCCCTGTAGTGGAACGTGTGGTTGCCGGCCCGCATCGTGGAGGACGGCCAGTCGGCGCGCGGCAGGTCCAGGCCCTTGAACTTGGCATCGCCGCCGCTGCAGAGCTTGCCGTCCGGGATCTTCTCCTTCGACCGGCCGCCGGCGTTGCCGTCCCGGACCCCGTTCCAGTCGTAGAACGCCTGCGCCCCGCCGGCCTGCACGGCGGCCTTGCACGCCGCAGACCGCGGGCTCTCCGGCCCCTCCGCGTAGCAGGCCGAGACCCGGCTGACCGGGTCCGACATCGAACCGTGCGCGGCGGCCGGAGCCGCGGTGAGCACGGTGAGCGCGAGCGGGGCGATACCGACCAGCGCGATCCCGGTGGCCTTACGACGAGCGGTCATCGTGGGGGTCTCCTTCATCAGTTGCGTCGAGCGGGGAAGAGCGGGCCACGAGGCAGCGGGGTGGTGGGGGGTCGGGATACGCACGACGGCGCCGTCCCCCGGTGACGGCGCCGACGGCACGCAACGCCGCCTTGCGAGAAGCACGCTAGCCCCGCTGAACAGCGCATTTGCCGCCCGAAGGCCGATCCTGAGGATCTTTATGGTCTGCTTAAGACACGGCTAAGCGGGGCCACAGGCAGGCGGGGCGAAAACGGGCATCGGGCGGTCGGCGCGGTGCTGCCGGGAGCCGTTCGCGGGTGTCCGCGGGCTTCGCGGAGGGCCCCTGTATGACCGGGGAGTTCGACGAACGGACGGTGTTCGCCGGGCGGTTGGGCGATGCCGCGGAGCTCTGCGATCAGCCGTACGGCTGCCCTGGACGAGCTGAGGGGTCCGTGCTCACCGGCCGTCGGGGTCGGTGCGGAGGGCCGGGGCGTCGAGGCCTTCGGCGAGCGCGCTCAGGTCGCTCGCGGGTCCGCCGCCTGTCGCGGCCAGGAGCGGCAGTTCGGCCCAGATGATCTTTCCCTGAGGGGTGTAACGGGTGCCCCACCGCTGGGCGTACTGGGCGATCAGGAACAGCCCCCGGCCGCCCTCGTCGGTCGTCCGCGCATGGCGGAGGTGCGGCGAGGTGCTGCTGGCGTCCGACACCTCACAGATCAGCGTCCGCGCCCGGATCATCCGCAGGCCGATCGGCCCGGAGGCGTGCCGGACGGCATTGGTGACCAGTTCGCTGACGATCAGCTCTGCGGAGAACACCAGATGCTCCAGGCCCCACTCCGTCAGCTGACCGTCAGCGGACTTGCGGGCCTCGGCGACCGCCGAGGGGTCGGCGGGAATGTCCCACGTGGCCAGCTGCGACTGGGGCAGCGCCCGGGTACGCGCCAGCAACAGCGCCACATCATCGACCGGCCGGGCGCCCGGCAGGCTGTTGATGACGGTCTCGCAGATGTCCTCCAGCGGAGCCTGCGGATCGGCCAGGGCGCTGCGCAGCCGGGTGATCCCGCCGTCAAGATCGAGAGCCTTGTCCAGCAGAAGCCCGTTGGTGTACAGAGCCAGCAGACTCCCTTCCGGCAACGGCAGTTCGGCCGATTCGAAGGGCATACCGCCCAGCCCCAGCGGGGGCCCGGTCGGCAGCTCCAGGAGCCGACCGGCGCCGGTGGGACCGACCAGCAGCGGCTCGGGGTGACCGGCGCGGGCCAGCGTGCAGCAGCAGGCGACCGGGTCGTAGACCGCGTACAGACAGGTGGCTCCGACCACGCCGTCGTCGGTGTTCGTGTCGTCGGCGACCCGGTTGACCATGTCGTCCAGATGGGCCAGCACCTCCTCCGGGGACAGGTCCAGGTCGGCGAGCGTCTGCACCGCGGCGCGCAGCCGCCCCATCGTGGCCGCTGCGTGCACGCCGTGGCCGACCACATCACCGACCACCAGCGCGACCCGGGCTCCCGACAGCGGGATCACATCGAACCAGTCGCCGCCCACCCCGCGGAGCGAGTCGGCGGGCAGATAGCGGTAGGCCGCCTCCACCGCGCACTGCTCGGGCAGATCCCGGGGCAGCAGGCTGTGCTGGAGGGTGAGCGCCGCGGTGTGCTCGCGGGTGTAGCGGCGGGCGTTGTCGATGGAGATCGCGGCGCGGGTGACGAACTCCTCCGCGAGCACCAGATCGTCGGGCTGGAACGGCCCGATGGGCCGACAGCGGGCGAACGTGGCCGCGCCCAGGAAGATGCCCCGCGCGCGCAGCGGCACCACCATCAGCGAGTGGAAGCCGAGCTCGCGCAGATGTGCGGCCCGCGCCGGGTCCTCGGCCGCCCAGTCACCGCCCGCGAGATCCAGCGTCTGCAGCAGCGTGGAATTGCCCTCGGTCAGGCTCAGCACGACGGGCGCCGACGGGGGATAGGCGGCCGGCTCCCCGACGGAGACCACCGCCTCGGGGCAGCCCTCCCGGACGGACTGCTGTCCCGCCCGGCGCATGGTGAGCAGGTCCGAAGCGTCGACCGGCCCGGGAGCCGGCTCTTCGCCGGCGAGCTGCGCATCGAGCAGATCGACGGTGACGAAGTCGGCGAGATCGGGCACCGCCACATCGGCGAGCTCCTGTGCCGTCTGCCAGACGTCCAGCGAACTGCCGATACGCTCACCGGCCCTGTTCAGCAGCGCCATCCGCTGCCGGGCCCGGTAACTCTCCGTGACGTCGAGCACCATGTAGCAGACGCCGAGCGGCTGGTGCGCCTCGTCCTCCAGACGAAAGAACGAGGTGGAGTAGGCGTGCTCACGCTCCGGATCGGACTGCGGGCGGCCCAGGTACTCGTAGCCGACCGAGGGAGTGCCGGTGTCCAGCACCCGGAGCATCTCCGCCTCGATCGATTCCACCGCGAGGCCGGGCTGCACCTCGCCCAACCGCTTCCCGAGGCGATCCTCGCGGGTGGCACCGCCCATCCGCACCAGGGCGTCGTTCAGCCACACGTACTCCAGGTCGCAGTTCACCATGCCCACGCCGATCGGCGACATCCCAAGGATCCCCTCCAGCAGCGACCGGCTCGCTCCTGACCAGGGTGCCTGTGTCATCTCCGCGGCAAGGACGAGACGTGCGGAGCGCCTTTGGGCGTCCACGACCGGCAGGATGCGGAATTCCAGGTCGAGTCGGTGCCCGTCCTTGTGCCGTACGGCCTCCAGCCCGCTCCAGCCGTCCGCCTCCGCAAGCCGCGCCTCCCACCTGCGGTCCGGCGCCGACTGGGGGTCCACCACGGCGAAGAGGTCCGCCAGGCGCCTGCCGAGCGCTTCGGACACCGAATAGCCGAGAAGACGCTCCGCGCCCTCGGTCCAGCCCTGCGCCACCCCGGCGCGATCGGCCATCACCACGGCCGTCCGCGTGAGGTCGAAGACGCCGTCTCCGTAGAAGCGGCTGCTCTGGGAGGCACACATATGACCGATCCAATGCCGGTAGCACCATGCGACGGGCCCGCTTCACGGCGGCGCCGTCGCATCCCACCGGCGCCTCCCACGGTACTCCCTCACCCTGGCCGGGCGCTCTTCCCGGCGCCCGCCACCGGCCGTGCGGCGCCCGCCGGATCGCGTTCGTCCCGCGTTGTCAGTGGTCGCTGTCATCATCGGCATATGAGCACCCACGCGCCCGCCGAACCGTCCCGGCAGACCGTCGACGAACCCCCCAACCACCCCGCCGACCAGGCGAAATCGCCCCTGCCGGCGGACGGCGCCGCCTATTGGGACGCGGCCGCCGAGACCTTCGACGACGAGCCCGACCACGGCCTTGGCGACCCCGCCGTCCGCGCCGCCTGGGCCGCCCGGCTGCGCGGGTGGCTGCCGTCCGGGCCCGCGGACGTCCTCGACCTGGGCTGTGGCACGGGAAGCCTGGCCCGGCTCGCCGCCGAGCAGGGCCACCGCCTCACGGGCCTCGACCGCTCACCGCGCATGATCGCGCGGGCCCGCGCCAAGCTCGCCGGGCGGGACGCCACCTTCCTGGTCGGCGATGCGGCCGAACCACCCGTGGGGGAGCGGCGGTTCGATGTCGTCCTGGTGCGTCATGTCCTGTGGGCGCTCCCCGACCCGCCGGCCGCGCTGCGCCGGTGGGCCGGTCTGCTCGCTCCTGGCGGCCGGCTGGTGCTGGTGGAGGGCCGCTGGGGCGAGGCCGACCCGATCGGCATACCGGCTGCCGAACTCACCGCCCTCGTCCGGCCGTTGGCGGCGCATACGTATGTGGAGGAGCTCTCCCACGACCCGGTGTTGTGGGGCAAGGAGGTGTCCGACGAGCGGTATGCGCTGATCGCCGATCTCCCCGTCAGGAGGCCTTGATCCGCGAAGCCGTGGTGCGGGCAGCTCCCGGACGCGGCCCAGGGGAGAGCGCGGACCGCGGTCGGTGCACGAGGGCTTGAGAGCCCGTCACCCTCGCCCCAACTCCCGTACATGTCGCCACTCCACGGCGAACGGCCGGTAGCCGAAGCCGTGATTGATCGCGAGCATCGGGGCGTTGCCGGCGTCATTGCCGGTGAAGGCCTCGGTGCAGCCGGCGTCGCGGGCGCGATGGAGGGAGGCCGTCTTGGCCAGTCGGGCCAGGCCCCGGCCGCGGAAGGCGCGGCGGGTGCCGGTCATGGCGGAGGAGTAGCGGCCGAGGCCGTCGGTCGCGGCCAGGCTGAAGGCGGCGACCTCGCCGTCGACGGTCACCACCGCGCTGAGGTCCGGGTCGGCATAGGGGTGTTCCCAGGTGCGCCGCAGCCAGTCCTCGTAGGTGAGGGCGTCGCTCGCGACATCGCCGGGCTCGTCCGCGGTGGCCTCGGCGTCCGCCTCGTACAGCGGGTGCGGGTCGTCCTCGAAGTCCGCACCGGTGTGCAGCCGGACGCCGGGTGGCAGCGCGGCGGGCAGTGGCGGCAGGTCGGCCGCGGCGAGGTCGAGGCGGAGGAAGCGGCCCTGGCGGGTGCGGCGGTAGCCGTGGCGTTGCGCGAAGGCCAGCGCGCCGGGCTCGTCGGCCGCCCAGGCGAAGAGATGGGTGGCGCCGGCCGCGGAGAGATGTTCCTCGGCCGAAGTCAGCAGGGCGTGACCGACGCCCCGGCCGCGGTGGTCGGGATGGACCTGCGGGGAGGCCGTGGTCTGGCCGGGGACGCTGCTGTCGTGCAGCAGCATGGCGCGGACCGAGCCGACGATCCTGCCGTCCCGCTCGGCGACCAGGAGCCGCAGCCGCTGCTCCGCGGTGGCGGTGGAGACCTCCCAGGCGATGCCCTGCGGGGTGGCGAGCAGAAAGGGCACCGCGGCCCGTCGCAGGTCGGCGACGGCCTTGGCGTCGGCGGGGCGGAAGTCGCGCACGGTAATCGTCATGACGGCGGACGGTACGCGCCGATGCGCCGTTTTGCCTCCCCTTTTCCGGCATGCGGGGTGTGGTTGGCCTCCGCTTTTCCGTACAGCGGTGAGCGGGTGGCTCATTCCGGACGGTCCGCGTCAGGCATAAGTGGCCCATACACCTATCCGGGCGTACGGTGATCGTGCAGGCCGCCGCCGGGACGCGACGGCCCGCCGTCCACGTATGGAGGGAGCCGCGCACATGTGCGGAATCACCGGATGGATCTCCTACGACACCGACCTGACCACCCAGCGCCCCACGCTTGAGGCGATGACCCGGACCATGGCCTGCCGCGGCCCCGACGCCGCCGGCCTCTGGCTCGACACCCACGCCGCGTTCGGCCACCGCAGGCTCGCCGTCATCGACATCGACGGCGGCAAGCAGCCCATGACCGTCGCACACGACGGCCGCACGCTGATCGTCACCACCTACAGCGGCGAGGTCTACAACTACCGCGAACTCCGCGCCGAGCTGGAGAAACTGGGCCACACCTTCCGCACGAACAGCGACACCGAAGTGGTGCTGCACGCCTACCTCCAATGGGGTGAGGCGTTCGCCGAGCGCCTCAACGGCATGTACGCCTTCGCCCTCTGGGACCCGCGAACCCAGGAACTCCTGCTGATACGCGACCGGATGGGCATCAAGCCGCTCTACTACCACCCCACCCCCGACGGTGTGCTGTTCGGCTCCGAACCCAAGGCGATCCTCGCCCACCCCTCGGTACGCCCCGTCGTCGACGCCGAGGGCCTCGCCGAGCTGATCACCTTCACCAAGACCCCGGGCCACGCCGTCTACAAGGGCATGCACGAGGTACGCCCCGGCCATATCGTCAAGGTCAACCGCGGCGGGCTGACCGTCAAGCGCTACTGGGCCCTGGAGGCCCGCGAACACACCGATGACCTCGACACCACCGTCGCGCACATCCGCGCACTGCTTGACGACATCGTCGCCCGCCAGCTGATCGCCGATGTGCCGCTGTGCACCCTGCTCTCCGGCGGCCTCGACTCGTCCGCCATCACCGCGCTCGCCGCCGGCGCGCTGTCCGCCCAGGGCAGCGGCCCGGTCCGCTCGTTCGCCGTCGACTTCACCGGCTACACCGAGAACTTCAAGCCCGACAACCTGCGCGGCACCCCCGACGGGCCGTACGCGCACGCCCTGGCCGAGCATGTCCGCTCCGACCACCACGACATCGTCCTGGACACCGCCGCCCTGATGGACCCCGGCCACCGCGCCGCGGTGCTCGCCGCCCGCGACCTGCCCAACGGCTTCGGCGACGGCGACACCTCCCTCTACCTGCTGTTCAAGGCCGTACGCGAACAGTCCACGGTCGCCCTGTCCGGCGAATCCGCCGACGAGGTCTTCGGCGGCTACCGCTGGTTCCACGACCCCGAGTCCGTCAACGCCGACACCTTCCCCTGGGTCGCGGCCGGCGTCTCCGGCCGCTTCTCCGGCGGCAACGCCACCCGCGAGGCGCTGCTGGACCCGGGCCTCCTCGGCAAGCTCGACCTGCCCGGATACGAGCTGCGCCGCTATCGCGAGGCGCTCACCGAAGTGCCCTACCTGGACAGCGACACCGGCCACCAGCGGCGGATGCGCGAGGTCAGCTATCTGCATCTGACCCGCTTCGTACAGATCCTGCTCGACCGCAAGGACCGGGCCAGCATGGCCGTCGGCCTGGAGGTCCGCGTCCCGTTCTGCGACCACCGCCTGGTCGACTATGTCTTCAACACCCCCTGGTCGATGAAGACCTTCGACGGCCGGGAGAAGTCGCTGCTGCGCGCCGCCACCCGCGATGTGCTGCCCGACCTGGTCGCCGACCGGGTCAAGAGCCCCTACCCCAGCACCCAGGACCCCCGCTACAACGAGGCCCTGCGCGCCGAGCTCAAGGACCTGGCCGCCGACCGCGACGCCCCCGTCCGGCCGCTGCTGGACTCCGGCGCCGTCGCCGAGGCCACCGCCGACGGCGCGGCCTGCGACATCCGCCCCGGCGCCGAACTGGTCCTCGGCATGAACGCCTGGCTGCGGACGACCGGCACCACCCTGGAGGTGTGAAGACCGGCACCACCCTGGAGGTGTGAAGAAAGCCCCGCCGCCTCCCGGCACGGCGGGCGCTCCTGGCGCACAATGGATGCGACAAAACACGCGCACCGACGGGTACGAGCACACCCCGCACCCGCCCGCCACCACCAGCACCAGGAGCGCCCCGTGTCCCCGCAGGCCCCGACCTCGACCCTCACCCTCACCATCGACCCGGCGTCCGCCGTCGCGCCGTTCGAGCAGGTACGCACCCAGATCGCGGACCGGGCCAGGGACGGCGGTCTGCCGGTCGGCTACAAACTCCCCACCGTCCGCGGCCTCGCCGAGGACCTCGGCCTCGCCGCCAACACCGTCGCCAAGGCCTACCGCGCCCTGGAGAGCGACGGTGTGATCGAGACCCGCGGCCGCAACGGCAGCTTCATCGCGGCGGCCGGCGAGGCCGCCGACAAGGAAGCCGCCGCGGCCGCCGAGAACTACGCCCGCCGCGCCCAGCGGCTCGGCCTGGACCACCGCGCCGCCCTCGCCGCCGTCGAGGACGCGCTGCGCGCCACCTACGGCACCGGCGCCTGACCGGAGCCCCCCGGCACGACGCACGGACCCACTCCACCCGGCCCAAGGAGCAGCATGCCCAGCAAGCAGGCGCTCGTCCGCCGCCCCGGCCCCCGGCTCGCCGAAGGCCTGGTCACCCATATCGACCGGCGCCCGGTCGACCCCGCGCGGGCGCTGCGCCAGTGGGAGTCCTACGTACAGACGCTGCGCGACCACGGCTGGCAGACCACCGAAGTGGCCCCCGCCGACGACTGCCCCGACGCGGTGTTCATCGAGGACACCATGGTCATGTTCCGCAATGTCGCCCTGCTCGCCCGCCCCGGCGCCGGCCCCCGCAGACCCGAGGTGGCCGCCGCACGCGCGGCGGCCGAGGCGCTCGGCTGCTCCGTCAACGAGGTCCGGGCGCCCGGCACGCTGGACGGCGGCGACGTCCTCAAGGTCGGCGACACCGTCTACGTCGGCCGCGGCGGCCGCACCAACGCCGACGGTGTGCGCCAACTCCGCGCCGCCTTCGAGCCCTTGGGCGCCCGCGTGGTCGCCGTACCGGTGAGCCGGGTGCTGCATCTCAAGTCCGCGGTGACCGCGCTCCCGGACGGCACCGTCATCGGCTACCCGCCCCTGGTCGACGACCCGGCCGCCTTCCCGCGCTTCCGGCCCGTCCCCGAGGAGTCCGGCGCACATGTCGTACTGCTCGGCGGCGGCAAGCTGCTGATGGCCGCCGGCGCCCCCAGGAGCGCCGAGCTCTTCACCGACCTCGGCTACCAGCCCGTCGTCGTGGACATCGGCGAGTTCGAGAAGCTGGAGGGCTGTGTGACCTGCCTGTCCGTACGGCTGCGCGAGCTCTATGCATGACGGGTCATCACGCCGCGGCCCNGTGACCTGCCTGTCCGTACGGCTGCGCGAGCTCTATGCATGACGGGTCATCACGCCGCGGCCCCTAGGGCCTGTCCGATGGGTCATGGCCGGGCCCGCGGCGTCTGGCACGGCACTCCCCCAGCTAACGCTGGGAGGTGCCCCCACGCGGCGTTGCCGAAACGTCCCCATAGCTCCGCTATCGAGCCGCTCCGGCGCCTTGCGATGCAGCTCGGCATCCGAAGGATGAATCAAAGAGCCGAGACGGAACGAGTGCAGCGAGTGCAGTGCACCAGACGCCGCGGCCTTTCCGACCCTGACCCATCGGACAGGCCCTAGTGTGCTTGCCAGGGCCCTCGACCCGACCCCGCCTATCGTGGCGCCATGAGCAACCTCGATCTCAGACCCGCACCCAATCTGTGCGGAGGCAACAGCCGTACGGGCCCGGTCCGCGACGTTCAGCCCGGCAAGCAGGTACCCCTCGGCGAGAGCACCGTCGTCCGCAGACTGCTGCCCAACCTCGGCCGGCGCATGGTCGGCGCCTGGTGCTTCGTCGACCACTACGGCCCCGACGACATCGTCGACGAGCCCGGCATGCAGGTGCCGCCGCACCCGCACATGGGCCTGCAGACCGTCAGCTGGCTGCACGAGGGCGAGGTGCTGCACCGCGACAGCCTCGGCAGTCTGCAGACCGTACGGCCCCGCGAGCTGGGCCTGATGACCTCGGGCCGGGCCATCGCCCACTCCGAGGAGTCCCCGCACGGCCACGGCCCGCTGCTGCACGGCGCCCAGCTGTGGGTGGCACTGCCCGGCGAACACCGTGAGAGTGCCCCGGCCTTCGAGCACCACGCCGACCTGCCCGTGATCACCGGTGGCGGCGGGCTCTCCGCCACCGTCATCCTCGGCGAACTGGACGGCGCCACCTCCCCCGGCACCACCTACTCCCCGCTGTCCGGCGCCGACCTCACCCTCGCCGCCGGCACCGACACCCGCCTGCCGGTCAACCCCGACTTCGAGTACGCCGCACTGACCATCTCCGGCGAGAGCGAGGTCGACGGCGTCCGACTGGCCCCCGGCGCACTCCTCTACCTGGGCTGCGGCCGCAACGAACTGCCCCTGCGCGCCGACTCCGACAGCAGCCTCCTGCTCCTCGGCGGCGAGCCCTTCGAGGAACAGCTGGTGATGTGGTGGAACTTCGTGGGCCGCTCCCACGAGGACATCGCACAGGCCCGCACGGACTGGATGACCGGCACCCGCTTCGGCGACGTGCACGGCTACGACGGCGACCGACTGCCCGCACCCGAGCTGCCGCCGGGGCCCCTCAAGCCGCGCGGGCGGGTGCGGTGAGCCGAGCCCAAGGTCCTTGTCTCGGCTGGTGCACCGTCCGCGAGGAGCCTGGGCCGCGGCGCTCGGCGGGGCTGGGGATGACGGAGTTGGGTGTGGTGGTTGTGGGGCTGTGGGGGAGGGGAGTAGGGGCGGTCGACTTGGCCAACTCGCGGTGACGGAGTGCCATGAGCCCCTACACTGCGCAGTGTGGCGATCATCACGTTAGGCCGTGTTGGTGCATCGGACGAAGTGGGCTCCAAGGCAGCCACGCTCGCGAGGCTGTTGGGTGAAGGGCTGCGCGTGCCACGGGGGTTCTGTGTGCCTGTCCCGACGCTCGACGATGTGGAGTCCGAGGGGGTGGCCGAGGAGCTCGGGCTCGCCTTGGCGGAACTGGGGGCGGGGCACGTCGTCGTACGTTCGTCGGCGCTCGGTGAGGACGGAGCGGCCCGCTCCTTCGCGGGGGTGTTCGCCTCCGTGATGCCCGTGAAGGCCGATGTCGAGTGCGTACGCGCGGCGCTGAGGCAGGTACGGGCCTCGGCCGCGTCGCCCTCGGCGGCGGCCTACCGCTCGGCGCTGGGGTATCGCGAGGACACGCGGATGGCCGCTGTCGTCCAGGAGATGATCGTGCCGGTCTCGTCCGGCGTCATGTTCACCGCCCATCCGGTCACCGGGAAGCGGCAGTTCCTGGTGGAGTCGTCATGGGGGTTCTGCCACACGGTGGTGGCCGGGGGAAGCACGCCGGACCGGTTCACCGTGGACGTTTCGGGGCGCGTCCTGGAGCAGGTCGTGGCCGGCAAGGAACGCATGGTGGGGCTGGTCGGTGAGGACATCGCTGTTCTTCCGGTGGATCCGGCGTCGAGGGACACGGTGTCGCTGTCCGCCGGGGACCTGCAGGACCTTGTGAGGCTGGGAGGCGAGTGCGAAGCCTTGCTCGGCGGGCCGCAGGACATCGAGTGGGCCAGCGCCGACGGCCGGATGTGGATCGTGCAGAGCCGGCCCATCACCGTCTGAGCCGTCCGGCTTTCCCTGCCCGCCAAGGGCCCGAGAGAAGGCAACGGGTGAAGAATGCATGTCCCCTCCGTCGACGTGTACACCACCTTTCGCTGCAACATGCGGTGCCGTCACTGCTTCATCGGCGACCTCCTCGATTCCCCGGTCGATCTTGACTGGGGCCTCTTGGAGGGGTTCCTGAAGACAGCCAGGGCGCGCTGGGGCTCCAGAGAGGTCGCCTATCTCGGCGGGGAACCCACGCTCTATCCGCACCTCGGCACGGCCATCACCCTTGCGCAGCAGCTGGACTACCGGGTGCGTGTGGTGTCCAACGGTGGCGCTCCGCTACGCAGGCTCGTCAGCTCCCGTCCTGGCGGCAGCCCCTTTCACGTCGCCGTCAGTTTCGACGGTTCCGCACCGGGCGCGCATGACGGCGTCCGGCAGCGAGGCTCCTTCGCTCAGGCCGTACGGAGTGTCGAAACCGCGCGCGCTCACGGGCACACGGTCTCCGGCATCCTTTCGGTCGGCCGTCACAACAGGGCCGATGCCTTGGGCACGTTGCGGCTGCTCGCACAGCTCGGCCTGGATCACGTCAACGTCCACTACGTCTCGAACCGCGGCTTCGCCGGCCGCGATCTGCCGATGCCGGTACGGGACTGGCTCGCCCTGCGCGCGCAGGTACGGGAGATGGGGCTCGCGATCCCCTTGAGGTATGAGAGGGCGTTCGCCCGCGACAGCAGGCCGCTGGACTGCGCGGTGGAGAACGGGTCGGAGCTGATGCTCTTCCCGGACGGGAGGGTGTTCCAGTGCTCCATGTTCCTCGGCAGTCACGACGGCCACAGCCACCGGTGGGACGGGACGGCCCTGGTACCCAATCCTTCGTTCGCGCTGCCGCGGCACCAGGGCTCCGGTGCCGGCCGGCACTGCCCCGCGATGGCGGCGATCAACGGCGAACTCTGCGCCGAGGCGGAGGCCGCCGAGCGGCACGTCGCCTGCATCTTCGACAAAGAGAACCTCGGTGCCGCTCGTGGTGAGAAGGAGAAGGACTGACATGGCACGACCCACCCCGCAGGAATATTTCCGCCGCCATTCCGCCCTGGCGGACTGGCTGGCCCACGTCCGGCCGGAGCGCCGCGACGCCATCCTCGCCGAGGACTCCACACGCGCGGCGAGACTCGGCCTCCTGCACGAACTGATGGGCCTGCCCATCCTGGCGACCACCCACTTCAGCGGTGGCGAACTCGCCGCCCGGGCACGGTCGTTCGAGAGCTTCCGGGCCTCGGCCGAGGGCGCCTACGCCGTACGGGCCTTTCACCGCAGCGACGAAAGCGTGCTGAGGAACCGCAATCTGCCCGTCACGGAGCTGACCAGCTGGCTGGAGTCCAAGGCCGGCGACCTCGACCAGTACGACATCGAGTTCTCCCCCCATATGCCGAACGCCTGGGCCACGATCTTTGTGGTGACGTCCGACGGGGTGATCGGCGAGGTCGTGCGCGGCAGCCTCCGCCAGCTCACCCAGGGGGACCACACCGCCGCGTCTCCGAGCACGTACGTATACGACTTCACCGACTGGCACGTCGAGCCCCATCAGCCCCGGTACGAGCAGATCGCCCGGTCGGTGCTGGAGTTCACACGGGCGGGCAAGGACGCGCAGACCGCGCTGGGGCGGCGCCTGGACTGCGGCTTCACCGCGGACGGCCATCTGCAGGGCTACTACGAAGCCGTCGTGGACCCGGGCGGGGACCTCCGGTTCATCGACTTCAACATCGCGCTCGGCCGGCGACTCGAATCCTCCTACCTGGAGCTGATCCGGTCGCAGCAGGGGACGCTGCGCGACGAGGTGCACGGTCTGACGGCGAGCCGGGGGAGCGCGCAGGGCGTCGCCCGTGTGCTGATCCACCGCGAGGCCGACGCGCTGGACCTGGCCGATGGGGAGGTCCTCGTATGTGTGGAGCCCACGCCCGACATGATCCCGTTGATCGCCCGGGCCTCCGCGCTCGTCGCCGACCGGGGAGGGCTGCTGAGCCACTGTTCCGTGGTGTGCCGGGAGATGGGCATTCCGTGCGTGGTGGGCACCGTCAACGCCACGGAGGTGATCCAGAGCGGACGGCAGGTGGTGGTGGAGGCGGACTCGGGGACGGTCCGGGTCGTCGCATGACGAACGAGGGGGACGTGTGCATCTGTGCAACAAGCGCGAGATCGACGAGCTCATGGCGGCGGGAAGCCTGGAGATCCATCCCGCCGGGCACTTCCTGGACGAGCACAGGGTGGCTCTGCACCTCCACGAGCTGTACGAGGTGGTCGGAGACGTCGACCTGCGGGCGCCGCACGGAACGGCCGTGGAACGGATCGCCCTGCCGGACGCCCGGCTGAGCCCGGAGTCGTTCTACCTCGGTGTGACGCGCGAACGCCTGTCGCTGGGGCTGGGCCTGGCGGCCTCGCTGCACACCCGGTCGCGGTACGCGCGGCTCGGCCTGGAGACGCTCCAGTCGTCCAACTTCGTCGTACCGGGTTTCGGAAACGTGAAACCGGCACCGATCGTCTTCGAGATCACGGTCCGCCGGCCCACCCGCGGACTCGACTCCGAGGAGGTGTACTGCTTCCTCAACGTGTACCGGATCGCGTTTCCCCGTACCGCACCCAACACCAAGGACTACACCAGCAGATTCCCGATGCTCAGGCGGCACCGGGTGGGCGGAGGCAGGCAGTCGTGACGTCGTTCCAAGGGCGCTGGGAGCCGCGCTCGTTCGCGGGCCAGACATTCATCGGGGTGGACTTCTCCAACCGGTGTCTGGTCGGCGCGGACTTCTCGGGAGCTGTCTGCAAGGACTGCGATTTCTCGGACAGCGACCTGAGCATGGCGAACTTCTCGGGGGCCGACCTCTACCGGTGCAAGTTCCTGCGGTCCGTGCTGTACGCCGTGGAACTGGACGGGGCGAACCTCACCCGCGCCGACTTCCGCGGTGCGTACACCTACGGCTGGCTTCTCAACGATTCAGCCAACGTCACCTATGCCAGTCTGCTCGGATTCGAGCTGGAGTCGCGCCGCCGCTCGGTCTCCTTCTCGGCGGACGACCCCCAGAACGTGCGGGAGATCCCCTTCGGCCAGGTGATACCCGACACCGCCGAGCTGTGCCGGCGCAGCTACCAAGTCGGCCGGTTCAGCTTCACCTTCGACGACCTCGACGCGCAGGAAGCCGCCCTGCAGCGCTCTCAGATCTACAACCGTCTCAAGCGGCTGTACCGGGAGAACCACAATGGCCAGGCGGCGCTGCACTGTCAGTTCTACGAGCGGTACTACCTCACGCGCTCGTTCTACAAATACAGCCCTCTGACCGGTGGCCAGTACCGCGACCAGATCGCCCGTACCGTCGTCCGCACCGTTTTCTCCTACGCCACCGAGTGGCTGAGTGGATACGGCGTCCGGCCACTACGGATCGTGCGCAATCTCGCCACGCTCTTCGCCGCCTTCCTGCTGATGGCGTGGCTGATCACCGGCTCCTCGACCGGGAGCGGTGTCATCTACCAGGGCCCCGGTATCGCCGTCCAGGCCTCCGCCGGGGCGGACACCGGCGCCTCCCGGCGGACGGTGGTCCAAAGGAGCGACGACCTGGGCAAGGACGGAAGCGATATCGGGCGGCTCGCCCAGTACTCCGCCCTGGCACTGATCAGTCCGGAGCTGAACCAGTTCACGCCGTACGGTGCCATGATTCCGCTGGCACTGGTGTATTTCGCCCTGTCCGCCTGTCTGTTGGCGCTGTTGTTCTCGTCGGTCTTCCTGCGACTGCTCAGCGAGTGAGGGGGGTTCCGCACTCCCTCGGCTGCGGTGCCCGACGGATACCGCAGCCGGGTCGCGCCGGCGCCTTGGTCAGCCGCCCCCTGACCCGATGGACGTATGCGCCAGGGCCGTCACGAAACGGTCGATCTCCTCGCGGGTGCCCACGGTGATGCGGATGCTGTCGGGTGCGCCCCAGGTGGTCAGTGGGCGTACGAGGATTCCTTGGAGTTCCAGTTCGGCCGCGATGGCGTCGGCGTTGCCCACGCGTGCCTGGAGGAAGTTGCCGACCGAGGGCAGGGAGGGCACGCCGAGGGCGGTCAGGGCGTCGGCGAGGAGTGTGCGGTGGGTGATCGTTTCGTGGCGTCGGTGGGCGATCTCATGGGCGGGTGCGGCGAGTGAGGCCTGGGCGGCCACCAGTCCGAGCGTGTTGACCTCGAACGGAACCTGCGCGGACATGGCCGCTTGGACGAGGCCGGGGGGCATGACGGCGTACCCGACACGTAAGCCGGCGAGCCCGTAGATCTTGGAGAAGGTGCGCAGGACCACCAGGCGGTGCGCGTGCGGTGCCGCGTACTCCGCAATGCCGTCCGGGTAATCCGGGTGGTCGACGTACTCGAAGTACGCCTCGTCCAGGACGGGGACGACATGCGAGGGCAGTGCGTCGAGGAAGGCGGAGATCTCGTCGCGGGTGAGCATTCCTCCTGAGGGGTTGTTCGGGTTGGCCAGGTAGACGATCTTCGTGCGGGGTGTGATCGCACGCAGCAGCGCTTCGGTGTCGAAGGCGCCGCCCGGGGTGAGGGGCACCCCTACGGGAGTGGCTCCCCTCTTGAGCGTTTCGAGGTGATAGGCGAGGAAGCTCGGGCGTCCGAACACCACCTCGTCACCGGGTTCCAGCAGACACAGGGACAGATGGTGCATGACGGCGGTGGTGCCGCCCGCGACGAATATGCGCTCTTCAGGGATGCCGTGATGGGCGGCCACGGCTCTGCGGAGCGTCGCGTAGTCCCCTTCGGGGTAGCGGTTCCCCGCCGCTATGGCCGCCTCGACGGCCTGTTGCGCCAAGGGGAGCGGACCGTAGCTGCCTTCGTTCTGGGCGAGTTGGATGAGCGGGCCCGTGGCGCTCTCCGGTGTGCGGCGGAGCACCGCCACGCCTCCGGCGCGGTAGCGGGACAGTTGCGTGAGCGCGGGCCTGATGTGGAACGTCATGTCTGATCCCCCGTCGATGACGCCCGTTGCCGGACCGAGGCCTCGGGGGTCTCAGTCCGGGAGGGCGATGGAGAGTTCGTGGCCGAAGATGCCGAGCGGGTTCCAGCGCGCCTTGACCCGCTGGAGCCTGGGGTAGTTGTCCTTGAAATACAGCTCGTGCCACGGAACCTTCGCGGGGTTGTCGATGAGGTCGAGGTCCGGGTAGTTGATGTAGCTGCCGTCGGTCCGGTCGTTGATCACCGGCACACCACCGGTTGCGGCGAACAGGTCGTGGTAGAAGCCTCGAACCCACGAGAGATGCTGTTCGTCCTGGCTTGCCTCGGTCCACATGCTGACCAGGTGCGCCAGCATGATCGAGTCGCGGTGCGGATATGCCGTGGCGTTCGGCGCAACGGCGTTGATCCGGCCGCCGAAGGAGATGAACATGAGCCGGGCGCCGGGGTTTTGGTAGTTGACCTGCGTCAGGTGGTGGTACATCGCCGAGATCTGGTCCTCGGTCCAGCTCTTGCGTAGCTGTGCCACCTTGGCTTTGAACCGCAGCGTCGGGGTCTCCGGACCGTTGAACCCGTTCCACTGGGTGGAGTGCAGCCAGCCCAGTTCCTGCCGCTCCTCGCGGTGGGCGACGTCGACACCCGCGCCCACGGCCTCGACGAACTGGTCCAGGCGCGCGGTGGCATCCGGCGATGTCGCGTCGACCTGGGTGTGCATGGTGACCGTGCCGGCCGCCAGCGGAGCCGGCTCCAGCTGGCTGAACAGATCCGCGTTGTCCGTGTCGACGGCGCTGTTCGCCTCGTGCCAGGCGCCGAAGTTCCGTACGAGCCTGCTGAACGCCGCCGCCGGCAGGTCCGACCACGACCAGGTGACGGTGCTGACCTGCACCCTGCTCGGGGGCTGCGGCAGGAGGTCTGCCGGGTCGTGACCGGTCGCGCCCGGCGACCGGAACCAGTAGCGGACCACGCACCCGAAGTTTCCGCCCCCGCCCCCGGCGTGTGCCCAGAACAGGTCCCGGTGGGGATCGTTGGCCTCACGGGTGGCGATGACGGTACGCACCCGCCGGTGTGCGTCGACGACGACCACCTCGATCGCGTAGAGGTGGTCGATCACGAGACCGTGCTGCCGCGACAGCAGACCGTATCCACCGCCCAGCGCATGCCCGCCGATGCCGACGCTCGGGCACGACCCGCCGGGCAGCGTCACGCCCCACCCCTTGTACAGCGCGTTGTAGACATCGCCGAGCGTGGCACCGGCCTCCACCGCGAACGCCCTGCGGCGGGCGTCGTAATACACCTGCTTCATCGGCGATATGTCGATGATGACGCGGCCGTCGACCAGCCCTTCGTAGCAGTGCCCACCGCTGCGAACGGCGATCCGTGCCTTGGTGCGGAGGGCCTCCTCGACCGCTTCGACCACCTGGTGCGTGGACGAGACGAGCTGGACATAGTCCGGTGAGCTGGTCCACCGCTGGTTGGCGCCGGTGACCAGATCGTCGAACCGGCGGTCCTTCGGTTCCACGGTGATCGGGCAACCGAGGCCACTCGAATCCTGTTGCATGGGTACCTCCCTGACCGGCACCCGCGCAGGGGAGGGTGCCGGTCGTGGTTGTCGTGTGGGTGTGGGGTGGGTGCCCCAAGAGGTGGTGTGCCCTGCGGAGCGGGGCGTGCCCTACGAAGAAAGGGCGGCGCAGGTGAGGGCCTCGGATGCCCTCGGCACGGGCACGGTAGGCTCGTCCGAAGGCAGGAGCGTGGTGAACGGCGGCATCTCCTCGGCCGGAATGCGCAGTTCAAGCACTCCGGGGAGGTCCGGGTGGCGCTCGTGGTAGTCGGCGAGGTGGGCGCGCAACTCGTCGGCCGTGCCCGCGCTGGCGACCCACAGACTCTCGGCCGTACCCAGACCACGGGCCAATTGGCCGACGTTCACCGGCGCATAGTGCACACACTCGATCCGCGCGTCGAAGAACGTCTGCTGCCGGGTGACACACATGCCGTGCATATTGTTGTTGAAGATCACGAACAGCACCGGCAGGCGCAGGTCGACGGCCGTGTGCAGTTCGAGCCCGTTCATCAGGAAGGCGCCGTCACCGCACAGCACGGTGGTACGGGTTCCGGGCGGCGAGCCCAGCTGGGCACCGACGGCGGCAGCCAAGCTGTAGCCCATGCCTCCCATACCGAGCGCGATGGTCGACGTTGCGCCGGCCGGCACGTCGGACAGATGGATCGCCGCCGACGCGCAGTTGCCGGCGTCGAGCACCACATGCCCGTTCCGGGGAAGGTACGACTCCAGGAGGGCGAGCGCCTCGCTCTGCCGCAGGTCGTCCCCCACGAAGCCGTGCCCCGGCGGGCGGGACGGTACCGAGGGCGCGAGCCGGGGCAGGAACCGGCGGAGCTCGTACGCGGCCGGCGGCGGCACCTGGAAGGGCTCCACCTCCCACAGCCGCAGCAGGTGCTCGAAGGTGAGACCGGCGTCGCCCCGGACCACGAGCCGCGGGTTGACGGCCCGCACGACTTCCCCGGGGTCGAGGTTGACCACCGCCACCGCGGCGCCGTTCAACTCCGTGACAGGGCCGCGGGTCATCATGTTCAGCCCGGCGCCTATGGCGACGACCAGGTCGGCGTCGAGAACGGCGTCCACCACGGAGGTGTGGCCGGCGACGCCGAGCACGCCGAGGTAGCGCGGGTCGTCATTGGGGAACTCGGCTCGCGCGGACATGGTGGTCGCCACACGAACACCGGTGAGCTGCGCGAACCGGCCCACCGCCGACGGGTTGCTGCTCCGGCGCACACCGTGCCCCAGCACGAAGACCGGCCGCTTCGCCCGGGATATCTCGTCGAAGAGCAGGCGCGCCGCGTGGTGGTCGAACACCGGGCGCTCCGTCACGTCCGCCAAGGTCTCGGGGTAGTCGTCGGGGCGATCCCCGACCTCCACCTCGAACACGTCGCGGGGCACCAGGAGCGCCACGGGACCGGGCCGCCCGCTGAGTGCCGTACGGGCGGCGTCCAGCACATCGCGCCAGAACGTGTCCGGCGCGCCCAGCTTGATGACCTTCTTGGTGAGGGCGCCCAGCATCGCTTCCGCGTCCACCGTCCGGCCGATGCCCGAGGCGTCCTGAAACGCGCCGCGGCCTTCCAAGGCGGTGGGCGGCTGGCCGATCAGGGCGAGTACGGGCACGGACTCGGCGTAGGACTCGGCGAGGCCGACGGCGAGGTTCATCATGCCCCCGCCCGAGGTCGAGCAGCAGACCCCCAGCGTGCGGTGCACCCTCGCCCGGGCGTCGGCCATGAAAGCCGCACCGTCTTCGCGGCGGGCCATCACCGATTGAAGTTTTCCCTGCCCGAGCCGGTGGACGGCGTCGTGCAGGTGCTCAATGTTTGCTCCGCTGACCCCGAACACGTAGCGCGTGTTCCAGTCGCGTAAGAGTGTGACGAGCGCATCGGAAACGCGCATCTGTAATCCCCCGTTTGTCCGCCGCATTCCGACGGCGAACGTGTGCGTCAGTTTGCTCGCTCAGCTTTTGGGCGCGGTCCGTGCCCCGGAGCCGAAGCGGCTCTCAAGGATGGTCTTGAGGTTCTTTGTCTCGATCTTGTGGATCGCGTCGAAGTTCGGCCAGATGTCACCCACCCAGTAGCGGTCGGTCCTGGCGCGGCCCGCCCGGATGTAGTCAGGGACATCCGTGACGGAGCGGTCGTAGTACGGGTGCTTGCAGTTGGTCCACAGCACGACCGTCCCGGGCCGGTTGAGGGTGCGGGTGGCGTCGATGACGGTGAAGTAGTAGCGCATCCACAGTTCGTGGCCCTGGTCCCAGGCGCACGGGTAGTTGATGACGCCGTGCTCGGGGCCCTTGAGCGGATCCGCGCGCACGAATATCTCGGTGTTCGGCTGGATCGCTTCCCGCCCGCGGTACATTCCGCCGCCGACGTAGGAGAGATCGCGGATGCTGAAGGTCCACTCCTCCAGCGAGTGCACGTTCGCGCAGTATTCAAAGACGACGTCGTACGGCACCTCGATGTATTCGGCGAGCGAGCAGTACCCGCCGAATATTTCGTCGTGCGGGTAGGTCTCCTTCGTCATGTCGCGCATCAGTTTCTCGATGTCGCTGCTGCTGGTGTTCTCGCAGCGCACCAGATCCAGCGCGGGGAGGTCCGAGCCCTCCGTCGGATCGTCGTGGGATGTCATGAGATCGCTCTCCCGTCGGTTCGGGTGTGCACAGAAGGGTGGCCGTTGGCTATCCGCGTCGGCCGTTCCACCGCACCGTCATCGCACTCACCAGGTCGCCCCCGTTGGAGAACGTGCCGAAGGCGAGCAGATCGCCTTGCCGCACCAGCCCTTCGTCCAAGGCGTCCGCGAGGGTCACCGGGATCGATCCGTGGAAGAGATTGCCGTACTTGCTGAGGGTGTCGTGGGCGCGCGGCACATCGATTCCGCACCGTCTGCGCCATTCCGCGAGATACTCGTCGTTGGGCTGGTGGGTGATGAGCAGCGACACATCCTCGGCGGTGACGCCGGCCTTTTTCAGTGCCTGGGCGACGGCCTCGGGAACCAGCGTCAGCGCGTTCTCGCGCAGCAACTCCAGCCGTTCCCGGGTGAAGTTGACGGTGATGGGCCCGCAGCCCCGCTCCCAGTACTTCTTGAACGTGCCGTCCACGAAGTCGGGTTCGAAGCGCAACAGCCCGTAGTTCGAGCCGTGCGAGCGCTCATGGGCCGACAGTATGGACGGGGCGCCAGGCGTCAGCAGGGTCGCCGTGGCGCCGTCACCGAGTACCCGCGAGCGCGTCGAACGCTGGAATTCCGGCAGCCGGGAAACGAAATTGGTCACCGTGAGCACCACGATGTTCCGGTGCCGGCCGGATTCGATGAAGGCCGCTGCCGTGCGCAGCCCCGACAGCCACGAACAGCAACTCGTGTCGATCTGCAGGATCGTCGCGTCGTCCGCGCCGATCCTGCCCTGGACAGCCGACCCGATGCCAGGCCAATAGGTGTCGTTGAACTGGCAGCTGTAGATGATGAGATCGAGCTCGCCGGCGCGCAGACCGGTCCGGTCGAGCAGTTTTTGTACGGCGAGCACGCCGAGATCCGCCGATGTGTGCTCGGGCGAGGCGAATCGGCGCTCCGCAACGCCTCGGAAGAAGGCGTGCTCCGCCCATTCGTCCGCACCGTCCGAGTGCTCGGCATTGGAGACCACTCGGTCGGGCATAAAGCTGACCACATCGACGATCCGCGCAGACAGCGGCATCTCAACCCCCCCAGGTCAAGAAAGTGTGCTCTGAAGGCTCCCCCCGGCCTTGCCGCGCCGGAATTACTTCGGCTCCCCCCACTTGCCCTCGGCGGCCGACCGGTTGGCGTAGGTCTTGAAGTCGGCGGGCTGCCGTCCGAGAGCCTGCTGCACCCCCTCGCTGAGCTGCGCGTCCCAGCCGTTCCGGATCACCTCGAACAGGCCGGCGAGCAGCCCCGCGTGCTCGGCCGGCAGCCCGGCCGAGGTGGCGCCGCGAACGAAGTCCTCCTGCGGGATGTCGAGGAAGCGCACCGGACGGTTCAGCGCCTCACCGATCAGCGCGGCGGCATCCCCGAACGACAGTGCCTCCGGCCCGCTGAGCTCGTAGATCTGCCCGGCATGCCGGCCGTCGGTCAGGGCGGCGACGGCGACGTCGGCGATGTCCTCCGCGTCCACGAACGGGACCTTCCCGTCGCCGGCCGGCGCCGCGATCACGCCGTTCACCACCTGCGGCTGGAAGAACTCCTCGCTGAAGTTCTGCGCGAACCACGCCGGACGCACCACGGTCCACGCCGCTTTGGAGTCGCGCACCGCGCGTTCACAGGTGAGAGCGTCCGGATGGTCGGCGCGGTCGATGCCCCGCGCGGAGAGCAGCACCAGCCGCTGCACCCCCTGTTCCACGGCGCGCCGCACAAAGCCGGGCACCAGTGCCACCTGCTGGCTCGGAAGCGCCGGAGGCACCAGATACAGGGCCTTGGCACCCGTCAGGGCGCTGTGCCAGGTGGAGTCGTCCTGCCAGTCGAAAGGCACCTCGGTGGATCGCGATACGGGCCGGGCCTGGTGTCCGGCGGCACGGAGCTTGCTGACCACGCGTCGCCCGGTCTTGCCAGTCCCCCCGAGGACGGTCACGGTTTGAGTCATGCACGAGAGCCAACCGGACAGTGTGCGGTGAAGGCATGGCTGAGAGTCCACGAGGCATGTCTGTTCGTCTACGGTGACCCTCGTGGATGTGCTCGCGGACTTACTCCGGCATTCCAGGGCGCGTGGTGCCGCCGTCGCACGGTCGATCGTTCAACCACCGTGGTGCGTCTGTTACGCGGATGCGGCACCGGTGTCCATACAAGCGGTCGTACGGGGCAGCGCCTGGCTGCTCCGGGACGGCGATCCGCCGCGGAAGATGCACGCCGGGGATATCGCGGTGGTCCGGGGCCCGGAACCGCACACCCTGGCCGATGACCCCGCCACCCCCGTGCGCATCGTCGTCTACGGCCCGGACCGGTGCGCGCTGGCCGGCGAACCGCCCGACAGGGCGGGAGACCGCTGGCGCGTCTCCGCGGGACACACCTACGGGCAGCAGCACGACGGCGAAACGGCCATCATCCGAGGCGCTTACCAATTCGCCGGAGATGTTTCGCCCTGGCTTCTGGAGTCGTTGCCTCCGGCCCTGATCCTGTCCGGCGCGAGCGGCGCCGACGCGGTCCTCGAACTCGTCGCCGCGGAGGTCGACCGGCCCGAACCCGTCCAGCCCGTGGTGCTGGACCGGCTGCTGGACCTGCTGTTCATGGTCTCGTTACGCACCTGGTCCGCCCGGATGGACACCGACGTGCCCCGCTGGCACAAGGCCCTCGCCGACCCCGAAATCGGCCATGCACTGCAACTGCTGCACAAGGACCCGGCCCGCCCCTGGACCGTCAGCAAGCTGGCCGACACCGTCGGACTGTCCCGGTCAGGATTTGCCCGACGCTTCCATGCACTCGTCGGGCAGCCCCCGATGAACTATCTGGCGCATTGGCGGATCTCGCTCGCGGCCGAACTCCTGACGGCGTCGGACCAGACACTGGACGGTATCGCCCGCACCGTCGGTTACGCCGATGCCTTTTCCCTCAGCACCACCTTCAAACGGGTCAGAGGAATCAGTCCCAACGATTACCGGGACGGCGGACGGGTGCGCTGACCTGGGGTTACGGGGGTGGATCGGCCACCAGCCGCAGCGGGAGCGACTTCAGACCGTGGATGAAGTTCGATACCAGCCGCCGCGGCGGACCGGCGACCGCCAGGGCGGGCAGCAGAGTGCGCGTCTCCTCGTACAGCACCCGCAACTGCAACCGGGCGAAGTGCGCGCCCAGGCAGAGGTGCGGGCCGTCGCCGAAAGAGACATGGGGATTTGGCGTACGGCCCGGATCCAGTTGATGCGGCTCGGCGAAGACCCGCTCGTCGTAATTCGCCGAGCCGTGGAAACCCACCACTTTGTCGCCGGCACGGATCGGACGGCCGGCCAATTCGGTGTCGCACGCCGCGGTCCGGCGGAAACTGAGCACCGGCGGATGCCAGCGCAGCAGCTCCTCCGTACATGTCGCCGTCCCCACCGCCCCGGTGCGCAGCGCGCGGTACGCGTCCGGGTGCCGGGCCAGCGCCAGCAGGCCCCCGGGGGCCGCGCTGCGCACGGTGTCGTTGCCCGCGATCGTCAGGAGGAAGAAGGACATCTCCAGCTCGGGCGTGGCCAGTTCGTCGTCCGAGGCGAGTACGGTCATGACGTCGTCGCCCGGGTGCCGTCGTTTGAAAGCGGCCAGCTCCCGCGCGAAGGCGAACATATCGCCCAGCATCGACGGGGAGCGCGGGTCGGCGGGACGTCCGTCCGGGCCGCACGCGGGCGGGCCCGCTTCGTCCGGGTCCTGGTAGCCGATGACGCGCCGGGTCCAGTCCAGGAGCAGCCCGCGCTCAGCGGCCGGCACCCCGAGCAGGTCGGCGAGGTTGAGCAGCGCGAAGTCGTCCGTGACCTCGGTGACGATGTCGCACACCCCGTCCCGCGTGCGCGCCGCATCGACCGCCGCCGCCAGCAGACCACGGGCCCGCTCGCGTACGGCGGCCCGGAAACGGTCGACCCGGCCAGGGGTGAAGGCACGACTGACCGATCGGCGCAGCCGGCCGTGGTCCGGGGGATCCTGGTTGAGCATCATGCGGCGGATGAACGGCAGATCAGCAGGGTCGGGATCCCGGATCTGGGTGGCGCCCAGATGGGAGGAGAAGGTGCGCGCGTCCTTCAGGACCCGGACGAGGTCCTCGTGCCGCGTGACCGCCCAGAAGCCGGGACCGGCGGGCCAGCCGAGCACCTCGTGCTCCTCCTGCCAGGCCACCGGATGCCGCTCGCGCAGCAGCCGGTACGCCGCGTGCGGCAGCCCGTCCGCGTAGCCGCGCGGGTCGAAGACGTCCGGCACGTCCGGGTCCGCGGCACGGGCTGCGTACACGGTCATCCGGCGTCCGCCCCGTCACCGTCACTGTTGCCATCGCCATCGCTGTCACTGCCGGCACGCAGAAAATCCTCCACGGCCCGGATCAGCTCCAGCGGTGTCTCGTCCATGGCGTAGTGCCCCGCCGACGGCAGCTCGACCAGCGCGCCGTTGGCGTACCACCGCATCCATGTCCGACGCGTCAGCTCGGCGTTCAGCGCGGGATCCAGCGCCCCGGTCACCGCCAGCGCCGGCACCGCCGAACCCTCGACCTCGGCTGCGAAGCCCTCCCCGGCCCAGGAGTCCAGCCAGGCCCGGAACGCCGTCGGATCGCTGCGCTCCAGTGACCGCCGCACCATCCGGTCCAGCCAAGCGGCCGGACGCTGCCCGCCGGTGGTGAGGTCGATGATGGCCCGCCGGTTCTCCGGGGTGTGTGCCGCGGAGGAGAACAGCTCCCACTGCGGCGGCGGCAGGGGCAGCCCGGAGGCGGGAACCGGAGAGATGCCGACCAGCCTGCGCACCCGGTGTGGCGCCGCGGCCAGCACACGCTGGACGACGCTGCCGCCCATCGAATGGCCGATCACCGAGAACCGGTCCCAGCCCAGCCGGTCGGCGAGCGCCAGCACATCGGCCGCCCCCTCGCCCGTGGTGTACGCGCCGCCCGCACCCTTCGCCTCGCCATAGCCACGGAGATCGACCAGCGCGTACTGGAACGCGTCCTGGTCCAGATCCGGCACGATCGTGTCGAAGGCGGACCGGTCGGCGAACCACCCGTGCACGGCGATGACCTTGTGCGATCCCCCGCCGTGCAGGGCATGGGGCAGTGCGAAGGAAGCCACGCTCACTCCAAATGTGTCAGAGAACCCGCCGACGGCCAACGGCCACATCCCCCACCACACTGGCCGTAACATCCGCACCCCGCAAGGGCGTCACGACCAGGCGATACGCTGATACGCCTTGCCCCCGAACGGGCAGGGATCCGGACATGACCGTCCTCGTCGGAACCTCCGGCTGGCAGTACAAGGACTGGCGCGACGTCCTTTACCCGCAGGGACGGCCGCAGCGGCTGTGGCTGGAGGAGTACGCGCGGCACTTCGCCACCGTCGAGAGCAACGCCGCCTTCTACCGGCTGCCCGAGGAGAGGACCTTCACGGACTGGCGGGACCGGACCCCCGACGGGTTCGTGATGGCCGTCAAGGCCAGCCGCTATCTGACGCACATCAAGCGGCTGCGCGACCCGGAGGAGCCGGTCGCCCGGCTGATGTCGCACGCCGCCGGCCTCGGCCCCCGGCTCGGGCCCGTACTGCTCCAGCTGCCGCCCACACTGCACGCGGACACCGGGCTGCTGGACGCCTGCCTCGGCTGCTTCCCCGCCGGCACGCGCGTGGCCGTCGAGCCCCGCCACGACTCCTGGTGGACCGCCGAGATCCGTACGGTGCTGGAGCGGCGGGGCGCCGCGCTGTGCTGGGCGGACCGCGGATCCCGGCCCGTGACGCCCCTCTGGCGGACCGCCGACTGGGGGTATCTGCGCTTCCACGAGGGCCGCGCGGAACCCTGGCCCCGCTACGGCAGACAGGCACTCACCACCTGGGCACGGCGGATCGCCGACACCTGGCCGGACCACGCCGACGTCTACACCTACTTCAACAACGACCTGGAAGCAGCCGCCGTCCGCGACGCCACCGGCTTCGCCCGCGCCGTCGCGGCCACGGGCCGCTCCGTGACCCGCACACCGCCCGGGCGTGGCTCCGCCCGCTGACCGCGGCGCAGGGATATATCTGCGCTCGTACCGCCTGGGCGAACGAACGAGGTGAGGCACGGATGATCCGCAGACGGGTGGTGGTCTCCGGACAGGTGCACGGCGTGTTCTTCCGTGACACCTGCCGGCGCAGGGCGGGCGAGCACGGAGTGGCCGGCTGGGTACGGAACCTCCCGGACGGCACGGTCGAGGCCGTCTTCGAGGGCGATCCCGCAAGCGTGCAGAAACTGGTGGACTGGGCTCGCGAGGGCCCACCCATGGCGACCGTCAACTCGGTGTCCGTACAGGAGGAGGAGCCGGAGGGCCTGAGCAGCTTCGAGGTCCGGGAGACGCCTGGCGGGTTTTGATGCAGGGACAGGCGCTCGGCCGAGGGGGATCGAGCGATACGGCTCAGAGATACAGCCCCGCATCCGCCCCCGCATCCTGTGCCGGTACCGATGCCGGCCGTGTGCCGCGGCGGAGTGCGTACAGTTCGGCCAGTGAGGCGCCGTCGCGGCCGATGCCCTGGTCCGTGCCGAGCCAGTTGACCGCTTCGGTGCGGTTCAGCGGGCCGACCTCGATACGGGCCAGGCAGCGGCCGGGGCGGACCACTGCCGGGTGCATCCGCTCCAGGTCCTCGTTGGTGGTCACGCCGACCAGGACGTTGCGGCCCTGGCCCAGCAGGCCGTCGGTCAGGTTGAGCAGCCGTGACAGGGCCTGGCCTGCGGCGTGCTTGGCCTCGCCGCGGATCAGTTCGTCGCAGTCCTCCAGGAGCAGCAGCCGCCAGCGGGACTTGCCGCTGCTGTCGTCCTCGCCGATGGCGATGTCCATGAGGTAGCCGACGTCGTTGAACAGGCGCTCCGGGTCGAGTACGCAGTCCACCTGGCACCAGTCGCGCCAGGAGCGGGCCAGTGTGCGCAGCGCGGAGGTCTTGCCGGTACCGGGCGGGCCGTGCAGCAACAGTAGCCGGCCGGCGATCTCCTCGGGTGCCACCTTCATCAGGCGGTCCATCGCATCGGCCACCGGCGCGGTGTAGTTGGGGCGGATCTCCTCCCAGGTCCCGGCCGAGATCTGCCGGGTCGTACGGTGCGGTCCGCGGCGCGGCGAGAAGTACCAGAAGCCCATCGGCACGTTCTCCGGCTGTGGCTCCGGTTCGTCCTGCGCACCGTCCGTGGCCTGCGCCAGCACCTTCTCGGCGAGTTCGTCGGTGACGGCGGTGACCGTGACGTCCGCGCCGCGGTTCCAGCGGGAGATCAGCAGGGTGAACCCGTCGCCCTCGGCGAGCGTGGCGCTGCGGTCCTCGTCCTTCGCCGAGCGCAGGATCCGGGTGCCCGGCGGCAGCAGTGTCAGCCCGGACTTCACCCGGTCGACGGACCGGCTGCGGGCGTACGGCTGCTCGCCCTTGGCGAACCGCCCCAGGAAGAGCGCGTCGACGACATCGGAGGGCGAATCGCTGTCGTCCATGGTCAGACGGAGCGGAAGGGACTCCTCGGTGGCGGACGGCTGGACGTGATCGGCACTCATACGGCCATGATCTGCCACCGCGCCCCGTCACGTACACGGATTATCCCGGCGTTTTCCGAGTACCGGAAACGTATCGTTCACCGGAAAACCGGGTGTACCGGTCAGTTGGCCCGCTAATCTCCCTTTGTGCGACGTCATGGTGGGGAACGTCAGAGTACGGGTTTCGTGATCGCTGCCGGGGTGGCGCTGATGGCGATACTGCTGGTCATGTGTTCCCTTCCAGAAGGGGACGAGGACCGGGATGCGAAGGGGCCCTTGCCGTCGCCCGCCGCCAAGCCTGCCGTGGGGTGGGGATTCACCCATACGCAATTCAGCGCGGACCACGGCACCGACCCGTCCACCGCCCGGGCCGCCCAACTGCTGGCCGCCCACCCGATGCCACAGAACCAGCACATCATGGGCTGGGGCGCGGACAACCCCGAACCGAGCCCGGGGCGCTATGACTTCGCCGATCTGGACCGCCGTGTCGCACTGATCCGGCACACCGGCGGCACGCCCGTACTCACCCTGTGCTGTGCGCCGGACTGGATGAAGGGCGGCGTGGCCGGCCGTACCGACTGGAGCACCCTGGAAAAGGCCCCCGACCCGGCGCATTACGCGGACTTCGCGGCGCTCGCCGGAAAGATCGCCCGGCGCTATCCGGACGTCCGCCACTTCGTCGTCTGGAATGAATTCAAGGGGTTCTTCGACGATGGCAAGGGGCGCTGGAATTATGAGGGGTACACAAAGTTGTACAACCTGGTTTACCGGGAGTTGAAGAAGGTCAACGGCGGCAATCAGGTGGGCGGGCCCTATCTGGTGATGGACAGTTATGTGCCGGGTGATGACACCTATGCCTCCGCCCTCAAGGGGCCGTGGGGCAGCATCGACCAGCGCACCCTCGACGCCTTCGGCTACTGGAACCGGCACAAGGCGGGCGCGGATTTCGTGGTGGTCGACGGCTCCAGCTACAGCAAGGACGACCGGTACGCCCCGGGACCGTTCACCGCCGCCCGGAAGTTCGCCGATGTGGGGCGCTGGCTGCGCAAGGAGAGCGGGCTGCCGCTGTGGTGGGCGGAGTGGTACGTCGAGGTCGCGGACGAGAGCGACGGCGGCCGGTCCGGCTGGAGCGAGCGCAAACGCACCGCCGCGCAGGCCACCGCGCTGATCGAGATGGCGGCCGGCGGCGCCACCAGCGGCTTCTACTGGAACCCGGAGACCGAGGACGAGGACTGCCCGGGGTGCCTGTGGACCAGTACCGAACGGGACGACGGCGGGCGGAAGTTGCCGATGATGGACCTGCTGTCGCGGTTCTCCCGGGCCTTCCCGCCGGGAAGCCGGCCGCGCGACCTCGACAGCGGCCGTACGAAGATCCGGGGGCTGGCCGACGACCGGACGGCGCTGCTCGTCAACACCTCGGACCGGCGCGGCACGGTGGCGGTGGACGGGAAGGACGTCACGCTGGAGGGGTATGAAGTGCGCTGGATCGCGCGTTCCTGAGCACGCGCCTCCCGCGCGTCCGTATGCGGTGTCTGCCGTCCGCGCGCGCACCGCCCCGCGCCCGGCCGTCTCACGAAATCGTCATGAACCGCTGTACCAGTGACGCCAGAAACACCAGCAGCAGCGGTATGGCGAACCAGAACAGCCCCTGGATCCAGTGCAGTTGGCGCACGCTGGGCTCGAACGCGACACGTACCACCTCGCGGGTGGTCAGCACCAGCATCAGTGCGAGCACTGCTAGCGCACCGAGCACCGACCACGGTGTCCAGGTCACCTTCGGGCCCACCGGGCCGGGCCGCGGGGCTCGTACCTCGCCCGCCGGCCGCCGCTTCAGTTCGTAGACCGCCGCATGCTCGTTGGACAGCACCCGCAGCAGCTCCGGACGCCGGTCCAGGGCGGTGCGCAGCCGCTGCTCCCAGCCCTTCCGGTAGCCGGAGTCCAGCCGGAGCGACTCCGACTGGCCGTGGTTGACGATGAGATACGACTGCGGCCCGGCGCTCCGCAGAGCCGTGAGGAGCGGGCCGACCCGGGCCGGATCGCGGGGCGCCAGGGTCGGTTCGTACTGCACCCGCTCCATGTCCTTGGCACCCCAGGGCATCGCCGGGGTGACGCTGTTGACCGGGTCGCTGCTCAGCCACAGCAGCCGGACCGTCGGCCGGTCATGGGCGTAGACATAGTCCATCGCCGCGACCTCGCCCGGTCTGATCCGCTCGAACGGTTCGTTGCCCCAGCGGGCGACGAGAAAGCCGACGGCCAGGACCAGCCCGGTCAGCAGCGCGGCGAGCGGCCCGAGCCCGCGCCGGGTACCCGTACCGCGCGGGAACAGCCCCAGCGCCGCCAGCACACAGGCGCCGGGC
Organism: Streptomyces inhibens; assembly: GCF_003389455.1. Classification (GTDB taxonomy): domain Bacteria; phylum Actinomycetota; class Actinomycetes; order Streptomycetales; family Streptomycetaceae; genus Streptomyces; species Streptomyces inhibens. The sequence continues at coordinate 3,615 of NZ_QUAC01000194.1, read as the reverse complement.
AGCGCGAACAGAAAGACCCGCAGCGCCATTTCGCCGCCGTAGGACTGCATCCCGAACGCCAGGAACGGGACGAAGGTCAGCACCACGAGCGAGCGTTCGGTGAACCCCGCCGCCCGCCGCCGCAGCACTCCCCAGCAGGCCAGCGTCAGCACCCCGCCCGCCATGGCCACCCGGGTGTACAGCACCAGCTTGTGGGTGGGGTCGCCGCCGCCGATCCGGTCCGTCACGGAGGACGAGACATTGCCGCCGATGCCGCCGAGCCCGCCGAACAGCTCGTCGAAATGGCCCGACCAGTACGGCTCGGCCAGGAACCCCACCCAGGCCACCACCAGCACACCGAGCAGCAGCGGCAGACCGTAGAGGGACGAGCGGCGGGCGAGCACCAATACGGTCAGCACGCCGAGCATCACGAACGGGGTGAGCTGATGGCCCGCCACCGAGGCCGCGAACAGCGCGATCAGCACGCCGAGCAGCACCACCAGCTGACCGCGGCCGGCCGCCCGTACCTCCGTCTCGCCCGGCAGCCGTTTGCCGGCCAGCGGCCGCGGTTCGCGGAACCACACCAGCAAGATCGCCACGAACGCGAGATAGAAGAGGTAGGTGAAGCCCTGCGGGGAGAAGTAGTCCTGACCGACCCAGCCGCACAGCGCGAACAGCCAGGCCGCGCACCACGTGGCCCGCCAGCTCGCCCGTACCGCCTTCAGAAGGAGGAACAGCGGTGCCAGATAGAGGAGTTGAACGGTCAGCGGCCACCAGCGCAGCACCTCGGTGAGGTCGGTGACCCCGCACGCCCCGGCGAGGAACTGCACCCCGGCGAAGAAGCCGGGCCAGCTCCAGCGGGCGTCCAGGTCCGGCACCGCGGAGCCCGTTCGCCCGATGTAGTCCAGGAATCCCAGATGCTGCCAGGCCGTCGGGAAGCGCGGCTCGGCCTCCAGTACGGCCGGCAGCGCATGCAGCGCCACCACCGTCAGCAGCAGCACGGCGGCCAGCAGCGCCCGCCGCGGCCGGGACAGCCACAGCGCCCCGCCGAACGCCGCCACCAGCAGCACGACCCCGGCCAGCGTCGCCGCGGGCAGCACCGAGATCAGCCCGAGCCCGTCCATCCGGTCCAGATCGGCGTCGCCCATGGCGCGCAGCGGCAGCCAGAACAGCGCGAGCGCGGCGGCCAGCAGCGCCCACACGGCCAGATCGGGGCGGCTCCGCAGGCGCGCGAGGCGTACGAGACGTACGGAGGGCTCGCGGCGCGGGGCCGGTACGGGATCCTCCGCGCGCAGCACCCGGTGCAGCCGTACGCTCGCGATCGCGACGATCACCGCCAGGCTGGAGATCTCCGCGACCCCGGCCCCGGTCAGTCCCATCCGGGGCAGCAGCACCAGCGTCAGTCCGAGTACCAGCGCGCACAACAGGCCCTGCAGACAGGCCAGTCCGGACGTACGGCTCTGGGCGCGCAGCACCGCGAAGTGGACCTCCATCACGACCCGCAGCGCGGCCCCCACCGCGAACCAGCGCAGCAGCGGCGCGGCCGCCTCCGCGTACCCGGGTCCGAAGCTCCTCAGGAGATACGGCGCGAAGGCGAACAGCACGACGCAGACCGGGAGCATGATGCGGGCCATCCGCCGCAGCGCGGCCCGGGTGTTGTGGGCCAGCTGCGCCGGATCGTGCGCCCCCTCGACGGTCAGCGAGGCGCCCATGTTGAGGGCGAGCAGATTGACCGTGCCGCCGATGGTGGTGGTGATGTAGAAGTACGCGTTGTCCGCCGCGCTGACCTGCGAGGCCACGAGTACGGGGACGAGGTAGACGACAGCCAGCGAGAACAGCGAACCGGTGTAGTCGCCGGCCAGGAAGCGGCCCATCTCCTTGAGGGACGGCGGCCGGGCGGTCCGGTCCGTTGCCCGCACATGCCGGGGCACCAGCCGCCGGAACACCAGCCAGCCCAGCGGAAGCACCGATACCGCGATCGCCGCGACCCAGGACACAAAGACCCCGGCGGTGGGGATCGCGGCGGCGAACACCACCAGCAGCCCCAGCTTCACCGCGGAGAAGGCGAGATTGCCGACCGGCACCCACAGCGCACTGCGCAGCCCGGTCAGCACCCCGTCCTGGAGGGTGAGCAACGACCAGGCGACGACCGCCAGGAGGAAGCCGAGCCCGTTGAGCGGGCCGTGCAGAAAGCGGTAGGAGGGGCCCCACAGATCGAGGGTGAGCAGAAAGACGACGGCGGCGATCGCCACCACCACCGAACTGCCCGCGTACGTCCGCAGCACCAGCCGGCCGGTGCTGCGCCCGGCGACAGGGATGAAGCGGGCCAGCGCACCGGTGAGGGTCACCGCCGTCAGACCCGCCAGCAGCTTCATCGCGGCGATCGCCGCCGAGCCCTGACCGACCGCGGACTCAGTGTAGTAACGGGCCGCGATCAGCCAGAACCCCAGACCGAGCAGCCCGGAGACGCCGGTGTTGAGCATCAGCGCATAGGCGTTGCGGAACAGCGGACTGCCGCCCCGCCCCGGGAGGCGCAGCCGCCGGCCGCCGCCTCCGCCCGGCTCCGGGTTTGCGCGCTCCTCGGCCTTGATGGACGTGTCAGACACCGGCTCTGCTGCCCCTTCCTCCGCCGCGGGTGTGCCGCGGCGCTCTCAGCCGCCCGGCGTACACAGCCGGACCGCCTGCCGTGACCTGCGGACCACGGCGTACCCCTTGGTGAGCACCCGGTCCCGGGCGAAGGCGCGGACGAGGCCGCGGCCCTCGACGATCCGTGCGAACTCCTCGGTATCCGTACGGCGTCGCACCGTCAGCCGCGCCAGCGCATACGGCCCCTGGCGACGGGCCGCGAGCGCATTGCCCACCGCGAGCGCCTGCCGGAAGCCCAGACCGCGCACCGTATGCCGCACCCGCCGGCTGGAGTGGCCGAAGGGGTACGCGAAGGACTCCGGCGGCGTCCCGACCTCCTCGGCGAGGATCTCCTTGCAGCGCAGTACCTCCTGGCGCAGCCGCTCGTCACCGAGGCCGTCCAGCTGCGGATGGCTGTGGCTGTGCCCGCCGATCTCCACACCGGCCGCGGCCAGCTTCCGCACCTGGTCCCAGTCGAGCATGGTGTCCGGTGCGCCGCCGGTGTCGTACGGGCCGCGCAGCCACCCCGTCGCGACGAACAGGGTGGCCGGGAAGCCGTACCGGGTGAGCGCGGGCAGCGCATGCCGGTACACGCCCTCGTAGCCGTCGTCGAAGGTGATCAGCACCGGCCTGTCCGGCAGCGGGCCGCCACCGCGCCAGGCCGCCGCCAGCGCGGCGGTGGTCAGCGGGGTGAAGCCGCCGTCGGCCAGCACCGCCAGCTGCTCGGCGAACGCCTCGGGCGGCACGGACAGCTCCCGTGCGGCGGGCGTCGGGGCCACGGTCACCGCGTGGTACATCAGTATCGGCACCACCCGCGGGCGCTCGCTCATACCGCCGCCTCCTTGTGCACCGCGGCCGCCACCGTCCCACCGTCCTCGCCACCTCCGACTCCCGTGTTCCAGAAGGGCGTCGGCTTCCCGCGCGCCCGTGCCGCGCCGCGTACGTAGCCGCTTGCCGCGGCCGCCACCCCGGCCACGATCGCGCCCGCCCGGCCGGCCCCGCCGGGCCGCC
>NZ_QUAC01000186.1 GCF_003389455.1 Streptomyces inhibens | reverse complement strand
GCCCGGCAGCGAATTCGCTGCCGGGCGGCTCTGTGTTGGCTGCTGGGCGCGCCCTACGCGCTCTTCTCCTGCGGCTCTCCCGAGTCGCTGCGCGTGCGCGGTACCAGGGTCGGGTTCACGTTCGAGTGAACGACGTCCTCGGTGATGACGACGCGGGCGACGTCCTTGCGGGACGGGATCTCGTACATCACCGCCTGGAGGACTTCCTCCATGATGGCGCGCAGACCACGGGCGCCGGTGCCGCGCAGGATGGCCTGGTCGGCGATGGCCTCCAGGGCCGGGCGGTCGAAGTCCAGCTCGACGCCGTCGAGTTCGAAGAGGCGCTTGTACTGCTTGACGAGCGCATTGCGCGGCTCGACGAGGATCTGCAGCAGGGCTTCGCGGTCGAGGTTGTGGACGGAGGTGAGGACGGGGAGGCGGCCGATGAACTCGGGGATCATCCCGAACTTCACCAGGTCCTCCGGCATGACGTCCTGGAGCTGGTCCTTGGACTCGATCTCGCGCTTGGAACGGATCGTGGCACCGAAGCCGATGCCCTTGGCGCCGGACCGGGACTCGATGATCTTCTCCAGGCCGGCGAACGCGCCGCCGACGATGAAGAGGACGTTCGTGGTGTCGATCTGGATGAATTCCTGGTGGGGGTGCTTGCGGCCGCCCTGAGGCGGGACGGAAGCGGTGGTGCCCTCCAGGATCTTCAGCAGGGCCTGCTGAACGCCCTCGCCGGAGACATCACGGGTGATCGACGGGTTTTCGCTCTTCCGAGCGACCTTGTCGATCTCATCGATGTAGATGATGCCGGTCTCGGCCTTCTTGATGTCGAAGTCCGCGGCCTGGATCAGCTTGAGGAGGATGTTCTCGACGTCCTCGCCGACATAGCCGGCCTCCGTCAGCGCCGTGGCGTCGGCGAAGGCGAAGGGGACGTTGAGCATCCGGGCGAGAGTCTGCGCCAGCAGGGTCTTGCCGGAGCCGGTGGGGCCGAGCAGCAGGATGTTGGACTTGGCGAGCTCGATGCCGTCGTCAGCGCGGCCGGGGGCGTTCTCGCCCGCCTGCACCCGCTTGTAGTGGTTGTAGACGGCGACCGAGAGCGCCTTCTTGGCGGGGTCCTGGCCGACGACATAGCCGTTCAGGAACTCGTAGATCTCCCGCGGTTTGGGGAGCTCTTCCCACCGCACCTCGGAGGTCTCGGCGAGCTCCTCCTCGATGATTTCGTTACAGAGGTCGATGCACTCGTCGCAGATGTACACACCAGGTCCCGCGATGAGCTTCTTCACCTGCTTCTGGCTCTTTCCGCAGAATGAGCACTTGAGCAGGTCGCCGCCGTCACCGATGCGTGCCACGAGGTGCTTCCCCTTCGCCTGGGATCCGCATTGCTCCGCGGACCCGGGTGCTTGCCTATCGACGGTACCTTGCCGGGCCCCCTGTGCGGGCCCCCCTTGGACCGACTCGGTTCACTCGATCCCGGTCAGGTCCAAGGGGGCAACGCTCCGGCTCATTTTGCGAGGATCGCTATCCGATCGAGACGGAAGACTTCCGCGTCGAGACGATCTGGTCGACCAGACCGTACGCCAGGGACTCCTCGGCGGTCAGGATCTTGTCACGCTCGATATCGTCACGGATCTTCTCGATCGGCGTGGACGAGTGCTTGGCCAGCAGGTCCTCCAGCTGCGTACGCATCCGGAGGATCTCGTTGGCGGCGATCTCCAGGTCGGAGACCTGACCACGGCCGGTCTCGCTGTACGGCTGGTGGATCAGGATGCGGGCGTTCGGCAGCGCCATGCGCTTACCGGGCGTACCGGCGGCCAGCAGGACCGCGGCGGCCGAGGCGGCCTGGCCCATGCAGACCGTCTGGATGTCCGGCTTCACGAACTGCATCGTGTCGTAGATGGCCGTGAGCGCGGTGAAGGAGCCGCCGGGGCTGTTGATGTAGATCGAGATGTCGCGGTCCGGGTCCATCGACTCCAGGCACAGCAGCTGCGCCATGACGTCGTTGGCCGAGGCGTCGTCGATCTGCACGCCGAGGAAGATCACGCGCTCCTCGAACAGCTTCGCGTACGGGTCGTACTCGCGCACGCCCTGCGACGTGCGCTCGACGAAGCGCGGGACGATGTAGCGGGACTCGGCGCGCGGGCCGGAAAACTCCGACTCCGGGCGCGGGTAGAAGTCGCTGCCGGGGAAGTTGTTCATCGTGGTGTTCACCATCCTGATGGCGATCAAGTGGGCTGGGGTGGCTGGGGCGAGTGGTGCGGGGCTCAGGCCCCGGTGCCGCCCCCGCCCGGAACGCCTGCGGCGGAGGTCATCACATCGTCGATCAGGCCGTACGTCTTGGCCTCATCGGCGGAGAACCAGCGGTCGCGGTCCGAGTCCTGGGTGATCCGCTCGACGGTCTGGCCGGTGTGGAAGGCCGTGAGCTCCGCCATCCGCTTCTTGGTGTGCAGCAGCCGCTCGGCGTGGATCTTGATGTCCGACGCGGAGCCGGCCAGACCCGCGGAGGGCTGGTGGATGAGGATCTCGGCATTCGGCAGCGCGAAGCGCTTGCCCGGGGTGCCGGCGCTCAGCAGGAACTGCCCCATGGAGGCGGCCAGGCCCATCGCGATCGTCACCACGTCGTTCTTGATGTACTGCATGGTGTCGTAGATCGCCAAGCCGGCCGAGATCGAACCGCCCGGGGAGTTGATGTAGAGGAAGATGTCCTTGTCCGGGTCCGCGGCGAGGAGAAGCAGCTGCGCGGTGATCTTGTTGGCGATGTCGTCGTCGACCGGCTGGCCGAGGAAGATGATCCGCTCGCCGAGCAGCCGGTTGTAGACCTGGTCGCCGAGGCCACCGAAGGTCGGCTCAGCGGCGGCGGAAGGCATCGGGATCGTCACGTGTCCACCTGCTCGTTGTCGGACGGCTCCAGGCCGTCTCAGCGTCGTCTTCTGGGGCGCGGGGATCGGCGCCGTATCCTGCCCCGGCGCGGTTTCAGGGACTCCCCTGCCCTCGTATCTACGGACCCTAACGCGCAGGTCGGACAACGCCATCCCGCATCGATAACTGTTCGCTGTGAGCGCAGGCTCACCGGTCCGGTATGACGTACGGGCCCGAACACGCGGACGTGCGTGTTCGGGCCCGTACTTCAGACTCTGTGAAGGCGCGAGGCGACCGGGGCTCAGGCCTCGGGCTTCTCGTCGGCGCCCTCGACCTCGGCAACGACGGTCTCGGCGGTCTCGTCCTCGTCGTCGAGGTCGATGACCTCGCCGTTGGAGTCCTTGACCGTCGCGGCCTCGACGACGACCGCGAGGGCCTTGCCGCGGGCGACCTCACCGACGAGCATCGGCACCTGGCCACCCTCGACGACGGCCTGGGCGAACTGGTCGGGGGACATGCCGGAGGACTGCGCGCGGCGCATGAGGTGCTCGGTGAGCTCCTCCTGGCTGACGTTCAGCTTCTCCTTGTTGACCAGCTCGTCCAGGATGAACTGGGTCTTGATGCCCTTCTCGGCCTGCTCCTTGGTCTCGGCGTCGAACTCTTCCTCGGTCTTGCCCTGGATCTCCAGGTACTTCGCGAGGTCGAGGCCCATCTGGCCGAGCTGGTGGTGCTCCAGGTTGTGCTTGCGGGTCTGGATCTCGTCCGCGAGCAGCTTCTCCGGCATCGGCACCTCGACGAGCTTGAGCAGCTCGTCCAGGACCTTCTCCTGAGCCTGGGTGGCCTGGTCGTACTTCTTCATCTGCTCAAGGCGCTTGCGGCTGTCCGCGCGCAGCTCCTCAAAGGTGTCGAACTCGCTGGCCAGCTGCGCGAAGTCGTCGTCCAGCTCGGGAAGTTCGCGGGACTTGACCTCGGTGACGACGACCTTGACCTCGGCCTCCTTGCCCTCGGCGGAGCCGCCCTTGAGCTCGGAGGTGAAGGTGGCGGTGCCGCCGGCCTCCAGGCCGGTGACGGCCTCGTCGATGCCGTCCAGCAGCTCGCCGGAGCCGACGGTGTAGGTGACGCCCTGGGCGACGCCGTCCTCGAGGACCTCGCCGTCCACCTTGGCTTCGAGGTCCACGGTCAGCACGTCGCCGTCCTGGGCGGCGCGCTCGACCGGGGAGGTCGAGGCGAAGCGCTCACGCAGCTGCTCGACGGACTTGTCGATGTCCTCTTCCGACACCTCCACGGCGTCGACCTCGACCTCGATGCCGGAGTAGTCCGGGATCTCGATGGCGGGGCGGATGTCGACCTCGGCGGTGAAGGCCAGCAGCTCGCCGTCCTTCAGCTCGGTGATGTCGACCTCGGGCTGACCGAGGACGTTGAGCTCACCCTCGTTGACCGCTTCGGTGTAGAACTTCGGGAGCGCGTCGTTGACGGCCTCTTCCAGCACGGCACCGCGGCCGAACCGCTGGTCGATGACGCGGGCCGGGATCTTGCCCTGGCGGAAGCCCTTCACCGTGACCTGCTGGTTGATCTTCTTGTACGCCGCGTCGAGGCTGGGCTTGAGCTCCTCGAAGGGCACCTCGACAGTGAGCCGAACCCGAGTCGGGTTCAGGGTCTCCACGGCGCTCTTCACGGTTCGGTCTCCTTGGGGCTGACTTCTGGGGTTCTGCTTCAGATCCGCCAGTACCCGGCTGATCCGGGCCCGGCCGATCGCGCCCGGTACAGAGACACACGGGCACGCAGCTTGCATAGTAACCGCAAGGAGGATGACGCCCACAACGTGATCTTGAACAACCGCTGATCTCGCGGGCAAACAGCCGCTGATCTCGCGGGCAAACAGTGGGCGGGTTTCCGCCTGACTGCACTGTCGGGCTGACCTGCTGGTCGGGGTGGCCGGATTCGAACCGACGACCTTCCGCTCCCAAAGCGGACGCGCTACCAAGCTGCGCCACACCCCGTCGGTGCGACACGTAGGGTACATGGCCGCAGGCGGTACGGCTGCCAATTATCGGGATGCCCGGCGGGAGCGGTGGGTGGACATACGCGGCGGGCCACGGCGCGCCGTGCGCCTTCCGCGTGAAGGGGTGTGCGGCGCACCGCCGCGACCCGCTAGGATGCTCTGCGTGCCGAGGTCCGTGACCTGTGGCGCTCGCGGGCGTAGCTCAATGGTAGAGCCCTAGTCTTCCAAACTAGCTACGCGGGTTCGATTCCCGTCGCCCGCTCGTACGAGGAAACCCCAGACCGGATGGCCTGGGGTTTTCCGCTTTCCGGAACGTTGTTTGTTTGCCTGCACGCCTCTTCGCTCCGCGCGCGCGGGTCAATAAGGTGGCGGCATGGAGATCTGGCTCAATCCCGCGTGTTCCAAGTGCCGTTCCGCGGTGGAAATCCTCGATGAGGAGGGCGCTCGGTACACCGTGCGCAAATACCTTGAGGACCCGCCGAACGCCGACGAGCTGCGCGGGGTGCTGGCGCGGCTGGGCCTGGAGCCCTGGGACATCACCCGGACGCAGGAGCCCGACGCCAAGGAGCTGGGGCTCGGGGAGTGGGAGCGCACCGACGCCGCGCGCGAGCGGTGGATCGCGGCGCTGGCGGCGCACCCCCGGCTGATCCAACGGCCGATCATCACCGCGGACGACGGGTCGGCGTTGGTGGGGCGCAGCGAGGAAGCCGTACGCGACGCGATGGCGCGGACCGGGGGCGAGCAGACCTCGTAGGGCGCCTCATGGAGAGCCGGCGGACCACCTGAAGGTGTGGGGCACCTAGAAGGTGATGTGGTTGATGGTGTCCGCCAGGGAGTTGAGGAAACGGTTGATGGACGGCGCCATGCCCGTGGAGGCAAGGAAGAAGCCGAACAGTATGGCGACGAACGCCGGACCTGCCTTGAGTGACTTCCCTCTGATCAGCACGATCAGGATGATCCCCAACAGCAGCACAACTGACAGCGACAGAGCCACAACTGATCACACCCTTGGTCGGAACGCCTCACCGGCCCGGGAGCATGCCGCGCACACCCCCCGACACCCATCGTGCCACCAACTCCATGCCCATTGCAGGCCGGTGACGAATCATCGGCCAACGGTTTGCCCGATTCCGGCCGTCGGTGGCCGTGGGGTGACGGCGGGGCGGCCCGCGAGTGGCGGCGGGGTGATGACCACGTGCCCGCGGCGTGGCGGCCGGGGGGTGCCGGGTTGCGCCGGGGTGGCGACCGGGTGATCCCGGAGGGCGGACGAGGTGGGGTGAATTTCCCCCGCCTGACGCCGCGTCGAAAATTCACCCTGATCATTCGGCCGCATCATTCTGATCATTCTCCGGCCCGGACAATTATTTATCCGTGGCGTCCGTCACGGCTTTACGGGTCGCCGCCGAGGCGGATTAACATTCGGACATAAGATCAAGGAGTGGGACATTCCCCCAGGGTCGTTCGCGGGGGATACCGTCCGATTTGTGGGGATGACAAGGGGCAAACCGGGTGAGCGGCATGCGACCACCCCGCGGTGATTTCGTGTTTTATCTGTGACCCATCCACACTCGGTGCCCGGGGAAATGAGGAATGGCCCGGATGCGGTTTTACGCATTCGCCGGCCGCCGCTATCGTGCCTGGGATGTTTCCCGCTGCCCCCACACCTCGACGCGAACTTCCCCCTGCCCGGGAGGCGGCGGGTACGGTCCGGACGAAGCCTGCGGCACGGCCACCGGGCGCGCCCGAGGGCGCCTCGGAGCACTCGCCGAAGACCGGTAGCCGCAACGCGTTCTTCGACAACGCGAAGTATCTGGCCATTGTGCTGGTGGCGATGGGGCACTCCTGGGAGCCGCTGACCGACGGCAGCCGGGCCGCCGAGGCGCTCTATATGACCGTCTACACCTTCCATATGCCGGCGTTCATCATCATCTCCGGCTACTTCTCGCGCAGCTTCGACATGCGCAAGGACCGGCTGCAGCGGCTGATCACCGGGGTCGCCGTCCCCTACATCCTCTTCGAGACGGCATACGCCTTCTTCAAGCGCTGGGCGGACGACGATCCCGGGCATCCCATCAGCCTGCTCGACCCGTGGTTCCTGACATGGTTCCTGGTGGCCCTGTTCATCTGGCGGCTGACCACCCCGCTGTGGAAGATCGTCCGCTGGCCGATTCCGCTCGCGGTGGCCATCGCCGTACTCGCGTCCGTGTCACCGGACATCGGCGACGATCTGGACCTCCAGCGAGTGCTGCAGTTCCTTCCCTTCTTCGTCCTGGGTCTGTCGCTGCGGCCGGAGCACTTCAAGCTGGTGCAGCGACGGGCGGTGCGGATCGCGTCGCTGCCGATCTTCGCGTGTGCGCTGCTGATGGCCTACTGGGCGGCGCCCCGGATGAGCTCGGCGTGGTTCTATCACCGGGACAGCGCCCAGGAGCTGGGCACCACCTGGTGGATCGGCGCGGTGATGACGCCGGCTCTCTTCGGCTGCTCGATCGTGCTCGTGGCCTGCTTCTTCTCCTGGGTGCCGACCCGGCGGACGTGGTTCACGGTGCTGGGCGCGGGGACGCTGTACGGCTATCTGCTGCACGGCTTCCTGGCCAAGGGTTCGCGGTTCTGGGGCTGGTTCGACGACTACGCATGGCCGCATACGCCGGTCGGCGAGGTCGCGGTCACGCTGCTCGCGGCGGCCATCGTGACGGCGCTGTGCACCCCGCCGGTCCGCAGGGTGTTCCGCTTCGCGATGGAGCCGACGATGGCGTGGGCGTTCCGTAAGGATCCGGCCGAAAAGGCGCGGGCGCGGGAGCGCGTCGGCGCCTGAGCGCCCGAGCACCTGAGCACCTGAGCGCCTGAGCGCCTGAGCACAGCCGACCTTGCCCGCGGACATCACCGAGGGCCGGCGGTCGACCGCTGGTATCGCATATCGGCCCCCGATCTATTCAAGTTTGACTAGAGTGCGGGTATGGGTGAAAAGACCATTCCGATCCTTCCGTGCCGGACCGTCCAGCCAGTTCTGGACTTCTACAACGCCCTCGGGTTCGAGGTGACCTTCCGGCAGAAGAGCCCCAATCCGTACGCGGTGGTGAAGCGTGGCGGCATCGAGCTGCAGTTCTTCGGGCTGAAGCAGTACGAGCCGGCCGAGTCGCTCAGTACGTGCTACGTCCTGACCGATGACGTCGACGGGCTGCACCAGGCGTTCCGGGCCGGACTCAAGGCGGCGTACGGGAGGGTCCCGACCCGGGGGCTGCCGCGTATCGGGCCGCTGAAGGACATGTCGTACGGCGTGCGGCAGTTCCTGATGACCGATCCGGGCGGCAACTGCCTCCGCATCGGGCAGCCGACGAGCGAGGACCAGCATCACCGGCCCGCACCCAAGGAGACCTTCTCGCGGGCCCTGCACCATGCGTCTCTCCTCGCGGACTCGAAGGAGGACCCGGCAGCCGCCGCGAAGGTCATCGACCGGGTGCTGCGGGGCGAGGACGAGCGGCCCACGCCCGTACAGCTGCTGCGACTCCTCGTGCTGCGTGCGGATGTCGCGGGGCGTCTCGGCGACGAGGGGACCGCGGCGTCCGCGCTCGCCGGGGCCGCGGCGGTCCGCCTCACTGCCGAGGAGAGGGAGTCGGTCCGGGACGACCTTGAGCGTCTGGAGGAACTGCGGGGGTCCACGTCCGCGACCGGCGCGTCCTAGGCCGGCGGTGATCCGGCTTCTGTACGTCCCCCTCTTGCCGCACAGGCTCATGGTGTCGTCCCCCTGTCTCGTCCGGCCCGGCCTCCGTCACGGCCGGTCACCTCTACGACCGTACGGATTCGGCCCGCGCCGCCACCATGAGGAAGACCGCAGAAAAAAGCTGAGGAAAACCGCACCTCCGGCGGGGAGAAGCCGGAAGGGCAGGCAACCGCCGAGGCGCCCCGGCCCGTCCCAGGCGGCTCAGGCGTCCCGGCAGATCAGCAGCAGCGCCCGGTCGTCGTTGACGTCCTTGGCGACGGCCTCGATCAGATGCCAGGCGGCGCCTGCGAAGCCGGAGGTGACATAGCGGTCGGCCTCGCCGGTCAGCCGGTCGATGCCCTCGGCGATATCGCGGTCGGCGGCCTCGACCAGGCCGTCGGTGAACAGCATCAGGACGTCGCCGGGCCGCAGCGTCCCCTTGACCGGGTCGAACTGGGCGCCGTCGTAGACGCCGAGCAGCGGCCCCTCCCCCGGCTTCTCCTCCCAGCGGCCGGTGCCGGCGCTGAGCTGGAGGGCCGGCAGATGGCCGGCGGAGAGGAGTTCGTAGTCGCCGGAATCCAGGTCGAGGACGAGATGGATGGAGGTGGCGAAGCCCTCGTCCCAGTCCTGGCGCAGGAGGTAGCCATTGGCTGCGGGGAGGAAGCCGTGCGGCGGGAGGGAGCCGAGCAGGCCGCCGAAGGCACCGGAGAGGAGCAGGGCGCGGGAGGCTGCGTCCATGCCTTTGCCGGAGACGTCCGTCAGCACCACTTCGAGGATGTTGCCGCCGTGGGTGCGCGAGGCGACGACGAAGTCTCCGGAGAAGGACTGTCCGCCGGCCGGGCGCAGCGCCATCTCGTGGTGCCAGCCCTTGGGCAGTTTGGGGAGTTTGCTCTGTACGCGGATCCGCTCACGCAGGTCGAAGAGCATGGTGCCGCCGCGTCGCCAGGGCACCCCGACCCGGCTGCGGAACTGCGCGATCAGCAGCCCGAACAGCCCGACGGCGGCGACGACCAGGACCGTGCCCGGGGTGATCCGGTCCGGTCCGTCGTCGTACGGGCCGAACAGCGCGGACTCGACGACCAGCGCGGCCGCGGACGCGCCGTACAGGATGAGGAGGTTGGCCGGGCGCAACAGCAGTCCGCCGGCGATGACCGGGAGGACCAGGGCGGTCGGGGCGATCCATTCGGGGCGCCAGAGGGTGCCCGCGGCGATGGCGGGGATGGCGATGAACAGGGCGGCCAGCGCGAACCGGTCGGAGCCCTCGCCGCGGAAGTAGTCGACCCCGGCCTTGCGCATGCCGATCCGGGCCCGGTGCAGGCCTTTGTGCACCCGGGCCGTCAGGGTTTCCGTTCCCGGGCCGCTTGTCATTGCTCTGGGACCTTATCCACCCGTTCGGCGGCGCGTCGATTCGCCGCACGTCGCCCCGGCCAATTGCCGGGAAACCCCGTTCGAAATGCGGTCGCGCGGCCGGTGAGTGTCCTGCTAGGGATGGTGTATGACGACGGAATTACGGGTGCTCCGGGACGCCGAATGGCACGTCTGGTCCGACAAGTTGGACATGGCCTTCGGGGAGCTGCCCCAGCCTTCCGAGAAGCTCGCGCTGCGGCGTGACCTCACCGAGATCGACCGCTCCTTCGGCGTCTGGGACGGCGACGAGGTCGTGGCGACGGCCTCGGCGGCGTCGTTCGGACTCACCGTGCCGGGTGGGGCGGAGGTGCCTGTGGCCGGGGTCACGATGGTCAGTGTGCAGCCGACGCACCGCAGGCGCGGGCTGCTGCGCGCGATGATGCGGCACCAGCTGGCGGACGTCCGCGAGCGCGGTGAGCCGCTGGCGGTGCTGACGGCTTCGGAGCCGGCGATCTACGGGCGGTTCGGCTACGGTCCGGCGGCCCAGGACATGCGGCTGAGCGTGGACACCGTACGGCTGGCCGCCCCCGAGCTGCCCGGAGTGGACGGCGTACGGCTGCGGCTGGTGGATCCGGTGGCCGCGCTGGCCGACTGCGAGCGGGTCTATGCCCAACTGGTGCCGACCCGCCCCGGGATGCTGGCGCGGCGGCCCGGCTGGGAGCGGATCGGCGTGCTCGATGTGCCGGGCGAGCGGGCCGGGGCCGGGGCGCAGCAGTGTGTACTGGCCGAGGTGGACGGCGAGTTGCTGGGTTATGCGCGCTATGCGGTGAAACCGGAGTGGCATGTCGCCGGGCCGTCGGGGGACGTGCGGGTGCGGCATGTCGAGGCGCTGGACCCGGTGGTCTACGCGGCGCTGTGGCGCTATCTGTTCGGGATCGATCTGACATCGTCGGTGTCGGTGGCCACCCGGCCGGTGGACGATGCGCTGCTCCATCTGGTGGCGGATCAGCGGCGCTTGGGCATCGGGCTGCGGGAGTCGCTGTTCGTGCGGCCGGTGGAGGTGGGCGCGGCGCTGGCGGCGCGGACGTACCGGACGCCGGTGGATGTGGTGCTGGAGGTCGCGGACCCGTTCTGCCCGTGGAACGAGGGGCGGTGGCGGCTGACCGGTGACGCGACGGGCGCGTCCTGCGCGCGGACCACGGATCCGGCAGAGCTGGCGCTGTCCGTACGGGAGGTGGGGTCCGCGTATCTGGGCGGCTTCACGCTGTCGGCGCTGGCGGCGGCGGGCCGGGTGCGCGAGCTGCGGCCCGGTGCGCTGGGGGCGGCTTCGGTGGCGTTCGGGTCGGATGTCGCGCCGTGGCTGCCGCACTCGTTCTAGACGCGGGGCTGACGTACGGAGCGTAGGCGTACGGGGGTGAAGGCGCACGGGGCGTAGGCGTACGGGGCGTAGGCGTACGGGGCGTAGGCGTACGGGGCGTAGGCGTACGGGTTCCCGGGGTGCGGCGGCCGGTCGGGCGGGTTCGGCCGGGCGGGTTCGGCCGGGCGGTTCGGTCAGGCGGTGGTCGGCTGGCAGCCGGGGCACCAGAAGAGGTTGCGTGCGGCGAGGTCGGCGGTGCGGATGTCGGCGCCGCAGATGTGGCAGCCCTGACGGGCGCGGCGGTAGACGTAGACCTCGCCGCCGTGGTCGTCGACCCGTGGCGGGCGGCCCATGGCCTCCGGCAGATGTTCGGGGCGGACGGTGTCGATGCGGTTGTGGCGGACGCCCTCGGCCATCAGGAACACCAGGTCGGCCCAGAGGGCATCCCATTCGGCGCGGGTGAGGTCGCGGCCGGGCCGGTAGGGGTCGATGCGGTGGCGGAAGAGGACCTCGGCGCGGTAGACGTTGCCGACGCCGGCGATGATCTTCTGGTCGAGCAGCAGCGCCGCGATGGTCGTACGACTGCGGTTGATCCGCTGCCAGGCGCGGGTGCCGTCGTCCCCGGGGCGCAGCGGGTCGGGGCCTAGCCGGTCGTGTATCGCCTGCTTCTCGGCGTCGGTGATCAGTGCGCAGGTGGTGGGGCCGCGGAGGTCCGCGTACGCGGACGGGCCGGCGATACGCAGGCGCACGGTGTCGGTGGGCGGCGGGGCGGGCGCGTCGCCGAAGCCGAGCTTGCCGAACAGACCGAGGTGGACATGGATCCAGCGGTCCGCGCCGAAGCCCAGGAAGAGGTGTTTGCCGTGGGCCTCGGCGGTGGTCATGACCTGGCCGTCGACGAGGGCCGCGCCACCTGCGAACTTGCCCTGGGGGCTGCTCGCCCGGACGCGCTCGCCCTCGAAGCGGGAGCGGTGGTCCAGGGCGAGGCGGTGGATCGTATGCCCCTCGGGCACGGTGTCCTCCAGTGGGCGCGCCCGCCCTCCCCGGCGGCCGGGGTGGGCGGGCGACGGCGGTGTGCTGTGGTCAGTCCTGCGGGTGGTGGGCCGGGATCGCGGGCAGTTCGCCGGTGATCTCGTAGGCCGAGAGCATGTCGATGCGGCGGGTGTGCCGCTCCTCACCCGAGTAGGGAGTGTTGAGGAAGACCTCGATGAACTTCGTGGCCTCTTCCTCGGTGTGCATCCGGCCGCCGACCGAGATGACGTTGGCGTTGTTGTGCTCGCGGCCGAGCTTGGCGGTCTCCTCGCTCCAGGCCAGCGCGGCCCGTACGCCCTTGACCTTGTTGGCGGCGATCTGCTCGCCGTTGCCGGAGCCGCCGATCACGATGCCGAGGCTGTCCGGGTCGGCGGCGGTGCGCTCCGCGGCGCGCAGGCAGAACGGGGGGTAGTCGTCCTGGGCGTCGAAGATGTGCGGGCCGCAGTCGACGGGGTCGTGGCCATGGGCCTTGAGCCACTCGACGAGGTGGTTCTTGAGGTCAAAACCTGCATGGTCGGAGCCGAGATACACGCGCATGTGACGAGTGTGACACGCGTGGTCCCGGGTAGGCGCCGCGGGTCATCCCGCGGCGCCGCGTACGGAATTCCGCCCCCCGCCTTCCGTACGCATGCGCATGGCGCAGCCGCCCAGTGTTTTAGGCAACGATCCGACCTCAGGCCTTCCAATCCATGGGTTAACGAAGATCTAATGCGAGGGTTCCAATCCGCGAACCACTGAAGGACGGTGCCCATGGGCGCGCACCCTCCCCCCAGCTCTCAACGAGCAGGGGGTACCCCCACCACCAAAGCGGTCCCCACCACCGGCGAACCCGGCGGCGGAGCGACCGGGGGGCAGTCGCAGAACGGGCTGCAGGCAGGACTCAAGAACCGCCATCTGTCGATGATCGCCATCGGCGGTGTCATAGGCGCCGGCCTCTTCGTCGGATCGGGCGCCGGCATCTCGGCCGCCGGGCCGGGGATTCTGCTCTCCTACGCGCTGACCGGCCTGCTGGTCGTGCTGGTGATGCGGATGCTGGGCGAGATGGCGGCGGCCTCCCCCACCTCCGGTTCCTTCTCCGCGTACGCGGACCGGGCACTGGGCCGCTGGGCCGGATTCACGATCGGCTGGCTGTACTGGTTCTTCTGGTCGGTGGTGCTGGCGGTCGAGGCGACCGCGGCCGCCGCGATCCTCACCGGCTGGGTCCCGGCCGTTCCGCAGTGGGCCTGGGCGTTGCTGGTGATGGTCGTGCTGACCGGCACCAACCTGATCTCGGTCGGCTCGTTCGGCGAGTTCGAGTTCTGGTTCGCCGGGATCAAGGTCGTCGCGATCGTCGTCTTCATCGTGGTCGGCGCGCTGGCGATCTTCGGGCTGCCGCCGGGCGGTGACCCGGTCGGGATGGCGAATCTGACCGGGCACGGCGGATTCCTGCCGAACGGTCCCGGCGCGATCCTCTCCGGCATGCTGCTGGTGGTCTTCTCCTTCATGGGCAGCGAGATCGTGACGCTGGCGGCGAGCGAGTCGCCGAACCCGGTGCAGGCCGTCCGCAAGGCCGTCAACAGCGTCATCTGGCGGATCGCGCTGTTCTACATCGGCTCGATCACGGTGATCGTGACGCTGCTGCCGTGGAACGACCCGGCGGTGCTCAAGAGCCCGTATGTGGCGGTGCTGGAGTCGCTGGACATTCCGTATGCGGGCACCGTGATGGATGTCGTGGTGCTGACCGCGGTGCTGTCCTGTCTGAACTCCGGGCTCTACACGGCGTCCCGGATGGCGTTCTCGCTCGGTCAGCGCGGCGATGCGCCGAAGTCGTTCGCCACCGTCAACAAGGGCGGGGTGCCGGCGGTCGCGATCTGGGCCTCGGTCGCGTTCGGTTTCATCGCGACGATCTTCAGCTACACCTCGAAGGACACCGTCTTCCAGTTCCTGCTGAATTCGTCGGGCGCGGTGGCGCTGTTCGTGTGGCTGGTCATCTGTGTCTCGCAGCTGCGGATGCGCCGGATCATCGAGCGGGAGACGCCGGAGCGGCTGACGGTGCGGATGTGGCTGTACCCGTGGCTGACGTACGCGACGATCGCGCTGATCGTCTTCGTCATCGGCTATATGTTCTACGACCCGGACGGGCGCGAGCAGATGGTGCTGTCGGTGGTCGCGGCCGTGGTGGTGCTGGCGGTCGGGCTGATCTTGGACCGGCGGCGGCCGCGGGAGGTCCAGGCGTCCGCGGAAGCCGTGGAGGCGCAGCCCGCGGAGCGGAAGTAGCCGGACGGACAACGGGCCGGGCCCCGCAGTCACCTTTGGGTGAGTGCGGGGCCCGG
>NZ_QUAC01000193.1 GCF_003389455.1 Streptomyces inhibens | reverse complement strand
GTGGTCGGGCCCGGTGGGGCGGGCCGGTGCCGCGGCTGCCCGGGCATCGTCCGGCCGGGTGACCGGTGCGGGCAGCCGGGCCACCCGGCCGGCGCCGGCGCCGGTGCTGCGGAAGTACAGCCGGTCGTGGTCGAGTCCGAACGCCGAGGCCCCGTCGGTGGGTTCGGCGCGCCGGGCCGCGCCGACGGTGTAGACGACGGCGAGGGCGGCCAGAACCGCGGTGGCGGTCGCCACGGCGATGAGGCGGGCGCGGAGGGAGAGGGAGGTGGGGGCCGCGGTCTCCTGGGCACCGGCCGCGGGCCCCGGACCGTTCGCCGGATCCCTGCGCGGACCGTTCGAGGGTTTCATGCGCGGGACGGCCGCCTTTCGGGAGGGTCGGTGGGGTCCGGGTCTTCCGGGAGTTCCGGGCGCGTCGGCCCGGGCAGCAGGGCCACGGCCGCCGCCAGCGCCGCCGCCAGTGCGACGGCGGCGACGATCAGCGCGGGGCGGGTGCCCCACAGCGTCCAGGCGGCGCCGAATCCGGCGGCCGCGAGCAGACGGCACAGCGCCTGGCCGGTCTGCAGCAGCGCCATGCCGCTCGCCCGGCGCGCGGCCGGCAGTACCGGCCCGGCCAGCGCCATCAGCACCCCGTCGGTGGCCGCGTAGAACACACCGAGCAACAGCAGCACGCCCACCAGCAGCACCGGCCCGGTGTCGGTCAGCAGGAGCAGGACATAACCGCCGAGCAGCGCCGCATGACCGCACAGGAAGGGCACCCGGCGGCCGATACGGTCGCCGAGCCGCCCGGCCGGCACCGCGAGCAGCAGATAGACCGCGGCCGAGCCCAGCGGCAGCAACGGGAACCAGCTCACCGCGAAGTCCAGCCGGCGCTGGAGCAGCAGATAGAGGAAGGCGTCGCCGATGGTCGCCGCGCCGAGCAGCGCCGCCGCCACGAAGATGCGCCGGAAGGCGGGCGCGCGCAGCGGTGCGAGGAGCCCTGCGCGCGGGCGGTCCGTGACGGCCGGCGCCCGGTGGTGGGCGGGCAGTGCGGCCCGCCCCGGTACGAAGGCGATCAGCAGCAGCACACCGAGCAGGCCGACACAGAAGCTCACCACGAACACCGCGTCGTAGGCGTCCGCGGTGGCCCACAGCAGGGCGAACGCGGCGAGCGGCCCCAGCAGGGCGCCGGTGGTGTCCATCGCCCGGTGTACGCCGAAGGCCCGGCCGAGCGCGTCCGGCGGGGCGCTGAGCGAGATCAGCGCATCGCGCGGGGCGGTGCGTACCCCCTTGCCGATACGGTCCGCGGCGAGCGCCACGCCGATACCGAGGGTGCCGCCGCCGGCGAGCAGCAGGCCGAGGCGGGACAGCGCGGAGAGCGCATAGCCGGACCCGGCGACGAGCTTGTGCCGGCCGCCGCGGTCGGCCGCATGCCCGCCCAGCAGCCGCACCAGCGCGGTGACACCGTTGTAGAGGCCGTCGAGGAAGCCGAACTGGAGGGGGGAGAGCCCCAGTTGGAGGACGAAGTAGAGGGGCAGCACGGCGGTGACCATCTCGGAAGAGATATCGGTGACCAGGCTGACCGCGCCGAGGGCCAGAACCGGCCCGCCGACGCGGCCGCGCGTCACCTGTGTCGCCGTCGCGGCCGCATCCGTGGTCGCGAGATACATCAGTCGGGCCGCCCGTGGGTCCCGGCGGCGGCGGGCCGGCCGCCGGTCAGTGGCACGAGTAGGACGGGCTGCTGTCCTTGGTGCGGCCGTCCGTGCCCACCAGGTCCCAGGAGAAGCCGTTGTCGGTGAAGTTCAGCTTCACCACGCCGAAGGTGTCGGTGAGCCGCTTCTCGCTGTTGTCCTGGACCTCTTCGATCTTGTACGGGTTGGCGCCGCCCATCCCGCCGAGGAGTTCGACGATCCCGCTCTTGTCGGCCTTGCCGTTGGGGTCCTGGGGTGCGAACCGCTCGTAGTGATGGTCGTGGCCGTTGAGCACCAGCTCGGCCTTGGCGTCGTACAGCAGCTTCCAGACCGGCCGGCTGACCGGGTCGTTGCCGTGTTCGCCGGAGGAGAAGAGCGGGTGGTGCCAGTAGGCGGCCACGCACTTCTTGGAGTTGGCGGCGAGGTCGGCCTTGAGCCAGTTGAGCTGTGCGGAGTTCAGGCTGTTGGAGTCCAGCGCGATGAAGTGCCAGTTGTCCTGGTCGAAGCTGTAGTAGCTCTTGCCCTTGGGGTAGGCGATGGCGCCGAAGTAGGACTTGTAGCCGGCGAGTTTGCCGTCCGGGTCGTAGGTCTCGTGATTGCCGGCGACAGGGTGCGTCTTGGCCTTGAACGCGCCCCAGCTCTTGTCGTAGTACCTCTTGAAGTCCTTGAGCCGGGCGTCGTCGTACTGGTTGTCGCCCATGGTCAGCACGAACGCCGGGTTGATCTTCTTCACCAGCGCGGCGGTTCTGGGGTGTTCGCAGTCGCTGTCGCTCGCCGTGCACTGCTCGGCGATATCGCCGGCGGCGACGGCCGTGAACCCGGCGGCATGCGCGCCCGGCGCACGGTCGGGCACGGCGTCGGCCCGGCCGGCGGGCGACCACAGCGCCACACCGCCGACGAGCGCGAGCGCCGCGCCCGCGGCGGCGGGTATTCCTAAGCGAGCATTGCTGACCAGGGGGTTTCGTGACTTGAGGGGATTTTTGGCGCGGGGGGTGGACGTCATATCCGTCTCCTGGGTCGGCGTGGGGAGCCGTCCCGAGGAATCCTGACGGTCGATCATGCACGGGTCAAGAAGTGTGACGGTTATTGTTAGGAAACTTTCCTACCCGAGCTTCGCGGCCCCCGGCCTCAGCCCAACTCGGCCTCGTAGAAGCAGAAATGATCCTTGATCCGCGCGACCTCCGGATGCGGCTCGGGGTAGGCCCACACGACGTCCTCCGGTCCGTCGGCGAGCGACCAGTAGGAAGCGGTGCCCTTGAACGGGCAGACCGAATGAGTCTCGGACGGCGTCAGCAGTTCGGTCCGTACGTCCTCGGGCGGCAGGTAGTACCGCACCGGGTAGCCGGTCTCGCGCAGCAGGAGCGGACGCCGGCTGTCGGCGACCAGCCGGCCGTCGATCTCGACGCGGATGTGGTCGGTGCCTTGCTCGATCTCGATGCGGTGGCCTCGGGTGGCTGTCATGGTGGTCGCTCCTCGGCGGGTCGGAAGGCTGCTCCGTCCAGGATCGCACCGGGACGGGGCGGGGGCGCCCCGGATCGGCGCCGAGCAGCGGAGACCTCGCTACTGCTGCACCGCGCGGATTCCGCGCCCCGCCCACTCCGGGGCAGGGGCGGTCAGGCCGGCGAGGTGCCGGCGCGTCGCGTCCGGCAGCGGGGCCGCGCGCCCCGTGCCCTGGTCGACGTGCAGGGTGAAGAGCTCCTCGGTCGCGACCGGGTCCCCGGACGGCTCGCCGACGAACATCTCGTGGACGAAGCGGAGCTTCTTGCCGTCCACCCCCAACACCGTGGTGCGGAGGGTGAGTTCGCTGTCCCGGGCGACCTCGCGGAGGTAGCGCACATGCGCCTCGACCGTGTAGAGCGAGCAGCCGGTGCGTGCGCGGTAGGCGGCGTCGAGGCCCGCCGTATCCATCAGGGCGTCCGTCGCGAAGCCGAAGATCAGGACGTAGTAGGCCTCGCTGAGGTGGCCGTTGTAGTCGATCCAGGCGTCCTGGACGGTTTGACGGAAGAGCGGGAGAGGGGTGCTCATCGGCGGGTGTCCCCCAGTCGGCCGGTGGCCCGGAGGACGTCGATGACGCCCTGATCGCGTGCGGCGACCAGATCCGCGTAGGTGCGCTCGCCCGCGGCCTCCGCGCAGCCGTCGACCATCGCGTCACGCAGCTCGCGGTCCAGCTCGGGCGCCTCCAGGCGGGTCCACGGGGACTTCAGGGACGGGCCGAAGTGGTCGAGCATATGGGCCATACCGCCCTCGCCGCCGGCCAGCGCGAAGGTCAGACAGGGGCCCATGAACGCCCAGCGCAGACCCGGGCCTTCGGTGATCGAGGCGTCGATGTCCTCGACCGAGGCCTCACCGTTGGCGACCATGTGCAGCGCCTCGCGCCACAGCGCCTCCTGGAGGCGGTTGGCGATGAAGCCGGGCAGTTCGCGGTCCATGGTGATCACGGACTTGCCGGCCACGTCGTAGAAGCGGGAGGCCCACTCGACGGCCTCGCGGTCGGTCCTCTCGCCGCCGACGACCTCGACGAGCGGGATGAGGTACGGCGGGTTGAAGGGGTGGCCGACGACGAGGCGTCCGGCGTCTTCGGCCGCCGTCTGCATATCGGTCATCGGGTAGCCGGAGGTGGAGGAGGCGATGACCACGCCCGGACGGGTCGCCGCGGCGAGCTCGGCGAGCAGCGAGCGCTTCAACTCCAGCTTCTCCGGGGCGTTTTCCTGGACGAAGTCGGCTTCGGCGACCGCGGCCGCGAGGGTCGGCGCGACGGTGAGACGCTCCGGTGAGGCGCCCTCGGCGAGGCCTATTTGCTCCAGGGCCGGCCAGGCCGCGGCGACCAGGCGGCGGAGTTTCTCCTCGGCGTCGACGGCCGGGTCCCAGGCGGTGACGTCGTAGCCGCGGGCCAGGAAGTGGGCGACCCAGCCGCCGCCGATCACTCCGGCGCCGATACAGGCGACGCGGCGTACGGCCTCGGGTGCGCAGGGGGCAGGGGTGGTTTCAGGCATGGGGGAGCGGCTCCAGGTGGAGGGAAGGGAAGGAAGCTGTGGGGCTCAGCCGCGCGGCTTGAGGCCCAGGCGGGCCCGCGCCCGGTCGGGGGTGGCGACCGTGGCGCCGAGCAGCTCGGTGATCTGGACGGCGCGCTCGACGAGCCGGCCGTTGGTGGCCTTGACGCCCTTGCTGAGGTAGAGGTTGTCCTCCAGACCGACCCGGACATTGCCGCCGAGCAGGATCGACTGGGCGACCCACGGCATCTGCATCCGGCCGAGCGCGAAGCTCGCCCACTGCGCGCCCTCGGGCAGCATGTTCACCATCGACTGCAGGACGCCCGGATCGGCCGGCGCGCCCCACGGGATGCCCATACACAGCTGGAAGATCGTCGGGTCGTCCAGCAGGCCCTCGGCCAGCAGCTGCTTGGCGAACCACAGCTGACCGGTGTCAAAGATCTCCAACTCGGGCCGTACGCCCAGTTCCTGGATGCGCCGGGCGCCCGTGCGCAACATGTCGGGCGTGGAGACGTACAGGTTGGAGCCGTCGCCGAAGTTGAGGGAGCCGCAGTCCAGGGTGCAGATGTCGGGCAGCAGTTCCTCGACGTGCGGCAGCCGCTCCAGGCCGCTCACCAGGTCCGTACCGGGCAGCTGCCGGAGCGGGTTCTCGGGGTCGATCACCAGGTCGCCGCCCATGCCGGCGGTGAGGTTGATGACGACGTCGGTGCCGGTCTCCTTGATCCGCTCGACGACCTCGGCGTAGAGCCGTGGCTCGCGCGAGGGGTCGCCGGTCTCGGGGTCGCGTACGTGGATGTGCACCACCGCGGCGCCCGCGGNCGCCGGTCTCGGGGTCGCGTACGTGGATGTGCACCACCGCGGCGCCCGCGGACGCCGCCTCGACGGCCGACTTCGCGATCTGCTCGGGCGTGACGGGCACGTGCGGGGAGCGGCGGACGGTGTCACCGGCGCCGGTCAGCGCGCAGGTGATGATGACCTCGTTGTTCATGCGGGTCCCTTCGGTGGCGGTTGACGGCATGCGGTGCGGAGGGGGCGGAAGGGGGTGTGCGTCGGCCGTCAGCCGGCGGTGAGTTCGCTCTCGACGAAGGCGAGCAGCGCGGCGTGCATGGTGTCCGGGCCGGTGCTGTCGGGTGCGGTGGCGAGCACCTGGGTGGCGAGCCCGTCGATCAGTGCGGTCAGCCGCAGTGCGGTGAACTCCGGATCGACGGTGCGGAAGACGCCCTGGCCGACGCCGCGCCGTACGACATCGGCGACGGTGGTGCGCCACTGCCGGTAGTAGTGCTCGTGCAGCCGGCCCACCGCGGTGGAGCGGGCGGCCTGGGCCCACAGGTCGAGCCAGACCAGCCACTGACGGCGCTGCTGCTCGGTGCGCGGGGTCTGCAGCGCGATCAGATGCAGCAGTTCCGCGCGGGCGTCGGGGGCCTTTGCCAGGCCCGCCGCGCGGCGCTCGGTGTCCTCGTCCATGCACCAGCGCACGGCCGCTTCCAGCAGCTCGTCGCGGCCGGGGAAGTGGTAGTGCACGGCGGCGGGGCTGGTGCCGCAGGCGGCCGCGATATCGGCGACCCGTACGCCGTGGAAGCCGTGCTCGGCGATCAGCCGGACGGTCTCCCGCACGATCTGCAGCGGCCGGCCGCCCTCGGGGACGGCCACCGGCTCGCGCCCGGGCGCCGCCGGCCGTTCCGGGGCGCCGAGCAGCCAGCCGGTGTCCACCCCGCCGATGTCGGCGATCCGCACGATCTCGGCCAGCGCGAAGCGGCGGGTGCCGCCCAGTGACCGGGAGAGTTTCGAGGGGTCCATCACGATCCGGCGGGCGAACTCGCGGTGGCTGCAGCCGAGCCGGTCGATCACCTGCCGGACACGGTCCGTGACATCTCCGGTGTCGTCGGTGATCCGGGCTCCGGGGGCGTCCTTCATGGTCCGGGACCGTAACAGTGTGTTGAGAACATCGCAATGGGGTGAGGCGGGGGAAGAGGGGTAGGGGCCAGTCCTCGCGGGCTGTCGTGGTGCGGTGTGGTGAGGTGACTGATGAGAGAGTCAGTTGTGTGGCCGATGGTGTCGCCGGATTTCTGGGGGAAGGGGCTGGACACGCCGTAATCCACACGAATGTGGCAAAGTGACGACATGGCTGACCGGGGAGCGAAGCGGCCCACCGTGTCGGTGCCGGACGACTGGCCCGCCCACCCGGACCTGACCCTGGCCCTCAACGGCATGGGCGGCTTCGACTGGGACCTCGACAGCGGGCTGATGCACATGGACCCGCCCGCCCTCGAGGTCTTCGACCTGCTCCCGTCGGAGTACGACGACCGTCCGGAGACCCTCAACTGCCGCGTCCCGGCCCATGAGGCGGCCCGTCTGGACGCCCTGGTCGCCCGTGCGCTCAAGGACGGCAGTCACTCCTACGGGGCGTACTTCCGGGTGCGGCTGCGCGACGGCGAGCTGCGCTGGACCCACGCCCAGGGCAGCATCCGCCGCGACGACACCGGCAGACCCCGCCGCATCATCGGGGTGGTCCGCGACGCCAGCCACGAATACACCCACGCGGCGGAGCGGCTCGCCGTCGATGAGGAGCGCCGCCGGCACACCAGCGTCGTCGAGCGCACCACCGCCGCCCTGGCGCACGCCAGAACGGTCGGCGAAGTGATCGCGGTGCTCGCCGATGAGCAGGGGCTGAGCCGGCTGGGCGCGGAGAACGTCATCCTCGGGCTGGTCGAGGCGGGACGTATCCGGCTGGTCTCCGAGGGCAAGGCGGGCAGTTTTGTGCCCGACCTCGAATTCACCCGGGTCGGTGATGAATTCCCGATGAGCGAGGTCGTCCGCACCCTCACTCCGCGTTACGTCCGCAGCCGCGCCGAATTCAAGTACGGCTACCCGCGGCTGTGGCATGCCATCGAGCCGCTGAACGTCAACTCCGCCGCGTATCTGCCGCTGATCGCCCAGGGGCGTCCGATCGGTGTGATCGGCCTGTTCTTCGAGCGCGAGAGCGACTTCCGCGACCAGGAGCGCAACGTCCTGGTGGCGCTCGGCAGCAGCATCGCGCAGAGCCTGGCCCGCGCCATGCTCTACGACCAGGAGCACGATCTCGCCGCCGGCCTCCAGCAGGCCATGCTGCCGCGCCGGATCCCCGGCATCGCCGGCGCCCAGATCGCCGTCCGCTATCGCTCCGCCCGGATGGGCCGGGACATCGGCGGCGACTGGTACGACGTGATTCCGCTGCCCGACGGCCGGGTCGCCGCCGTCATCGGAGATGTCCAGGGCCATGACACCCAGGCCGCGGCGCTGATGGGTCAGCTGCGGATCGTGCTGCGCGCCTACGCGGCCGAAGGGCACGCCCCCGCCACCGTCATGGGCCGCGCCTCCGCCTTCCTCAACGAGCTCGACACCGACCGCTTCGCCACCTGCATCTACGTCGACGCCGACCTGAGCACCGGCGCGGCCCGGATCGTCCGGGCCGGCCATATCGACCCGCTGCTGCGGCACGCCGAGGGCATCTGCCGCCGGCTGCCGGTGGCCGGCGGGCTGCCGCTCGGGATCTCCTCCGAGTTCCGGCGGCTCGACTACCCCGTCACCACCGTCCAGCTCGCCCCCGGCGACACCCTGCTGCTGTGCACCGACGGCATCGTCGAACAGCCCGGCACCGACCTCGACGACGGGATGCGGCAGTTGGCCCGCGAGGTCCGCGAGGGCCCCCAGGACGTCCAGCAACTCGCCGACCGGCTCTGCGATTCGGCGGGCGACCGGACCGGCGAGGACGATATGGCGCTGCTGTTGCTGCGCCGCCTGGGCGCCCCGGAGCACGACACCGTCGGCCGGTTCCGCCAGCACATCGCCCCCGCCGACCCCGAAGGCCTCTCCGCCGCCCGCCATATGATCCGGGCCGCGGTACGCGCCTGGGGCGCGGAGGACCGCGTCGACGAGATCGAACTGATCGCCGACGAGCTGATCACCAACGCGCTGCTGCACACCGACGGCGAGGCCGTGATCAACATCCGGATGCCGCACAGCGTCGGGCGGCGCCTGCGCCTGGAGGTCGAGGACCACTCCAGCAGTCTGCCGCGGCGCCGCGAACCGGGTGAGGCCGGTGTCTCCGGCCGCGGCCTGCTCCTCGTGGACCGCTTGGCGGATGTCTGGGGTGTGGAACCGCGCGGCGGCGGAAAGTGCGTATGGTGCGAGTTCAACTGCCCCTGACCGGACCGGCTCTCACGCCCTGAGCCGCACCGGCCATCAGCGGGAACGGGCGCCGAGGGATCGGCACGGTCGAGTGAGGACGGCTCTATGGGAACGCGGGCTGCGGAACAGCGCGAGGAAGCCCGCCGGTTGGCGGCGCGGATGGAGGCGGAAGGCGTCCGGAATGTGGCGCTGACCTGGGTGGACAACGCGGGCATCACACGCGTCAAGGCCGTTCCGGTACAGCGGCTCGCGGATGCGGCCGAACGCGGCGTCGGGATGTCGCCCGTCTTCGACGTCTTCACCTCCGGCGACGCCATCACCGAATCCGAGCATCTGGGCGGCCCCGACGGGGATCTGCGGCTCTTCCCCGACCTGGACCGCCTCACCCCGCTCGCCGCACAGCCCGGCTGGGCCTGGGCACCGGTGGACCGCTACGACCAGCTCGGCCGGCCGCACCCCGCCTGCCAGCGGCAGTTCGCGCGGCGGATGACCGAGCGGGCCGCCGCGGCCGGCCTCGAACTGCGGATGGGCTTCGAAACCGAGTGGGTGGTCACCCGCGCCCCGGCAGGGCACACCGCGGCCGCCACCGATGCGTACGAGGCGCTCGACTACCCCTGCGCGGGACCCGCGTACGGCATGACCCGGGTCGTCGAACTC
The DNA here is from genome assembly GCF_003389455.1 of Streptomyces inhibens. Classification (GTDB taxonomy): domain Bacteria; phylum Actinomycetota; class Actinomycetes; order Streptomycetales; family Streptomycetaceae; genus Streptomyces; species Streptomyces inhibens. Next base: position 16,010 of record NZ_QUAC01000193.1, on the reverse strand, counting down.
TCCGACTACCTCCGGGACGTCAGCGAAGCGCTGTCCGTCCAGGACATCGACGTCCTGCAGGTGCACCCCGAATACGCGCCGGGCCAGTTCGAGATCACCACCGCTCCGGGCGACCCGGTACGCGCCGCCGACGACGCGGTGCTGGTCCGCGAGACCGTCCGCGCCGTCTCCGCCCGGCACGGACTGCGCGCCTCCTTCGCCCCGTCGGTCGTCGCCGGCCAGGTCGGCAACGGCTGCCACCTCCACCTCAGCCTGTACCGCGACGGGGTGAGCCTGCACCGCACCCCGGACGCCGACTGGGGCCTGGCGCCGGACGCGGTGGCCTTCCTCGGCGGCATCCTCGGCGCGCTGCCCGCCCTGCTCGCCATCGGCTGCCCCTCGCCCGCCAGCTATCTGCGGCTACAGCCCTCCCATTGGGCCGGCGTCTACCAGTGCTGGGGGGTGGAGAACCGCGAGGCGGCGCTGCGCCTGATCACCGGCGCCCCCGACGATCCGGACGGCGGCCACGCCGAGGTCAAGACCTTCGACGCCGCCGCCAACCCGTATCTCGCCGTCGGCGCGGTCATCGCCGCCGGACTGCACGGCATCGAGTCCGCGACCCGGCTGCCCGCGCCGCAGACCGGCGACCCGGGTACGTTCGGCGTCCGCGAGCGCGCCCGGCGCGGCATCGTCCGGCTGCCCGCCACCCTCACCGAGGCCGCCGACCGGCTGGAGAAGTCGGCCCCGCTGTACGAGGCGCTCGGTGAGGTGCTGCACAGCGCGGTGCTCGCGGTCCGGCGCGCCGAGGAGGCGCACTTCGCCGAGAACGACGCCGAGGAGATCGCCGCCGCCACCCGCTGGCGCTGGTGATGCCCACGGACGTCCCGGGGGGCGGCCCCGGCTTCGACGACGGACTGCCGCCGCTGGTGGACCACCACTGCCACGGCGTGCTCCGCCACGAACCGGACCCCGGGACGTTCGCCGGGTATCTCACCGAATCGGACCGGCCGCCCGCCGCGGGCACCACCTTCTTCGACACCCAGGCCGGTTTCGCGGTCCGCCGCTGGTGCCCGCCGCTGCTCGGCCTGCCCGCGCACTGCCCGCCCGACCGCTACCTCGCCCGCCGCCGCGAGCTGGGTCCGGACGAGACCCGGCGCCGTCTGCTGGGCGCCACCGGCATCGGCGCGTACCTCCTGGACACCGGGCTGCCCGGCGATCTGACAGGCCCCACCGAGACCGCCGAGGCGGGCGGCGGCAGCGGGTTCGAGGTCGTCCGGCTGGAGACGCTGGCCGAGCGCACCGCGGCCCGCGCCCATGACGCCGAGGAGTTCACCGATGCCCTCGCCCGCGCCGTCCAGGACGCCGCGGGCACCGCCGTCGCCTTCAAAACCGTCGCCGCCTACCGCCACGGGCTCGCCCTGGACCCCGCGCCGCCCGCCCCCGACGCGGTGCGCACCGCCGCCCGCTCCTGGATCGCGGCCGGCGCGCCCCGCCTCACCGACCCGGTCCTGCTGCGGCATCTCGTGTGGCTGGCCGTCGCCACCGGCCGCCCCCTCCAGCTCCACACCGGCTTCGGCGACCCCGACCTACGGCTCGACCACGCCGACCCGGCGCTGCTGACCGACCTGGTCCGGGCCACCGCCGACACCGGCACGGACCTGGTGCTGCTGCACTGCTACCCGTACCACCGGCAGGCCGCCTACCTGGCGAGCGTCTTCCCGCACATCTACGCCGACATCGGTCTGACGCTGACCCACACCGGTCCGCGGGCCGCGGCCGTGCTCGCCGAATTCCTGGAGCTCGCGCCGTTCGGCAAGCTGCTCTTCTCCACCGACGCCTACGGCCTCCCGGAGCTGTACGTCGTCGGCAGCGCGCTCTTCCGGACCGGCCTGGCGGCCGTCCTCGGCGCGTGGACGGCATCCGGCGCCTGGTCGGAGACGGACGCCCGGCGGGTCGGCGCGATGATCGCCGCGGACAATGCCCGCAGGGTGTACGGCCTGGCGGAGACCGCCCGGGCCGGCGGGCCGGCGGCGGCCGGTCCGTAAGGGGCGAGCGCGCCGAGCACCTCTTCCACCCCGGTCATCGGCCGCACCCGCACAGCGTGCTTTACTGCGCCGCGTGGCCCCTACAACGACCTCCGAAAAGCGTGAAATACCCCTGCGCTCCCGGATATTCGCCGATCTGACCCCGCTGCGCTCGTCCGCGGACTACCGCCGCCTGTGGTGCGGCAACACCATCTCCTGGATGGGCCAGCAGATGACCGCGCTCGCGGTCTCGCTCCAGGTCTACGCCATCACCCGCTCCACCTTCTCGGTCGGCCTGGTGGGCCTGTGCTCCCTGGTCCCGCTGGTCATCTTCGGGCTGTACGGCGGCGCCATCGCCGACACCGTCGACCGCCGCAAACTGGGCCTGTACAGCGCCGCGGGCGCGACCGCGATGTCCATCACGCTGGCCACCGCGGCGCTGGCCGGATACCACCGGGTGTGGCTGTTCTACACCGTCGTCGCCCTCCAGGCCGTCTGCTTCGCGATGAACTCCCCGGCCCGTACGTCGATGATCCCGCGGCTGCTGCCCACCGAGCAGCTGCCGGCCGCCAACGCCCTCAACTCCCTGACCAGCAACCTCGGCCTGATGGGCGGACCGATGCTGGGCGGCGTGATCGTCGGCCTGTGGGGCTACCAGGCCGCGTATCTCATCGATGTGGTGGCCTTCAGCGGCTCGCTGTACGCGATGTGGCGGCTGCCGTCCATGCGTCCCGACCAGGGGGAGGGGCCGCGGCGCCGCGCCTCCGTACTGGACGGCCTGCGCTTTCTCGCCACCCGGCCGAATCTGCGGATGACGTTCTTCTCCGACATGGCGGCGATGGTGCTCGCCCAGCCGCGCGCCCTGTTCCCGGCGATCGCGGTGCTCTGGTTCGCCGGGGACGCCAAGACCGTCGGCCTGCTGGTCGCCGCGCCCGCGGTGGGCGCCGTACTGGGCGGGCTGTTCTCCGGCTGGCTCGGCGGGATCCGCCGGCACGGCCTGGCCATCCTCATCGCGGTGGCCTCCTGGGGCGCGGCCATCGCCTGCTTCGGGCTCTCCCGGCATCTGTGGCTCGGGCTGTTCTTCCTGGCGGTGGCCGGCTGCGCGGACACCGTCTCGATGGTGTTCCGCAGCACCATGCTGCAGGCCGCGACGCCGGACGCGATGCGCGGCCGCCTTCAGGGCGTCTTCATCGTCGTGGTCGCGGGCGGACCGCGGCTGGGCGACTTCCTCGCCGGATCGGCGGCCGATCTGACCTCACCGGCCACCGCGGTGATCGGCGGCGGCCTGGCCTGCGTCCTGCTGGTGACCGGACTCGGCCTCGGGCGCCGGGCCTTCGCCCGCTACGACGCGCGCGATCCGCAGCCCTGAGCCCGCTGCCCTGAAGAGCACCGCTGCCCGGCCGGGCCGGGGTGCCCGCTCAACCGTCCGGGTGAACACCGGCGGAGCCGGCACCCCGGGCGGGTAGAACTACCGTGCCCGACCGGGCATCCAGGCACCATCCAGCAAGGGACAGCGCAATGGCTCAGGGCACCGTGAAGTGGTTCAACAGCGAGAAGGGGTACGGATTCATCGCGGTCGACGAGGGACAGGACGTGTACGTCCACTACAGCGCGATCGATATGGACGGCTTCAAGGCCCTGGAGGAGGGCCAGCGGGTCGAGTTCGAGGTCGCCCAGGGACAGAAGGGGCCCCAGGCGGACCGGGTGAGGTCGATCTGAAGCCGGGCGGACCACCCGGCCGGAGCCGGCCGGGCCCGCTACAGCACCACCGGCGTGAGGTCCGGCTCCTCGAACCCCTCGTCGTCGAAGGGGTAGAGCGGCCGTAGCACCTTGTGGTGCCCGAGCCGCAGCAGATCCTGGTCCACCCCGCCCGGGGTGAGCGCCAGCAGCCAGTCCGCGGCCATCGCATGCAGCTCGGGCTCCAGATAGCCGATCTTGACGACCACCAGGTCGTAACCCAGCGGATCCAGCGCGCCGAAGTCCGCACGGGTGTGGAACGGCTTACGGCGCTCGGTCAGCACCACCGTCACCCCGCCGCGGGTGACGGCCGCGGTCCGGCCGCCCCCGTCGTAGGCCGGATTGCCGCGCGGCCCGCCCGAAGCGGGTCCGGCCGCGTCCTCCAGGGCGGTCACCGTGCCGGTCAGCTCGTACGGCTCCGCGTGCGGGCCGGTGCCGGCGCTGAAGTGGCCGCCCACGCGGAGGGTGACCTCGGCGCCCACGCCGGCGTCGAAGCAGACGGCGACGGCCTTCGGGTCGGTGATGCCCGGATGCAGCGCGGTGACCCGGCCGCTCGCCAACTCCTCGTTGGCCAGCAGCCGGCCCAGCATGTACCCGAGGTCCCCGGCGCCGCCCGCGGTGGGGTTGTCGCCGGAGTCGCTGAGCAGGAACGGGCGGGCGGGGGAGCCGACGGCGCGGGCGATACAGCCGTCGGCGTCACCGGTCGGCCCGACGAAGACGAAGTCGCGGCGTGCGTCCCAGTACGCACGGGCCAGCGACTCGGCCTGTGCCACGGCGAGTTCGGGGTCGTCCGCGGTGACCACCACGGCGGCCCGGCAGCGTTCCTCGTCGGCCCAGGCGTAGCCCACCCAGAGCGCCGCATCGACGACCCCGTCCAGCGCCTCGACCGAGGCCAGCCGCCCGTAGAGCGACTTGGCCGGCTCCAGCCGGGTGCTGGTCTTCTCGCCGGGGAGCAGCACCGGGACCTGCACCCAGGCCCGGTGCGGGCGGCCCTTCCCCAAGACCAGTCGCCCGACGAGCTTGCGGGCGGCCCGCTCCCGGGTCTCCCAGGCGTCCTCGTGCGGGGCCAGACGGTGGGCGGTGAGCAGATCGAGGCGCTCGGCGAAGCGGCGGGAGACATTGCCGTGCAGATCCATGGCGGCCGAGATCAGGGTGCCGGGGCCGGTCGCGGCCCGGACCGCGTCGGTCAGATCGGCCTCCGCGTCCGCCAGCCCGACCACGCTCATCGCGCCATGGATGTCGTACACCACACCGTCCAGCGGCCCCGACTCCCGTATCCGGGCGGTCAGTTCGTCCTTGATGCGGTCGTAGGCGGCACGCTCCACCGGCCCGCCGGGCACCGCGACGGCATGCACCAGCGGCACCCACTCGACCAGCTCGGCCAGATCGCCGTCCGGCCGGGCCCAGGTGTAGCGGTCCAGCAGCGCGTGCTCCCGGGTGATGCGGAAGTCGTCGTACGTCGAGCGGTGCGGGCAGAACTGGCTGGACTCGATGGCCATGCCGCCGATGCCGATACGGAGGCGGCGGCCGGTGGGAGAGGGGGGCATGGGGGCTCACTTTCCGTGGCGGGGGCGGTGGTCTGTGGCAGCGCCAGGGCCGGTGGTCAGCTTCGTGCGGCGGCCGGTGCGGGCGGTGCGTCCGTCATGGTGTGTCTGCGCAGTACGGCTTGGCCGGCGCCCAGCAGCCCCGCGTCCGGACCGCAGCCGGCGGCGTTGATGGTGAGGTCGCTGGTGGCCATCGGCAGACAGCGTTCGTAGAGCATTCCGCGTACCGCGGCGACCAGCGGCTGGGCGCCGGAGAGCGCGCCGCCGAGGATCACCGCCTCGGGGTTGAAGAAGTTCACGACGACGGCGAGCACCGCGCCGATGTCCCGGCCGGCCTGTCGTACGAGGGTGGTGGCGTGCGGTTCGCCGTTCTCGACCAGCCGCAGAATGTCGGTGGCGGAGTCCACGGCGATGCCCTTTTCGCGCAGTGCGGCGGCGATCGCGGCGCCGCTCGCCACCGTCTCCAGACAGCCGATGTTGCCGCAGGAGCACGGGAGTTCGGCGGCCTCGTCCACCCGTACATGGCTGATGTCACCGGCCGAGCCGCGGGCCCCCCGGTGCAGCCGGCCGTCGCTGATGACACCGGAGCCGATACCGCGGCCCGCCTTGACGACGACGAGATGGCGAGGGGTGGGGTGGGCGGCGCGGTGTTCCCCCAGCGCCATCATGTTGGCGTCGTTGTCGAGCAGCACCGGCAGACCGAGGCGGGCGGCGAGCCGGTCGCGCAGCGGGAACAGATGCCAGCCGGGCATCCGGGACGGCGCGATGATCCGGGCGCCGTCCGCGTCGACCGGGCCGGGGAAGCCGACGCCGATGCCACGGACCGTACGGCCGGCCGCGCGCTGCCGTTCGGCCAGTGTCCCCAGCCGCTCGGCGAGTGTGTCCAGGGCGGGTTCCGGCCCGGCGGTCAGATCGACGGCGTGGTCGTCGATGTCGAAGGCGTCGCCGGTCAGGCCCACCGCGCCGGTGCGGATGTGATGGCTGCCCAGGTCGGCGGCGAGCGCGACGGCGCCCTGCTCGGCGACCCGCAGCAGCCGCGGGCGACGGCCGCCGCGTGAGGCGCCCTCGCCGGATTCGGCCAGCAGTCCGGCCTCGACGAGTTCCTGGACGCGGGCGGAGACGGTGGAGGCGGCGAGCCCGAGCTCGCGCACGAGGTCCGCGCGTGAGGTGGCGGAGCCGTTCGCGACGAGTTCCAGGACATGCGCGGCGGAGCCGGGCTGCTCGTCGGGGGCGGTCATGGCGGCGCCTTTCGGCTTGGTGCGGGAGCGAGTCTTTCTTCGGTGATCGAAGGAAGTGGGGGAATCAACTCGCGGACAGTAGACATCAGTTGGCGTTGTTCCGCCAAGGTCTTGACTTCTTTTCGCGGCCGTCCGTACTTTGCTCGCACTCTTCGACCGGCCGATCCCCCGGAGGCAGCATGGGCCTGCGCAGTACTCGAATACGCGGCCCCCTGGGGCGCGTTGCGGTCGCGGCCCTGCTCGGCGCCGTGGCGCTGGTCGGCTGCGGCCCTTCTGGCAACGTTGTCACCGATCTTGGCGCCACCGGCGGTACGCCCGTCGAGGGCGGCACCGCCACCATGGCCCTGCCGCCGGCCTCCACCCCCAACTGGATCTTCCCCATCGGCGCCCCCGGCTATCTGGCCTCCTACAACAGCGCCATCCAGGACCTGCTGTTCCTGCGGCTGTTCATGCCCGAGCAGAAGGGCGCTGCGCTGACCATGGACTCGCCCCGCGGTCTCGCGGAGATGCCCCGCTACAGCGACGGCAACACCACCGTTAGCATCACGCTGAAGAAGGGCCACCGGTGGTCCGACGGAAAGCCCGTCACCACCCGCGATGTGAAGTTCTGGTTCGATCTGATCAAGTACAACAAGCAGGACTGGGCCAGCTATTCGCCGAAGCTGTTGCCGGACGATGTCAAGGCATTCGAGATCGTCGACGACCGCACCTTCCGGCTCCGGCTGGACCGCGCCTACAACCCGACATGGTTCACCGCCAATGAACTCCAGGACTTCGTCGCGCTCCCCGTACACGCCTGGAACCCCGGCCACCAGAGCCCCCGGCAGGCCTTCGCCCGGCTGATGCGGCACGCCAGGCAATTCTCCGCATTCGCCACCGATCCGCTGTGGAAGACCGTCAACGGGCCCTGGCGGATAGAGAAATGGACCACCTCCGGGCAGGTCTCGCTGATCCCCAACAAGAAATACCGCGGGCCCGACACACCCCACCTCGACCGTGTGGTCCTCAAGCCCTTCACCACCGCCGACTCCGAATTCAATGTGCTGCGCGCCGGCGGCGTCGACTACGGCTATATCCCGCCCTCCGTCATGGCGCAGTCCACGAAGTTCAAGGAAATGGGCTATCGCATCGACCCGTGGGAGGGCTGGGCGATCACCTATATCGTCCTCAACTATCACCACCCCACGGCCGGACCCCTGCTGCGCCAGGACTATCTGCGCCAGGCACTCCAGCGGCTCATCGACCAGAAGTCGATCTCCCGGGTGATCTGGCACGGCAGCGCCACGCCCACCCTCGGCCCGGTCCCCGCCGGCCTCCTCGACGCCGACCCCTATCCGTACGACCCGAAGCGGGCGAAGGCGCTGCTGGCCCGGCACGGCTGGGCCGACCGGGACGGCACGCTGCACTGCGTACGGCCGGGACGCGGTACGGGGGAGTGCGGGGCGGGCATTCACGACGGCCAGGAACTGTGGCTCTCGCTGCTCTCCCAGTCCGGCTCGACCGAGACCTCCAACACCATGCAGGCCATCAAGTCCGAATTCGGCAAGGCGGGCATCACCCTCGACATCCGGCAGCAGCCGCTGAACACCGTCCTGGGCACCACCGTCCCCTGCAAGCAGACCGAGCCCCTCTGCGCGCAGTGGCAGCTCGGCTTCTTCGGCACCCAGGGCAGCTGGTACTTCCCGCCCGACCCCAGCGGCGAACAGATCTTTGCCAGCAACGCGCCCTCCAACATGGGTAATTGGTCCGATCCGCGCACCGACCGCCTCATCCGGGCCACCGAGTACTCCGACCGCCCTCCCCCAACCTCCGGCCGGGGGGACCCCCACCTCGCTTCGCTCCTTCTGCGCGACTACGGCCGCGAGGTGGCCCGCCGGCTCCCGGTCCTGTGGACCCCCAACCCCGCCTACCAGGTCTCCGCCATCCGCAACGACCTGCGCGGCGTCGACCAGAACCCCACCCTGTCCCTCGCACCCCAGAACTGGTACTTCGTGAAGAAGGGCGGCGCCGGCAGATGATCCACTTCCTGGCCAAGCGCATCGCGCAGGCCCTCGTCGTGCTGCTGCTGGTCTCCGTCATCGTCTTCGTCCTGCTGCATCTGCTCCCCGGCGGACCCGCCCGCGCGATCCTCGGCGTCCAGGCCACCCCGGAAGCCATCGCCCACTTCAACCACCAGCAGGGGTACGACCGTTCGCTGCCCGAGCAGTACGCCATGTACCTCGGCCGGCTGCTCTCCGGCGACCTCGGCGAGTCCTACAAACTCAACCAGAGCGTGGCTTCGCTGCTCGGCGAACGGCTGCCCAAAACCGCCCTGCTCGCCGGTCTCGCCCTCGCACTCGCCGCGCTGCTGGCCGTCCCGCTGGGCATCCTGCAGGCCCTGCGCCGCGGCAAGGCCGCCGACTACGTCCTGACCGGCGCGGCCTTCCTCGCCTACGCCACCCCGGTGTTCTTCCTCGGCCTGGTCCTCATCCTCGTCTTCAGCCAGCAGCTCCCACTGCTGCCCGCCGAGGCACCGCAGGCCGACACCGTCGGCGGCCTGCTCGCCGATCTGCCGGCGCTCGTCCTTCCCGTCGTGACCACCGCGCTGGGCATCGTCGCCGCCTTCAGCCGCTATATGCGCTCCGCCGTCCTCGACAACCTCGGCGAGGAGTACGTCCGCACCGCACGCGCCAAGGGCCAGTCCGAGGCCCGCATCATGGCCCGGCACGTCCTGCGCAACGCCCTCATCCCGCTGGCCACCCTCCTCGGCCTCTACCTGCCCACCCTCTTCAGCGGCACCCTCGTCGTCGAGTCGATGTTCAACTACCCCGGAATGGGGCTGCTGTTCTGGAACGCGGCCCAGGGATCGGACTTCCCCGTCCTGCTCGGCGTCACCCTCGTCGTCGGCGTCGCCACCGTCCTCGGCTCACTGATCACCGATATCGCCTATGCCGTCCTCGACCCGCGCATCAGGAGCGTGACGTGACGACCCCAGCCCTTGAGGCCCTTGACGCCACGCAGCCGGACGCGGCGCGGGCCACCCCCGGCCTCGCCCGCCGCACCCTCGCCGTCTTCGCCCGCAACAAACTCGCCCTCGCCGGCGCCCTGGTGCTGCTCGCACTGCTCGCCTTCTGCTTCCTCGGGCCGCTGCTCCACCCCACCGACCAGATCCACACCGACCTCTCCCAGGCCGGCCTCGCCCCCGGCGCAGGCCATCCGCTGGGCACCACCGACCTCGGCTACGACCTGCTCGGCCGGCTGATGTACGGCGGCCGCACCTCCCTCGAAGTCGGCCTGGCCGCAGGGCTGTTGGCCACCCTCTTCGGGACGCTCTACGGCGCGGTCGCGGGCTACTTCGGCGGCTGGGTGGACGCCGCGATGATGCGTGTCACCGACGCCGCGCTCGCCATCCCGGCGCTCTTCCTGCTCGTCGTGGTCGCCGCGATCGTCACCCCCAGCAAGCCCGTCCTCATCCTGATCATCGCCTCCGTCGCCTGGCTGTCCCCGGCCCGCCTGATCCGCGGCGAGGCGCTGGCGCTGCGCGGCCGCGACTACATCCACGCGATGCGGCTGATGGGCGGCGGAGGCGGCCGTGCGGTGTTCCGGCACATCGTCCCCAACGCCATCGGCACCGTCATCGTCAACGCCACCTTCCAGGTGGCCGACGCCATCCTCTACGTCGCCTATCTGTCCTTCCTGGGCCTGTCCATCCCACCGCCGGCCGCCGACTGGGGCTCGATGCTCTCCACCGGCATCACCTACACCCAGGTCGGCTACTGGTGGCTGATCTTCCCGCCGGGCATCGCGATCGTGCTGGTCGTCGCCGCCTTCAACTTCATCGGGGACGGCCTGCGGGACGCCCTCGACGTGCGCCTGAAGAACAACTGAAGCGAGGACCCCACCATGACCGACTCGCTCCTGCGGATCGACGATCTGCATGTCGAGATCGCCGGCCGCGGCCGCACCGTCCACGCCCTCGACGGCATCGACCTCGACCTGGCCCCCGGCGAAGCGCTCGGCATCGTCGGCGAATCCGGCTGCGGCAAGACCATGACCGCGCTGTCCGTCCTCGGGCTGCTGCCGCACGGCGGCAAGGTCACCGGCGGCCGGATCCTGTTCGACGGCACCGACCTCGCCGCAGCCCCCGAACCCGTGCTGCGGAACGTCCGCGGCAACACCGTCGGCATGGTCTTCCAGGACCCGCTGACCTCCCTCAACCCCACCCTCACCATCGGCGCCCAGGTCGCCGAACCCCTGCTGCTGCACACGCGGCTGACGAGGGCCGAGGCCTGGGCCAAGGCCGAGGAGACGCTGCGGCTGGTCGGCATGCCGCGCCCCGCCGAGCGGCTGAGGAACTACCCGCACCAGCTCAGCGGCGGGATGCGGCAGCGCGTCGCGATCGCCATGGCGCTGATCTGCGAACCCCGGCTGCTGATCGCCGACGAGCCGACCACCGCCCTCGATGTCACCACCCAGCACCAGATCCTCGAACTCATCGACGAGCTGCGCGCCCGCCTCGGCATGGCGATGATCCTGGTCACCCATGACCTCGGCGTGATCGCCCGCCGGGTCGACCGGGTCGCCGTGATGTACGGCGGCCGGATCGCCGAACGGGCCGCCGTACGGCCGCTGTTCGCCACCCCGCGGCACCGCTACACCCAGGCCCTGTTCGCGGCCCTGCCCGAACTCCCCCGGCCACCGCTGGGTGGGAGTGCCCCCGTCACCGGCGCCGACCGGCCGCTGGCCACCATCCCCGGCCTGCCGCCGTCCCTCGTCACCCGCCCCACCGGCTGCCGCTTCGCCCCACGCTGCGGCTTCGCCACCGACATCTGCCATGCCGCCGAGCCGGAGCTCACCGACGGCCTCGACGACACCCCACCCGCTGCCGGCGCCCATGCCTTCGCCTGCTTCCACCCCACGGACCCCGCCCCCGGCGCCGAGCCGGCCGCCGAGATCCTCCCGCCCGCACCCGCCCGGCTCCCGGTGCGTACGGACGAGCCGCTGCTCCGCCTCGCCGACGTCAGCAAGACCTACCCGCTGCACGGCGGCCCCTTCGCCCGCCGTAAAGGCGCCGCCGAGGTCAGCGCGGTGGCCGGAATCTCGCTCACCGTCCGCCGCGGCGAGACCTTCGGCATCGTGGGGGAGTCCGGCTGCGGCAAATCCACCCTGGGCCGGATGGCCGTCGGCCTGGAGGCGCCCACCGGCGGCAGCGTCCACTTCGGCGGCCGCGATCTCGCCACCCTCACCAAACGGGAGCTGCGCGCACACCGGCGCGACGTCCAGCTGATGTTCCAGGACTCCTACGCCGCCATGGATCCGCGGATGCGGGTGGGCGCCGTACTGCGCGAACCGCTGGTCATCCAGGGCATCGGCGACCGGGCCGAGCGGCGGCGGCGGATCGACGGGCTGCTGGACGACGTCGGACTGCCCCGCGGCGCGGTGGACCGCTATCCGCACGAATTCTCCGGCGGCCAGCGGCAGCGCCTCGGCCTGGCCCGCGCCCTGGCGCTGACGCCGTCCCTGGTCGTCGCCGACGAACCGGTCTCCGCGCTCGATGTCTCCGTGCAGGCGCAGATCCTCAACCTCATGCGCGAGCTGCAGCGCGAGAAGGGGCTCAGCTATCTCGTCATCTCGCACGACCTGGCGGTGGTGCGGCATCTCGCGGACTCGGTCGGCGTGATGTACCTCGGCAAGCTCGTCGAGACCGGCCCCGCCGAGCAGGTCTTCGCCCGGCCGCTGCACCCGTACACCCGGGGGCTGCTGGACACCGTCAACGCACCCGACCCGGACGCCGCCCAGGCCGGCAGCCCGCTCGGCGGCGAGACCCCGTCGGCCGCCGACCCGCCCTCCGGCTGCCGCTTCCGCACCCGCTGCCCGGCCGCGACCGGGCTGTGCGCGACCACGGAGCCCCCGCCGGCCGAGCCGGAGACGCCCGGACACCGGGTGGCCTGCCACTTCCCGCTGACCGCCGGAGCAGTCAGTACCGGGTGAGCGCGGTCGGCCCGTACACCGTGCCGATGGCGATATGCGGCTCCTCGGACGGCCGCACCCAGGACAGGATCCGCGCCATCGCCCCGGCCGGTACGGACACACAGCCGGCCGTGGCGCCCTTTCCGTGGACATGGAGGAAGATCCCGGCGCCCCGGCCGCGCACCGGACGGTGGTAGTTGAAGCCGGTGACCAGGGCCCGGCTGTACTGCACCGGATGGTCCGCCAGCCGCTCGGACTCGCCGGCCGCGCAGTCCGCCGGCAGGGGCTCCACCCAGCGGTTGTAGGAGGCCGAGGCGTTGTCCTCGCACCACCAGGAGCCGGCGCCGGCCCGGCGGTAGGGGGTGGTGGTGCCGGGCGGTGCCGGGTCGGTCCCGAAGGCGAACGGCAGGTCGTACAGCCCGGTCGGGGTGGTCGAGGTGCCCTGGACCCGGGTGGCGCCCTCGGTCAGCCCGCCGGACCCGAAGCGGGCCGGCGCCGAACCGGCCTGCCGCCAGCGGCCGTTGTGCCGCTGCCACCACACCACCGTTCCGGCGGTGGCACTCGTCGTGGGCGCCTGCGCGGTGATCAGCTGGTCGCCGCCGCCGGTGTCGGCCATGCGGGCGGGGAGCGGGATGACAGGGGTGGGGGGCACGGCGGGCGGAGTGCCGGCCGTGGCGGGTGCGGCCACCGTGAGCAGCAGCGCGCAGACCGCGGACAGCAGCGCCGCGGCCGGGTACCTCGTCCTCGTACGCGTCATGGGCATGACCGCAAGGTAAAGCCCGACCGGCCCTCCGGACGCCGCCCGATCAGGTCACATACGCCGATCCGGGTCCATCCGCAACCCGTCCGCGCCAATCCGCCGTGCGCCGGGGCCATGGACGGACGAAACTCGGGTACGGGGGCTCATATGCCACCAGCCGTCTCATTCTGGAGGCCCGCAGTGCAGCGGCAACCGCATACGCGCAGTGACCGCGTGCTCAACCGCGATCCCCAGCCCACGCCGGTCCCCGACCCGGGAGGCCCGCCGCCCAGCCCCATCCCTGAGCCGCTCCCCGGGCCGCCCACCCCGCCTGGACCGCCGGATCCCATACCGCCGGATCCCTCGCCGGTACCCCGTCCGCCCGGACCCGATCCCGACCCGGTCCCGGAGCCGTCCCCGGCTCCCTCGCCGCTCAGGTAGCAGCCGCCCGGACCCTCGTCCCCGTATCCCGCGGGCACCACCGCCCCGCACACCAAGGAGGTGCTGACCATGGCCATCGCCACGGTCAACCCGGCCACCGGCGAGACCCTGAAAACCTTCGACGCGCTCAACGCGGGCGAGATCGAAGACCACCTGGCCCGGGCGGAGCAGGCCTTCGAGGAGCACCGCACCACGACCTTCGCCCGCCGCAAGGAACTGCTGCTCAAGGCCGCCGACCTGCTCGACGCCGACCAGGACGGCATCGCCCGCACCATGACCACCGAGATGGGCAAACCGCTGGTCCAGGCCCGCGCGGAGGCCGCGAAGTGCGCCAAGGCCATGCGCTGGTACGCGAACCGTGCCGAGGAACTGCTCGCCGACGAGCACCCCGACCCCGCCGATGTCCGCGACTCCGGCGCGGTGCGCGCCGTGGTGCGCTACCGCCCCATCGGCACCATCCTCGCGGTGATGCCCTGGAACTTCCCGCTCTGGCAGGTCGTACGGTTCGCCGCGCCCGCCCTCATGGCGGGCAACACCGGGCTGCTCAAGCACGCCTCGAACGTCCCGCAGACCGCGCTCTACATCGAGGAACTCTTCCGCCGCGCCGGCTACCCCGAGGGCTGTTTCCAGACCCTGCTGATCGGCGCCGGCGCCGTCGAGGACATCCTGCGCGACCCGCGGATCGCCGCCGCGACGCTGACCGGCAGCGAGCCCGCCGGCCGTTCGGTGGCGTCGATCGCGGGTGACGAGGTCAAGAAGACCGTCCTTGAACTCGGCGGCAGCGACCCGTACGTCGTCCTGCCCTCCGCCGACCTCGACAAGGCGGCCCGCGTCGGGGTCACCGCTCGGGTCCAGAACAACGGGCAGTCCTGCATCGCGGCCAAGCGGTTCATCGTGCACCAGGACGTCTACGACGCCTTCACCGAGCGGTTCACCGCCCGGATGGCCGCGCTGACCGTCGGCGACCCGATGGACGAGCACACCGACGTCGGTCCGCTCTCCAGCGAGCAGGGCCGCTCCGACCTGGAGGAACTCGTCGATGACGCGATCCACCGGGGCGCGAGTGCACTGTGCGGCGGCCGGCGGCCGCCCCAGCACCGCGCGGGCTGGTTCTACGAGCCGACGGTGCTGTCCGGCATCACCCCCGCCATGCGCATCCACCACGAGGAGGCGTTCGGCCCGGTCGCCACGCTCTACCGCGTCGCCGACCTGGACGAGGCGGTGACGCTGGCCAACGACACGCCGTTCGGGCTCAGTTCCAACGCCTGGACCCGCGACCCCGACGAACAGGCCCGCCTCGCCCGCGACGTGCAGGCCGGCAGCGTCTTCTTCAACGGCATGACCGCCTCCCACCCGGGCCTTCCCTTCGGCGGCGCCAAGCGCTCCGGCTACGGACGGGAGCTCTCCGGGCACGGGATCCGGGAGTTCTGCAATATGACGACCGTGTGGTGCGGGCCGGAGGACTGAGACGACCGGAGGACTACGACAAGGTCACGGGGCGCCCCACAAGGTGACGGACAGCTCGAAGGTGGGGTTGCGTGCGCTGGTGCCCAGGCCCTGGGTCCGGGACGCATCCACGTCGGTGAACACCACCTTTGCCACCTGGTTGTCCGTGGTGATCACGCACCAGACCGTGCCCGCGGTGATCTTCGCGGCGGGTACATGAGCGCCGACCGGTCGCTCATCGGCCGCGGCGCGGCAGGCGTCCGCCGTATCGGTCCCCGGGCCGGCGGTGCCGATCTTCACCCGGAAGCTCTGCAAGTCCTCGTTGTTGGGCCAGATCACGGCCCGGCCGCCGTACGACGGGCCCGGGCAGCCCACGTAGTCGAGATCGGCACCCATCCCGGTGTCGATGTAGCCGCCCCTGATGGACGGCTGGTCCAGATCGAGAAACTGAAATGCCGTTCCGGCGGTGCAGTCCGGCGCCTGCCAGGTGAGGTGCTTGTCGCGGTACAGCGGCTTCGGGCCCGTGGGGGTGGGGCCGGACGTCACCGGCGCGGCCGAGGTCGCCGGCGTCGTCGCGCTGCTGTGGCCGGTGCCCGGCCGTCCGCCGGCGTCCTTCTTGCCGCCACCCCCACCGCCGCCGCTGCCGTCATCGCCGCCGCCGTTGCCGAGCGCGCCCTTGATCAGCGACGAGGCCAGCAGCACCGCCAGCGCCCCGCCGACCGCCGAGGCGATCACCACCGCGCGCTTGCCCCTTCGCGCGCGCGGCGCCGGAGCGGGCGGACCGAGAGGGAACGACGGGGGCGGTGGAAGGGGCGGCATCGGCGGCGTCGGCGGCGTGGCCCCACCCGTCCGCACCGGCCCGCGCACCAGCGCGAGCGACCCGGCCGCCCCGGCCGACCTGCGCTGCGGCCGG
>NZ_QUAC01000197.1 GCF_003389455.1 Streptomyces inhibens | reverse complement strand
GGGCCCGGACACCTCAACAGGTGTCCGGGCCCGCCCCGTTTGGGGGTCCGGGGCAGACCCGTTTGCAGTCCTCCAGCGCGCTGAGACAGGTGATTCTTCATATTTTTGGGTCATGAGTCACAGACCTCGAACCCGGACGGTGCTGAGCTGCGGCCTCCTGCTCGTGCCCCTCGCGGTGAGCGCTGCCGCGTGCGGGGGCTCGGCGTCGGATCAGCTCTCCGCCAACCCCTACGACGCGGGCGACCAGATCACGGCCAACACCCCCGACGGAAAGCAGAAAGCGGACCCCGACAAGCCGCTTGAGGTCTCCGTCAAGGGCGATGAGGCGCGGATCACGGACGTGACCGCCACCGATTCCACCGGCCGCTTCGTCCGCGGCGAACTGAGCGCCGACGGCAGGCACTGGCGTACCACCGTGCCACTGGCCGCTGGCACCCGCTACACGGTGCGGGTGAGCACCGAGGAGGAGGACGGTTCTCCCGGCCGCAAGACGCTCGTGGTCCACACCACGGATGCCGACGGCCAGTTGACCGCCGCCTTCGGCCCGGAGAGCGGCGAGTACGGCGTCGGCCAGCCGGTCACCGCCGAGCTGAGCCGGCCGATCAAGGACGTCAAGGCGCGGGCCATCGTGGAGAGCGCCCTGAAGGTCGACTCCATGCCGCGCGTCGAGGGCGCCTGGCACTGGGTGGACGACAAGAAGCTGCACTTCCGCCCCAAGACGTACTGGCCCGCCCACGCCACCATCTCGGTGCACAGCAACCTGACCGGCCTGAAGATCGCCAAGGGGCTCTACGGCGGCCCGTCCAAGCCCGTGAAGCTCACCACCGGCGACCGTGTGGAGGCCGTCACCGACGCGTCGGCGCACCAGATGACGGTGAAGCGCAACGGCGAGACGATCAACACCATCCCCGTCACCACCGGCAAACCCGGCTTCTCCACCCGTAACGGCGTCAAGGTCGTGCTCGGCAAGGAGAGCTTCGTACGGATGCGCAGTTCGACCGTCGGCATCGCCGCCGGGAGTTCGGAGGCCTACGACCTGCCGGTCTACTGGGCCACCCGGGTGACCTGGAGCGGTGAATATGTGCACGCCGCACCCTGGTCCGTCGGATCACAGGGCGCGGCGAACGTCAGCCACGGCTGTACGGGCATGTCCACGAGCAACGCCCAGTGGTTCTTCAACACCGTGCGGGTCGGCGACATCGTCAAGGTCGTCAACAGCGGCGGCGACACCATGACGCCCTTCGACAACGGCTTCGGCGACTGGAACATGCCCTGGCAGGAATGGCGCGCCGGCAGCGCACTGAAGAGCAAGGCCTCCACCACCACAGGAGCGGCCGAGCGCGAGCAGAGCGCCGCCGACGACGCCCGGCTGCGCCCGGGGCTCTGAGGGGCTCTCAGCAGGCCGCTCAGGCCTGTACGAGGTGCTTTCGGCGCAGCAGGCCGGCCAGGGCGTCGGCGAAGGCCACCGGGTCCAGCGGATGGGTCACCGCGGCGTCCGCCCGGCTCCAGGTGGCCAGCCAGGCGTCCTGCGGGCGGCCGATCAGCAGCAGCACCGGCGGGCACCGGAAGATCTCGTCCTTGATCTGCCGGCAGACACCCATCCCGCCCGCGGGCGCGGTCTCGCCGTCCAGCACACAGACGTCGATGCCGCCCTGCTCCAGGGCCTCCAGGACGGCCGGTGCGGTGGCACACTCCAGGATCTCGATCTGCGGGACATCGGCGGCGGGGCGCCGTCCGGCCGCCATCCGGACCTGCTCGCGGGTGTTGGCGTTGTCGCTGTAGACCAGCACCGTGGCAGTCGCCTGCATCGTTCCTCCACGCTTCGTAGCGGCACAGCATCGGGTGGGGCGGATGCTACTCCCACGGGGGGCGCCCGCAGGAGGGGTTGAGCGGATCCAAGATCTGCCCGACGGGCCGTCAGGACCGGCCCCGGCGGCGCCGGAGGAGGCCGGTCCACGCCGGGCGTCCTCCCTTCGGGCGACGGTGAAATTGGGCCGTACGAGCAGGGCATACGTCCTTGACACACCGAACGGCACCCCCCGGAGTGAGGGCGGGATAAGCGACCGACATAATGTCGGTCGTGGCGACAGCAACGACAGTAGAAACCGGGCACGCGCACCCGTCGGTCAATCGGCCGAACCTCACCAGCGTCGGAACCATCATCTGGCTGAGTTCCGAGCTGATGTTCTTCGCGGCCCTCTTCGCGATGTACTTCACCCTTCGATCGGTGACCGGATCCGCGTATTGGAAGGAATCCGCCGATGCGCTGAATCTTCCGTTCTCCGCGACCAACACCACGATCCTGGTGCTCAGCTCGCTGACCTGCCAGCTCGGCGTTTTCGCCGCCGAGCGCGGCGATGTCAAGAAGCTCCGCGCGTGGTTCGTGGTCACCTTCATCATGGGTGCGATCTTCATCGGCGGTCAGGTCTTCGAGTACACGGAGCTGGTCAAGCACGAGGGCCTGTCGCTCTCGTCCGGCCCGTACGGCTCGGTGTTCTACCTGACCACCGGCTTCCACGGACTGCATGTGACGGGCGGTCTGATCGCCTTCCTGCTGGTCCTGGGCAGGACGTACGCGGCCAAGAGGTTCACCCACACGCAGGCCACCGCGGCCATCGTCGTGTCCTACTACTGGCACTTCGTCGATGTCGTCTGGATCGGCCTCTTCGCCACGATCTACCTGATCCGGTAACCGGTCCCGACCGACCCGCATATCAGACAGACATAGCCAAAGCATCGACGCAGAAGATCCTGACACCGGGGTAATCCGTGAAAAAGCTCTCCGCACGACGGCGCCATCCGCTGGCGGCGCTCGTCGTCCTACTCTTCGCGCTGGCGGTCACTGGGGGGCTGTACGCCGCGTTCGCGCCGGCGGACAAGGCTCAGGCCGATGACACCGCCCAGTCTCTTGCCATCAAGGAGGGCAAGAAGCTCTTCGCCGTGGGCTGCGCCAGCTGCCACGGCACCGGCGGTCAGGGCACCACCGACGGCCCCAGCCTGGTCGGCGTCGGCGCCGCAGCCGTGGACTTCCAGGTGGGCACCGGCCGTATGCCGGCCCAGCAGCCCGGCGCCCAGGTGCCGCGGAAGAAGAACATCTACACCAACGCCCAGATCGACCAGCTCGCGGCCTATGTCGCGTCGCTGGGCGCCGGTCCCACCGTGCCCGAGAAGTCGCAGTACAGCTCGGACGGTGCCGACATCGGCAAGGGCGGCGAACTGTTCCGCACCAACTGCGCGCAGTGCCACAACTTCACCGGTAAGGGCGGTGCCCTCACCAACGGCAAGTACGCGCCGACGCTCGAGGGCGTGGACCCGAAGCACATCTACGAGGCCATGGAAACCGGCCCGCAGAACATGCCCTCCTTCGGTGACGGCTCGCTGAGCAAGCAGAACAAGAAGGACATCATCGCGTACCTCGGCGCCGTCAACGGCGATGAATCCGAGAGCCCCGGCGGCCTCGACCTCGGCGGTCTCGGTCCGGTCAGTGAGGGTCTCTTCGGCTACATCTTCGGCCTGGGCGCGCTGGTCGCGGTCGCCATCTGGGTCGCAGCCCGGACTACGAAGGCCAAGAAGTCATGAGCGAGACTGGACGACACGAAGACGTGCCAGAAGAAATTCTGCCCAGTGAGCGGGAGACGGCTCACGAAGGCGTGGTGACCAAGGCGGACAACCCGTTCGCCGACCCGGGCCTGCCGGCCCACGAGCACCGCGCCCAGGACATCGACGAGCGGGCCGCCAGGCGCTCCGAGCGCACCGTCGCCCTCCTCTTCCTGGTGTCCATGATCGCCACGGTCGGCTTCATCGCCGCGTACGTGGCCATCCCGATCGACAAGATCGTCTACATCTGGCCGCTCGGCTACATCAGCGGTCTGAACTTCGCGCTGGGTCTGACGCTCGGTGCGGCGCTCTTCTGCATCGGCGCCGGCGCGGTCCACTGGGCCCGCACGCTGATGTCGGACGAGGAGGTCGCCGACGAGCGGCACCCGATCCAGGCTCCGCCCGAGGTCAAGGCCAAGGTTCTGGCGGACTTCGCAGCAGGTGCGAAGGAGTCGCAGTTCGGCCGCCGCAAGCTGATCCGCAACACGATGTTCGGTGCGCTGGCCCTGGTGCCGCTCTCCGGCGTGGTGCTGCTGCGCGACCTCGGTCCGCTGCCCGGTACGAAGCTGCGCACGACGAACTGGAAGAAGGGCGTCCGGCTCGTCAACCAGTCCACCAACCTCCCGCTGCGTCCCGAGGACATCGCGGTCGGCTCCCTGACGTTCGCCAAGCCCGAGGGGCTGGAGGAGGACGACGAGGAGTTCGCGGAGAAGATCGCCAAGGACGCCCTGATGCTCGTGCGGATTCAGCCGCAGAACATCAAGGACAAGCACGAACTCTCCTGGTCGCACGAGGGCATCGTGGCGTACTCGAAGATCTGCACCCACGTGGGTTGCCCGATCAGCCTGTACGAGCAGCAGACGCACCACGTGCTCTGCCCCTGCCACCAGTCGACGTTCGACCTCTCTGACGGCGGTCGGGTGATCTTCGGTCCGGCCGGACACGCCCTGCCGCAGCTGCACATCACGGAGAAGGACGGCTTCCTGGAGGCCGCAAGCGGCTTCGAGGAGCCCGTCGGCCCGAGCTTCTGGGAGCGCGGATGAGTAACGAGACGAGCGCGACCACCACGCGCCGTGGCCAGGCGCCACGGGGCGAGCGGATCGCCGACTGGGCGGACGGCCGGCTGGGCATCTACAGCCTCGCCAAGTCCAATATGCGCAAGATCTTCCCGGACCACTGGTCCTTCATGCTGGGTGAGGTCGCGCTCTACAGCTTCATCATCATCATCCTGACCGGTGTCTATCTGACGCTGTTCTTCCACCCGAGCATGGCCGAGGTGACCTATCACGGTTCCTATGTGCCCATGCAGGGGATCCGGATGACGCAGGCCTTCGAGTCGACGCTGAACATCAGCTTCGACGTCCGGGGCGGTCTCCTTATAAGGCAGATCCACCACTGGGCCGCGCTGGTCTTCCTGGCCGCGATGATGGTCCACATGATGCGGGTGTTCTTCACCGGCGCCTTCCGCAAGCCGCGCGAGGTCAACTGGCTGTTCGGCTTCCTGCTGTTCGTGCTGGGCATGTTCACCGGCTTCACCGGCTACTCGCTCCCCGACGACCTGCTCTCCGGTACCGGTGTGCGGTTCATCGAGGGCGTCATCCTGGCGATGCCGCTGGTCGGTTCGTACCTGCAGTTCTTCATCTTCGGCGGGGAGTTCCCGGGGCACGACATCATCCCGAGGTTCTTCACGGTGCACGTGCTGCTGCTGCCGGGCATCATGCTCGGCCTGCTGGTGGCGCACCTGATCCTGGTCTTCTACCACAAGCACACCCAGTTCCCGGGTGCCGGCAAGACCAACAACAACGTCGTGGGTATGCCGCTGCTGCCGGTCTACATGGCCAAGGCCGGAGGCTTCTTCTTCCTGGTCTTCGGTGTGATCTCGGTGATCGCCGCGATCGCCAGCATCAACCCCGTGTGGGCCATAGGGCCGTACCGGCCGGACCAGGTCTCCACTGGTGCGCAGCCGGACTGGTACATGGGCTTCGCCGAGGGCCTCGTCCGTGTCATGCCGGGCTGGGAGTGGAACTTCTGGGGTCACACCATCAACTTCGGTGTGCTGATCCCGATCCTCGTCTTCCCGCTGGTCCTGGTCGCCATCGCGGTCTACCCGTTCGTCGAGTCCTGGGTCCGCGGTGACAAGCGCGAGCACCACATCCTGGACCGTCCGCGCAACGTCCCGACCCGCACCGGCTTCGGTGTGGCCTGGCTGGTCGCGTACTTCGTGATGCTGATCGGTGGCGGTAACGACCTGTGGGCGACGCACTTCCACCTGTCGCTCAACTCGCTCACCTGGTTCGTCCGGATCGGATTCTTCGTCCTTCCGGTGCTGGCCTTCATCGCCACCAAGCGGATCTGCATGGGTCTGCAGCGGCGCGACAAGGACAAGGTGCTGCACGGACGCGAGTCCGGCATCATCAAGCGCCTGCCGCACGGTGAGTTCATCGAGGTCCACGAGCCGCTCAGCCAGGAGCAGCTGCACGTCCTCACGCAGCACGAGCAGCCCGAGCCGCTCGAACTGGGCCCGGAGGTCGACGAGAACGGCGTCGAGCGCAAGCTGTCGCGCTCGCAGAAGCTGCGCGCCAAGCTCTCGAAGTCCTTCTACGGCGAGGACAACGTCATCGCCAAGCCCACGGTCGAGGAGTACCAGGAGATCACCAGCGGCCACGGCCACCACTGATCACCTCGGCGCCTCGTAGCGCACCGTAGGTAGTACGCCACCCAGAGGGCCCCGTCCGACGATCGGACGGGGCCCTCCGGCATACCCGGCGGCTCGATAGGGTGACGGCATAAGCAGGAGACGAACCAGGAGCGTGGACCATGAACGTTGTGACCCCGGTTGGCGGCGACAGCGTGGCGGCCCACACCTGGCCGGGCATCCTGAACGCCCTGCTCGACGGCCGTGACCTCGCCGCGGACGACACCGCCTGGGCGATGGACAAGATCATGCGGGGCGAGGCCAGCGACGCCCAGATCGCCGGGTTCGCGGTGGCGCTGCGGGCCAAGGGCGAGACCGTCGCGGAGATCTCCGGACTCGTCCGCACGATGTACGCGCACGCCCGGCTGATCGAGGTGCCGGGGCCGAGCGTCGACATCGTCGGCACCGGCGGCGACGGCGCCAAGACCGTCAATATCTCCACGATGTCCTCGATCGTGGTGGCCGGCACCGGCGCGAAGGTCGTCAAGCACGGCAACCGCGCGGCGTCCTCGGCCAGCGGCGCCTCCGACGTACTGGAGAAGCTCGGCGTCAATCTCGATCTCACCCCGCGGCGGGTCGCCGAGGTCGCCGAGGAAGCGGGCATCACCTTCTGCTTCGCGGTGAAGTTCCACCCCGCGCTGCGCCATGTCGCCAATGCCCGCGGCCAGCTCGGCATCCGCACCACGTTCAATGTGCTGGGCCCGCTGACCAACCCCGCGAAGGTCCGCGCCCAGGCGACCGGCGTCGCGGACGCCCGGATGGCGCCGATCCTGGCCGGGGTGCTCGCCGAGCGCGGCTCCTCGGCGCTGGTGTTCCGCGGCGACGACGGTCTGGACGAGCTGACCACGACCGCGACCTCCCGGGTGTGGATCGTGCGGGACGGCACGGTGCGCGAGGAGGCCTTCGACCCGCGGGACGTCGGGATTCCGCTGGTGCCGGTGGAGGCGCTGCGCGGTGCGGACGCCTCGTACAACGCGGATGTGGCCCGCCGGCTGCTGGACGGGGAGACCGGGCCGGTGCGTGAGGCGGTGCTGCTGAACTCCGCGGCGGCGCTGGTCGCGCTGGAGCCGGCCGACGCCCCGCTGGCGGAGCAGATCCGGGCCGGTATCGACAAGGCCGCCGCCTCGATCGACTCCGGGGCGGCCAAGCGGGTGCTGGAGCGCTGGGTGGCCGCCAGCAACGCATGAGCGTCCGGTGACGCAGAGTGTGACGCAAGCCCCGGTCCGTCATACGGACCGGGGCTTGTGCGTTGTTGATCGTGTGGCATGATGCTGCGCAGGTCACGAGTGACAGCGACATAGGCCCCGGCCCGCTGTCCGGCAACCCTCCTTCCGTGGCGGGGTGCCCCGGGTGATGACCAGGCCGCAGGCAGCGAGGTCTGCGGCAAGCGCGGATCCCTCGCCAGGGATCCTGGTCCTCGAGGGAGAACTTCCGTGAATCAGCGAATGCGATAGGGCCGACGGCCCCTTTTCCGCACCCTTTTTCTCTTTACGCTGCGGCGCTCCGCCGTGCGCTGTGACGCACCCTGACGCGCCCGTCCGCAGCGAATTCGCTTATCTCTCACGGGAGTTCGCCATGTCTGTTTCCGCCGTTGCCGCCGACCGTTCCGTTTGTGCCCCGCTGCCGGTTCTCGGCCGGGATGTCCTGGTCCCGCTCGTGACCGGCGGCGAGGTCGACTACGCCGCGCTGGACTACGCCGCCAGCGCGCCGGCGCTGCAGCGGGTCTGGGACGACGTGGCCGCCTACGCCCCGTACTACGGCAGCGTGCACCGCGGCGCCGGCTACCTCTCGCAGCTGTCCACCGACCTCTTCGAGAACAGCCGTAGGACGATTGCCGAGTTCCTCGGCTGCCGCGACGAGGACCAGGTGGTCTTCACCCGCTCCACCACCGACTCGCTCAACCTGCTCGCCGCCGTACTCCCGCAGAACACCCGGGTGTTCGTCTTCGAGACCGAGCACCACGCCTCGCTGCTGCCGTGGGAGCAGCGCCCGGACACCGCGGTGACGTATCTGAACGCGCCGCGCACCCCGCAGCAGGCGGTGGACACGCTGGAGAAAGCGCTGGCCGGGCGAGAGCCTTACGGGCCGGCGCTGGTGTGTGTGACCGGTGCGTCGAATGTGACCGGTGAGCTGTGGCCGGTGCGGGAGCTGGCGGCTGCCGCGCATGCGCACGGCGCGCGGATCGTGCTGGACGCGGCGCAGCTCGCCCCGCACCACCCCGTCGACATCGCGGAGCTCGACGTCGACTGGGTCGCCTTCTCGGGGCACAAGCTGTACGCGCCGTTCGGCGCCGGTGTGCTGGCCGGCCGCGCCGACTGGCTGCAGGCCGCCGAGCCGTACCTGGCGGGCGGCGGCGCCAGCCGTAAGGTCTCCCGCCGTACGGACGGCGGCGTGGACGTCGAGTGGCACACCACCGCGGCCCGGCACGAGGCCGGTTCGCCGAACGTCATCGGCGCCTATGCCATCGCCTCCGCCTGCCAGGCGCTGACCGAGGCCGGCTTCGACGGTCTGGTCGCCCGCGAGCAGGAGCTGATCGCCCGTGTCCGCGAGGGCCTGGCCGAGGTGCCCGAGGTGAAGGTGCTCTCGCTCTTCGGCGACGACGCCCCGCGGGTGGGCGTGCTCTCCTTCGTCGTCGAGGGCTGGAACAGCTCGCACTTCGCGGCCGCGCTGTCCGCCGAGTACGGCATCGGGGTGCGTGACGGGCTGTTCTGCGCGCACCCGCTCGTACGGACCCTGCTGGGCAGCGAGCCGCAGGAGCCGGGGGAGTGCGGTGCCCCGGAGGCGGCGCCCGGGGAGCGTTCCCTCAACGCCATCCGGGTCAGCTTCGGCGCCGGCACCCCCGACGAGCATGTCGAGCGGTTCGTGCGGGCGGTCAAGGAGCTGGTGGCGGACGGCGCGCGCTGGAACTACCGCACCGAGGACGGGCGTTGCGTGCCCGACACGTCTGCCTGACGTGGGCGTACCCCCACGTTTTCGGCTTCCCGCCGTGGTGCTGGTTCACCGTTGCTCCCCCACTGCCTAAAGGGCGTGGGAGGTACCCCCACGCGGCGGGCGTGGGTTGTCGGGTGCGGTGACGGCCCTCCGGGGCAGGGTGTCCGGACTGCTTCGCTTTACGTCCGGACACCCTGCCCCTGCGGCCCGTCCCCTCCCGTGAGTGGGATGGAAGAAGGCCGGTGGGGGTGTGCGGAGGGGGCCACTGCGGCCAGTTGACGGCACCACGCCCGCCCCCGCCCACGTATTCCCACCCACCCACGGGAGGGGGCGGGCCGCAGGACGGAGTCCGGAGGGCCGGTCCCGCAGCTGAACAGCCCCGCGCAGCGGACACAGCCCGCCGCGTGGGGGTACCTCCCACGCCCTTCAGGCAGTGGGGGAGCAACGGAGAGAAGAGGTACGGCGGGACGGCCGGCAACGTGGGGAAAACGGGCTACGCGTCGAGCCCGATCGCGAAGGCCGCTTCGAGGTCGTGCTGGGAGTACGTACGGAAGGCGATATGCGTCTCCGTGGAGGCGACGCCCGGNACGTACGGAAGGCGATATGCGTCTCCGTGGAGGCGACGCCCGGCACCTTGCTGATCCGGCCGGGGATGACCTCCGCGAGGTCGTCGTGGGCGGCGACCCGCACCATGGCGATCAGGTCGTGGGCGCCGGTGACCGAGTAGACCTCGCTGACGCCGTCCAGTGCGGCGATCTTCTCGGCGATCTCCGGGATCTGGTCCACGCTGGTCTTGATGAGCACGATCGACGTGATCACGGCTGGCTCTCTCCCTCGGTCGCCCGGACATTCTCCCTGGTGGCCCCCACACTATCCCTCCCGTAGCGGACCCATGCGTAGAGGAAGCCGAGCGCGAAGCCGACCACATGCGCGAGGTAGGCGACACCGGGGCCGTGGGGGTCGTCCTGCGCGGCCTGCCACTGCAGGAAGAACCAGAACAACAGCACGATCCAGGCGGGAAAGCGCAGCGGCAGGAAGAACAGGAACGGGAAGACGCTGGTGACCCGGGCCTTGGGGAAGAGGTAGAGGAAGGCGCCCAGTACGCCGGAGATCGAGCCGGAGGCGCCCACCAGCGTCTGGCCCGAGCCGGCGTGTGCGGCCGCGTAGCCGAGCAGTGCCAGGTAGCCGATGATGAGGTAAAAGGCGGCGAACGGCAGCCGGCCCATCCGCGCCTCGGCCATCGCGCCGAAGACGTACAGAAACAGCATGTTGCCGAGCAGATGCAGCCAGCTGCCGTGGACGAACAGCGCGGTGAGCGGGGTGAGCAGCGCCCGCGCCGAGCCGCTCCACAGATCCAGCGGGATCACGCCCCACCGCTTGAAATACGCGGTCTGGGCCTTCAACAGGGCGTCGCCGCTCCCGTACATCCGGTTCAGGCCGGAGGCGGGTCCGATCACGAAGACCGCGCAGCACAGGCAGATCAGGACATTCGTCATCCGTGAAAAGAGCGCTTTGAGGGAGCGGACGGGGTGCGCGGGACGGGTGAGACCGGGCAGACGAGGAGGAGTAGACGGCGCCGTCATAAAGCGATCATGGCTCAATGGGGGGCAATCGGGACAGAGTGCCTCGCCGCGTACCGGCTCCTGGGCAGGGCCCGCACCGGCCCCCCATCAGGCCGTAGGGTTGCAGGCATAACCTTGCGAACTCCCGCAGTCCGACGGCGCACCGCGTGAACCGCACGACAGCACGAGATCGATGAGCACGAAAGAGGACGACACGATGGCTGTTCCCCTGCCGACGGCCGAAACCCGGTGGCGTTGCACGCTGTGCGGCAACCTCACGCGTTTCGATGTGACCCGTCAGTCCAAGGTCGTCGAGTACGTCCACCTGGACCTGGCCGGGGACCCGAAGGTGGAGGAGCGCGAGGTTCTCAGTGAGAGCATCGAGTCCGTGCGCTGCCGCTGGTGCAACGCGGTCGACCAGATCGAGCTGGTGGACCGTCCGGGCGCGAGCGCCTGAGATCGGAGCGATGCAGCCGTGGTGGACCGTCCAGAAGGGGAGCCGGGGGCCCAGCGTGACGACGCACCCGAGGGTGCGGCGGACGAAGTGCTCGACCGACCGCTGCCCGAGGGCGTACGGCGCCGGGTCGTGGCGCTCACCGCGGAGTCGTTCGGCGCGCTGACGGTCGCCGAACTCCCGTCACCGCTGCGGCAGTACGCCCGGTTCACCCCGACTCGTCGGGCGAAGTTCGCCGGAAACGCGATGGCCGCGGCGCTGGAGAGCGATGCGGTCTTCCGGCAGCGGATCGCGGCCAAGCTGCGCGAGGCCCAGCCGGAGCTGGCCGAGGCCCTGGACCACGGCAACCCGCCCGCCGCGGCCGATCCGCTCGATGTCGCCGCGGCTGCCTATGTGCTGCGCCCGGACGGCTGGGTCAAGCTCGTCGCGGCGGCCGGCGAGGAGGCCCAGCGGGCGCGGGCCGAGCGGGCCGGCGAGGAGGCCGAGCGGGAGCTGGCCGGGCTGCGCGAGGAGCTGGCGCAGGCACGCGGCGAGGCCCGTGCGGACACCGAACGCATCAGGACGGATCTGGACGCCGTCCGCAAGGAGAACGAATCACTGCGGCGCAAGCTGCGCAGCGCGCTGAGCGACGTCAAGCGCGGTGAGGCGGCGGTGCGCAAGGCCGAGGCCGCGCTGACCGAGGCGCGGGACCGGGCGGCCATCGAGAAGACCGCGGCGGACAGCGAACTGCGCCGGCTCAAAGCCCGGATCGCCGAGGCCGAGGCAGTGCTGGAGACCAGCCGGCGAGCCGCCCGCGAGGGGCGCAGCGTCGAGGACATGCGGCTGCGGCTGCTGTTGGACACGGTCCTGGACGCGGCCCAGGGGCTGCGCCGCGAGCTGGCCCTGCCGCCCGCCAACGTCCACCCGGCGGACACCGTCGAGGCGGTCGCCCCGGGCCGGATGACGCCCAAGGACATTGCCACGCGGGCGCTGTCGGAGACGGACCCGGCGCTGCTCGACCAGCTTCTGGCGCTGCCTCAGGCACATTTGGTGGTGGATGGCTACAACGTCACCAAAACCGGCTATCCGACCATGCCGCTCGACAAGCAGCGGCTGCGGCTGCTGGGCGGTCTCGCGGTGCTGGCGGCGCAGACCGGCGCGGAGATGACCTGTGTCTTCGACGGCGCGGAGCTGGCGGCGCCGGTGCTGCTCGCGCCGCCGCGCGGAGTCCGGGTCCTTTTCAGCAAACCGGGCGTAACGGCTGATGAGTTGATTCGTCAGCTGGTAAGGGCCGAACCGCCCGGCCGTCCGGTCGTCGTGGTCTCCACCGACCGGGAAGTGGCCGACGGTGTCGCCAAGGCCGGGGCGCGGCCGGTCGCATCGGCCTTGCTCCTCAAACGACTTGCCCGCACCTGACGGAACGCGCCCCGAGAGCCCCCGGAGCCCGGGAAGTCGCTTGCCATCCGTATCTGAGCGTCAATTGATGCTTACTGCCTGTGTGATGTTGGTAAAGGATGGGGTTTGTGGCGCAGATTTTTCCCGTGAGGATTTGAAGCGATCACAGCTCGGTTACTAAGGTCAGTCCGAACCTTCATACAGGTGATCATCCAACCGGGATGAACAGTGAAGGTACCGCCGAGTCCGCGGCGTTCACGCGGAGCCGGGGTCTTACCCCCCCCACTTCCCGGTAGGCGGCTGAAGGAAGAAGGAGCTCGCCCCCGTGGCGTCCCACCGTCGACCCAAGCAGCCGAGCCGTACCCGCGTGACCGTGCTCACCGCCACCGCCGCGGCGGCCGTAGCCCTCTCGTCCCAGGTCGCCCAGGCCGACCCCCACCAGCAGTCGAAGAAGGACGTCAAGTCCGAGGTCGACAAGCTCTACGAGCAGGCCGAGCAGGCCACCGAGAAGTACAACGGGGCCAAGGAGCAGCAGGACAAGCTCCAGAAGGAGGTCGACGACCTCCAGGACAAGGTCGCCCGCGGTCAGGGCGAGCTCAACCAGCTCCGCAAGGGCCTGGGTGCCGTCGCCTCCGGCCAGTACCGCAGCGGCAGCATCGACCCCTCGGTCCAGCTGTTCCTCTCCGGCGACCCGGACACCTACCTCGAAAAGGCCGCCACGCTCGACCAGTTGAGCGGTAAGCAGGCCGAGCAGCTGAAGACCATCGCGGACAAGCAGCGCCGGCTCGCCCAGGAGCGCGAGGAGGCCGCGAGCAAGATCAAGGACCTCTCCGAGACCCGTAAGGCGCTCGGTGACAAGAAGGACGAGATCAAGGGCAAGCTCGCCAAGGCGCAGGAGCTGCTCAACACCCTGACCGCCAAGGAGCGGGCGGCCATGCAGGCCAAGGAGGACCGCGCCAACCGCAGCAACGAGCGGGTCAACCTCGGCGATGACGTGCCCGCTTCGCAGCGCGGTGCGGCCGCCCTGCAGGCCGCCCAGACCAAGATAGGTTCGCCCTACGTCTGGGGCGCCACCGGCCCGTCGTCCTTCGACTGCTCGGGTCTGACCTCCTGGGCCTACCAGCAGGCCGGCCAGTCGCTGCCGCGTACCTCGCAGGCACAGGCCAACGCCGGTACCCGGATCGGCTCGGAGAGCGCCCTCAAGCCCGGCGACCTGGTGCTCTTCTACAGCGACCTGCACCACATCGGCCTCTACGCCGGCAACGGCCAGGTGCTGCACGCGCCGAAGCCCGGCGCCTCCGTGCGCTACGAGGCGATCGGCAACATGCCGTTCGCGTTCGGCGTGCGGGTCTGAAAAGCCTCACAACACTCTCAGCCTGCCGCCCGTTCGGGCGAACTGCGGCCCTCGCCGCTGACCTGCCGCCCCGCCGGTGACCTGCACAGTCACCGGCGGGGCGGCTTTTTGCGCACGAAAAGTGGTCTTTGTTCGGTGTGGACCGGCGCCGTTACTGTCTGCCCTCGCAGCATCCGG
Organism: Streptomyces inhibens; assembly: GCF_003389455.1. GTDB lineage: Bacteria > Actinomycetota > Actinomycetes > Streptomycetales > Streptomycetaceae > Streptomyces > Streptomyces inhibens. Next base: position 9,002 of record NZ_QUAC01000197.1, on the reverse strand, counting down.
TCACCGACGCCCTCCAGGGCGGCAGGGTCTTCCCCCATAGTTCTCGGCTGCGCTCGAACAGGGGAGACCCCCATCGAAAGGAGTGCGGCTCTCGTGGCGTCCCACCGCCGTACCTCGCAGTACGGCCAGGCCACCCTCGCCGGGGTCACCGTTCTGTCGGCCGCCCTGGCGACCGCCGCCGCGCTGTCGGCACAGCCGGCCTCCGCCGACCCCGCGAAACACCCGGCCGCCGGCCGCGAAGCGGCGACCGCACAGGTCGACAAGCTTTACGAACAGGCGGAGCGGGCCACCGAGAAGTACGACGGCGCCGACGCCCGGGCCAAGGAGCTGCGCGACGAGGTGGCGACCCTCCAGGACCGCACCGCCCGCGCCCAGGAGCGGGTCAACCGGATGCGCGGCCGGCTCGGCGCGCTGGCCGCCGCCCAGTACCGCGACGGCGGGCTGGACCCCACCCTCAGGCTGATGCTCACCGAGCGGCCCGACAGCTACCTGGAGAAGGCCTCCGCGCTCGACCGGCTCGGCAATGCGCAGGCCGGCCGGCTGCGCGAACTGCGGGCGGCGCAGCGGTCCCTGGAACAGCAGCGCCGGGAGACCGTACGCAAGCTGGCGGAGCTGGAGGCCGGCCGCAAGGACGTCGCCCGCCGCAAGAAGGACGTCCAGCGCAAGCTGGCCGCCGCGCAGCGGCTGCTGAACGCGCTCCCCAGGGACGCCAGGGAGGCCTACGCCCGGGCCTCCAGGAGCGACGGACGCGGCGAGGTGGCCCCCGACCTGGCCGGCGCCGTACCGGCCTCCGGGCGGGCCGCCGCGGCCGTCGCCGCGGTGCGCGCCGCCGTCGGCTCCCCGTACGCCTGGGGAAGCAGCGGACCCTCCGCCTTCGACTGCTCCGGACTCACCCAATGGGCCTACGGCCGGGCCGGCGTCTGGCTGCCCCGTACGTCGCAGGCCCAGCGCGGCGCCGGCCGGCAGGTCCCGCTCAGCCAGGCACAACCCGGTGACCTGGTCATCTACCGCTCGGACGCCAGCCATGTCGGGATGTACGTCGGCAACGGCCACGTGGTCCACGCGCCCTATCCCGGCGCGCGGGTGCGCTATGACCCGGTCGCGATGATGCCGATCTCGGCCGTCACCAGGCCCTGAGGCGGATCCCAGCGTTTTTGCCCCGGCCGGGCCGGATCTACGATCGTCCGCATGTCAGACCAGTGGGCGAGACGGGCGCCGTCGCGTGCCCGGGCGGCGGGCTGCGGCGCGCTGCTCCTCGTGCTGCTCGCCCCCGTGGCCGGCTGCGGGCCCGCGCCCTCGCCGTCGGCCCGTTTCCCGGACGTCCAGCGCATGCTCGACGCCCGTGCCCAGGCCGTCCGGCAGCGGGACGAGACGGGCTTCCTGGCCGCCGTCGACCCCCGCGCCACCGGCTACCGCAACAGCCAGCGCGCCATGTTCGCCCACCTGGCCGGTGTCCCGCTCGCCGACTGGAACTACGACCTCGACTCGACCGACGCCTTCCCGCTCCCCGACGGCGGCGAACAGCTGGCCGCGAAGGTACGGCTGCGCTACCGCCTCAAGGGCTATGACACCGCGCCGGTCAACGCCGTCCAGTACCTCACGCTCACCGAGCGCGACGGCCGCTGGCTGATCTCCTCGGACACCGACGGCACGGCGGTCGGCAGGATCGGCACCCGCCAGCTGTGGGACCAGGGTCCGGTACGGCTGGTCCGCGGCCGGTACAGCCTGGTCCTCGGCGGCGCCGGGCATCCGGCGCGGCTGCGGGACCTGGCGCGCCGGGTGGACCAGGCGGTGCCCGCGGTCTCCGACGCCTGGAAGGGGAAGTGGGCGCAGAAGGTGGTGGTGGAGGCGCCCGACTCGGTCGAGCGGATGGCACAGCTGATGGGCAGCGACGACCCGTCCGGCTATGCCGGGATCGCGGCGGTGACCACCGGCGAGGCCGGCGCGACGACGAGCGCGCCCGCGGACCGCGTGATCGTCAACCCCGATGCGTACGAGGAGCTCAACGACCTCGGCCGCAAGGTGGTCCTCACCCACGAGACCACGCATGTCGCCACCCGTACGGTCACCACCGCGGCCACCCCCCTGTGGCTCTCCGAGGGCTTCGCCGACTGGGTCGCCTACCGCGGTACCCGTCGCAAGCCCGCCACCGCCGCCCCCGAACTCACGCGCGCGCTCGCCAAGGGCAAGCTCCCCGCCCGCCTCCCGACCGACGCCGACTTCGGCTTCAAGGCCGGCGCCGACCGGCTGGCGAAGGCGTACGAGGGCAGCTGGCTGGCCTGCCGGATGATCGCCGACAAGTGGGGCGAGGCCAAGCTGATCGCGTTCTACCGGGCGGCGGGCAAGAGCGGGATACCGGCCTCGGCCGGGAACACGGGCGCGCCCATGGAGGCCGTGCAGGGGACGGCGGCGCCCCACGGCACCGCCCGGGCGGGGTCCCCCGGCCGGCACCACCCGGACCGCCCGCCGTCCCGCGCCGACCGCACGGACCGCGCGATGCGGACCCAACTGGGCGTCGGCCTGGAGGAGTTCACCCGTCGGTGGCGGGCTTATGTGAAGCAGCTGTTGGAGCGGTGAGAGGGGCAGCCGTATCGCCCGCCGCCGACCGCGCGGCGATCAGCTCGACGGACCCGGGGAGCCCGCGTACGGGCCCGCGCGTCGAGGTCCACAGCCGGCGGCAGGCGAGCAGCGACGCGGCGACCAGCAGCCCGTTGCGCAGCGCCAGCAGCGCGATGCCCCGCAGATCGCTCGCCACCACATGCGCGAACCCGACCGGGAACTCCAGCAGCGTGACCCCGGTGGCGAGCAGGACCAGCACCGCCGCCGGCGCCTGCCGGCTGCCGCGTACGGTCATGCACACCGCGGCCAGCCCCACCAGCCAGAGCATGTACTGCGGGCTGATCACCCGGCTGGTGGTGGTGAACAGCAGGGTCGCGGTGAAGGCGGCGTCGCACAGCGTCGCGGGCGTGCGCTCCCGGGCGTGCACCCGCCACAGGACCAGCCAGCCCAGCGCGGCGACGCTCAGCGCGAGCGCGAGGGTGCTGACGAGCGGGACCCCCGGTCCGAGGAACTCCACCGAGCCGTAGTTCAGCAGCACCTGGCCGCTCCACCCGTAGTGGCGGGCGACATGGAAGACCAACGCGCCGAGCGACTCGATCTCCGTACCGCGGTCGCGCTGGAAGGTGAGGAAGGCCAGCGCGCCCGGTGCGGCGGCCACGAAGAACAGGGTCAGCCCGGCCGCGCTGCCGGCGGCGCTGCGCCACAGGGCGCCCGCCCGGCGGCCACGGAGCGCCGCCCCGGTGAGCAGCAGCGCGGGCCAGACCTTCAGCAGCGCACCGAACGCGACCAGCGCGCCCGCCACCCGCGGCCGGCGGACCGCGGCGAACAGCGCGGCGGCGGCGACCGCGGTGACCAGCAGGTCGTAGCGGGCGTACGCGGTCGGGCCCAGCAGCGCGACGCCCACGATCCACACCCACGCCCCGGCCGGGCGATGGCCCAGGCGCCGGCCGGCACGCAGGAAGAGCGCGAGCGCCGCCGCGTCCGCGGCCAGGACCAGGGCGTAGAACGCCGGCGCGTAGTCGAGGGGCAGCAGACCCGGGGCGAGCACGGCGAGCGCGGCGGCCGGCGGGTACTGCCAGGTCACATCGTCCAGCGGGAAGGTGCCGGTCTTCAGGACCTCGAACCAGCCCTGGTAGATCACCGAGACATCGGTGGTGACATCCGGTCCCGGCAGCACCAGCACTCTCAGGACGCACAGCAGGACCACGGCCCGGGTCACGGCCCACACCGCGACCGGGAGACCCGCCCCGCGCGCTCTGCTGATGCTGGTCATCGTCACCTCGTCGCTCGTCGGCCGCGCCTGCCGACATGATGCCGGTAGGGGCTGGTCACGACCGTAGAGGAGGGACGGGCGTGGCGGGGCGGGCCGCCGCCGGCCGGCCCGCGACCGGTACTGTCGGGCCCGAACCGCCGAGACCGACCGCTCGGACCGACCGTCGAGAGACCATCGTGCACAAGACCTTGATCGTCACGAACGACTTCCCGCCCCGGCCCGGCGGTATCCAGGCCTTTCTGCACAGCATGGCGCTGCGTCTGGACCCCTCCCAGGTCGTCGTCTACGCCTCGACCTGGAAGCGCGGCAAGGAAGGTCTCGCGGCCACCGCGGCGTTCGACGCCGAGCAGCCCTTCCCGGTCGTCCGGGACCGTACGACGATGCTGCTGCCCACTCCGAGGGTGACCCGGCGGGCCACCGGGCTGCTGCGCGAACACGGCTGCTCGTCCGTATGGTTCGGCGCCGCCGCGCCGCTCGGGCTGATGGCGCCCGCGCTCCGCTCGGCCGGCGCCCGCCGCATCGTGGCGACCACACACGGCCATGAGGCGGGCTGGGCACAGCTGCCGGCCGCCCGCCAACTTCTGCGCCGCATCGGCGAGGGCACGGACACCCTCACCTACCTCGGCGAGTACACCCGCTCGCGGATCGCGGACGCACTCACTCCCGAAGCCGCCGCACGGATGGTCCAACTCCCGCCCGGCGTCGACGAGAAGACCTTCCACCCGGGCTCCGGCGGCGACGCCGTACGGGCCAGGCTCGGGCTCGCCGGCCGGCCGGTCGTGGTGTGTGTCTCACGGCTCGTACCGCGCAAGGGGCAGGACACCCTCATCGAGGCGATGCCCGCCATCGTGTCCGCGGTGCCCGACGCAGTGCTGCTGATCGTCGGCGGCGGCCCGTACGAGAAGGAGCTGCACGCGCTGGCCCTGGAGAAGGGCGTCGGGGACGCGGTGCGCTTCACCGGGGCGGTCCCCTGGGAGGAACTGCCCGCCCACTTCGGCGCCGGTGATGTCTTCGCGATGCCGTGCCGCACCCGCCGCGGCGGGCTCGACGTCGAGGGCCTCGGCATCGTCTACCTGGAAGCCTCGGCGACCGGGCTCCCCGTCGTGGCGGGCGACTCGGGCGGCGCCCCCGACGCGGTCCTGAACGGCGAAACCGGCTGGGTCGTCCCCGGCGGCTCCCCGACCCCCACCGCCGAACGCATCATCACCCTCCTCAAGGACCCCGTCCTGCGCCGCACCATGGGCGAACGCGGCCGCGCCTGGGTCGAGGAGAAATGGCGCTGGGACCTGCTGGCGGAGCGCCTCAAGGAGCTGCTGTAAGCGGCAGGCCGGCCCTCAACGGCGGCCCGCCACAAAAAGATCCGCCGCCGCGGCGCTCGGCCACGACGGCGGATCTCGACGGTGCCCGGCCGACCGGACACCCGCATCCGGTCAACCATCGGACCCGTCCTAGGCCCGGTACAGCGCCTCGATCTCCTCGGCGAAGTCCTTCGCCACGACATTCCGCTTCAGCTTCAGCGACGGCGTGACATGGCCCGACTCCTCGGTGAACTGGGCCGGCAGGATGCGGAACTTGCGGACCGACTCGGCCTTGGAGACGGCCGCGTTGCCGTCGTCGACGGCGCGTTGGACGGCGGCCAGCAGCTCGGGGTCGTCGGCGATCTCGGCCGGCTTCACGTCGGCGGGGTGGCCGTGCTCCTCGGCCCAGCGGGGGAGGAACTCCTCGTCGAGGGTGACCAGCGCGCCGATGAAGGGCCGGCCGTCGCCGACGACCATGCATTCGGCGATCAGGGCGTGCGCCCGGATGCGGTCCTCGATCACGGCGGGGGCGACGTTCTTGCCGCCCGCGGTGACCAGTATTTCCTTCTTGCGGCCGGTGATGGCGAGGTAGCCGTCCTCGTCGAGGGTGCCGAGGTCGCCGGTGTGGAACCAGCCGTCGGACAGGGCCTCTTTGGTGGCCGTGGGGTTGTTCCAGTACTCGGTGAAGAGGTGCTCGCCGTGCAGCAGCACCTCGCCGTCGTCGGCGATACGCACCACGGAGCCCGGCAGCGGCTGGCCGACGGTGCCGATCTTCTGACGGTCCCAGGGGTTGAAGGCGGTGGCCGCGCAGGACTCCGACAGGCCGTAGCCCTCCAGGGCGGTGAAGCCGATGCCGCGGTAGAAGTGGCCGAGGCGTTCACCGAGCGGGGCGCCGCCGGAGATGGCGTGGGTGGCGCGGCCGCCGAGGACGGCCCGCAGCTTGCCGTAGACCAGCCGGTCGAAGACCTTGTACTTCAGCTTCAGGCCGAGCGCCGGGCCGTCCGCGGTGTCCAGCGCGCGGCTGTACGCGATCGCGGTCTCCGCGGCCTTGTCGAAGATCTTGCCCTTGCCGTCGGCCTGGGCCTTGGCCCGCGCCGAGTTGTAGACCTTCTCGAAGACCCGGGGCACGCCCAGGATCAGCGTCGGCCGGAAGGAGGCGAGGTCGTCGGTGAGGTGCTTGATGTCGGGGGCGTGGCCCAGCTTGATGGGGGCCATCACGGAGGCGACCTGCACCAGGCGGCCGAAGACATGGGCGATGGGGAGGAAGAGCAGGACCGAGGAGTCACCGGTGCGGAACAGCGGGCGCAGCCGCTCGACGATATTGCCGCACTCGGCGAAGAAGCTGCGGTGGCTGAGCACACAGCCCTTGGGGCGGCCGGTGGTGCCGGAGGTGTAGACGATGGTGGCCGGCGAGTCCGCGTCGGCGAGCGCGCTGCGCGCGTCCACCTCGTCGTCGGTGAGGCCGGCGCCGGCGGCCCGCAGCCGGGCGATGGCGTCCCGCTCGATCTGCCAGATGTTCGCCAGGTCGGGCAGCCGGTCGCGGACCGATTCGACGGCCGCCTCGTGGCCGGGGGTCTCCACCAGGCAGGCCACCGCGCCGGAGTCGCCGAGTATCCACTGGATCTGCTCGGCGGAACTGGTCTCGTACACGGGGACGGTGATCGCGCCGGCGCTCCAGATGGCGAAGTCCAGCAGCGTCCACTCGTAGCGGGTGCGCGACATCAGGCCGACCCGGTCACCGGGCTGGATTCCGGAAGCGATCAGGCCCTTGGCGGCGGCGCGGACCTCGGCGAGGAAGGTGGTGGCGGTGACGTCCTGCCACTCGCCGTTCACCTTGCGTCCCATGACGGCAACATCCGGGTGCTGCGCGGCATTTCGGCGGATAAGATCCGTCAGATTGCCGTCCGCGGGGACCTCGTACAGGGCCGGAAGGCTGAACTCGCGCAAGACTGCTGCTCCTCAAAAGCGCCGGCGCCACGACGCTGTGTGTACACCGGCGGCGGTCCATGATCATGCAAGGGGGATTGGACTGCCCGGACGTTACCCATGGGTATTGCGGTTGGGATAGGGGGTCACGCCCAGATGTTCGATGCGTCACACGCTTGGAGATACGCCATGGGGACTGTCCCGCGCAGACTAGACCAGCGGGTCGGTGACCCGAAAGTAACCCCAGCCCGACCGGGGGCACTCCCCGCGCGCGCTCGCGCGATCTAGGGTGACGCCATGCGCGTGCATGTGGTCAGTGACGTACACGGCAACAGCCGGGACCTCGCGGCGGCCGGGACCGGCGCCGACGCCCTGGTCTGCCTCGGTGACCTGGTCCTCTTCCTCGATTATGCCGACCACTCGCGCGGCATCTTCCCCGACCTCTTCGGCGCAGCGAACGCCGGCGCGCTGGTCGAACTCCGCACCGCACGGCGCTTCGAGGAGGCCCGCGAGCTCGGCCGCAGGCTGTGGGGAGAGCTGGACGGCACGGGCGTGAGCCGCGAGTCCGTCATCGAGGGCGCGGTCCGCAGGCAGTACGCCGAACTCTTCGCGGCCTTCCCGACACCCACGTACGCCACCTACGGCAACGTCGACATACCGCGCCTGTGGCCCGAGTACGCCGGGCCCGGCACCACCGTCCTGGACGGACAGCGGGTGGAGATCGGCGGCCGGGTCTTCGGCTTCGTCGGCGGCGGATTGTCCACACCCATGCGCACCCCCTACGAGATCAGCGACGAGGAGTACGCCGCCAAGATCGAGGCGGTCGGCGAGGTCGACGTGCTGTGCACCCACATCCCGCCGGACGTGCCCGAGCTCTGCTACGACACCGTCGCCCGCCGCTTCGAGCGCGGCAGTGCGGCGCTGCTGCACGCCATCCGCACCACCCGGCCGCGCTACTCCCTCTTCGGTCATGTGCACCAGCCGCTCGCCCGCCGGGTCCGGATCGGGGGCACGGAATGCGTCAATGTCGGCCACTTCAATGCCACGGGGACGCCGTACGTTCTGAAGTGGTGAGCCGGAACGGGCGGGGCGGAGCGCCGGAACGGCAGGGGTGGCGCGCCTGGTGGCCGGCGGTCCGAGGGGTGTGCGCCCGGTCGTGGCGGGCCCGCTGGTGTCCGCCTCCGTTCCCCCGCGCGGTAGCCTCAGAGCCTGTCGTCGAATCCCGGCCGGGCTCGACGACGGGCTCTTGGCAGCAGAGACACCGCGCAGTGGGTCTCCCCTGCTCGAACGGAGCTGAGAGCTTGGGGAAGAGTCGGCGGACCGGCATGAATCGGCATGGAGGAGTCACGGCGATGGCCGAACACACCAGCTCGAGCATCACGATCGAGGCGGCACCCGCCGAAGTGATGGGAGTGATCGCCGACTTTGACCGCTATCCGGAGTGGACCGGCGAGGTCAAAGAGGCAGAGGTGCTCGCCAAGGACGACGAGGGCCGCGCGGCGCAGGTGCGCCTGCTGCTGGACGCCGGCGCGATCAAGGACGACCACACCCTCGCCTACACCTGGACCGGTGCCAACGAGGTCAGCTGGTCCCTGGTCAAGTCCCAGATGCTGCGAGCCCTCGACGGCTCCTACCGTCTCGCCGCGCTGAACAACGGCGCCAGCACCGAGGTGACGTACCAGCTCACCGTCGACGTCAAGATCCCGATGCTCGGGATGATCAAGCGCAAGGCCGAGAAGGTCATCATCGACCGTGCGCTGGCCGGGCTGAAGAAGCGCGTCGAGAGCGGTCCCGCCGACCAGGCTGCCGGGCCCGCCGACGAGGCCCGGTCCGCCGACGAGGCCAAGAAGCTCTGAGCGTGCGCATCGTCCTTGTCACGGGGCCCGGCGGCGCGGGCCGCACCACGCTCGCCGCCGCGACCGCCCTGGCCGGCGCCCGGCGGGGCG
>NZ_QUAC01000192.1 GCF_003389455.1 Streptomyces inhibens | reverse complement strand
GTCTGCGGCGACCCCGACGCCGCGGGCCGGCTCGCCGAACGCCTCGGCGGCCACCCGGCGCAGCGCGACGAGGACGGCGCCGACGCGGACAGCCCGCTGTCCGTCGTCCTCGGCGGCACACCGCTGGACGACCTGCCGCGCGACGCCGCCCGCGGCGCCGTACTCGTCCAGGACAAGGACCCGATGCTGCTCTCCGGCACCCTCGGCGAGCTGCTCGACGTACCGGCCTCCGGGCATGTGGACGCGACGAAGGCGCTGGCCGCGGCCCAGTGCGACGACGTACTGGCCGCGCTGGCGCAGGCGTCCGTCGACGACTCCGGCGACCCGATGCGCACCCACATCACCGAGCGCGGCCGCTCCCTGTCCGGCGGCCAGCGCCAGCGGCTGGCGCTGGCGAGGTCGTTGGTCGCCGACCCGGAGGTGCTGGTGCTCGACGAACCGACCAGCGCCGTCGACGCGCACACCGAGGCCCGGATCGCCGACGGCCTACGGGAGATCAGGACGGGCCGTACGACGGTGGTGCTCACCTCCAGCCCCCTCCTTCTGGACCGGGCCGAACAGGTGGTGTTCCTCCACGAGGGCAAGGTCGTCGCCGAGGCCACCCACCGCGAACTGCTGCACAGCCACCCCGCCTACCGCGCCGTCGTCACCCGCGAGACGGACACCGAGCCGGCGATGTCGACCGGCATGACCGAGGAGACCGCATGATCGGCCTGGCGCCGCCGGAGCACGATCCGGACGCACCGCAGATCCTCACCACACTGCCTGTCGGCTCACCGGCGACGGTACGTGGCTATGCCCGCGGCCTGCTCCGCCGCCACCGCCGGGCGTTCACCGTGCTGATCGCCGTGAACGCGGCCGCGGTGATCGCCTCCATGGCCGGCCCGTATCTGCTCGGCGGGGTCGTCGAGAAGCTGTCCGCGGGCGCCCGGGACGTCCAACTGGGGCACACCGTCGCGCTGTTCGTCCTCGCACTGGTCGCCCAGACGGTGTTCGTCCGCATGGTCCGGCTGCGCGGGGCGATGCTCGGCGAGCTGATGCTGGCGGATCTGCGCGAGGACTTCCTCGTACGGTCCGTGGCACTGCCGCCGGGCGTTCTGGAGCGGGCCGGCACCGGCGATCTGCTGTCGCGGATCACCACGGACATCGACCGGCTGTCCAGCGCGATGCGCGAGGCCGTACCGCAGCTGTCCATCGGTGTGGTGTGGATGGCGCTGCTGCTCGGCGGGCTCACCGTCACCGCGCCGCCGCTCGCGCTGTCCGTAGTGATCGCGCTGCCGCTGCTGATCGTCGGCTGCCGCTGGTACTTCAAACGGGCGCCCGGCGCCTACCGTTCGGAGGCCGCCGGCTATGCCGCGGTGTCCGCCGTACTCACCGAGTCCGTGGACGCGGGACGCACCATCGAGGCCCATCGGCTGGGCTCACGCCGTATCGCCCGGTCCGAGGACCGCATCCGCACATGGACGCAATGGGAGCGCTACACCCTCTTCCTGCGCTCGGTCCTCTTCCCCGTCATCGATGTGACGTATGTGCTGCTCCTGGGCTCGGTGCTGCTGCTCGGCGGGGCATTCGTCATCCAGGGCTGGATGACCCCGGGGCAGCTGACGACCGGCGCTCTGCTGGGGCAGATGATGATCGAGCCGGTCGGCATGATCCTGCGCTGGTACGACGAGCTGCAGGTGGCCCAGGTGTCCATCGCGCGGCTCGTCGGCGTCCGGGAGATCGAGCCGGAGGCCGGTGGCGCGGAACGGCTCCCCGACGGCCGGGACGTCCACGCCGACGACGTCAGCTTCGGCTACCGCGCGGGCGTCGATGTGCTGCGCGAGGTCTCGTTGCAGGTCCGGCCGGGGACCCGGCTGGCGCTGGTGGGTCCGTCCGGCGCCGGCAAATCGACGCTCGGCCGGCTGCTGGCGGGCATCTACGGCCCCCGCACCGGCACGGTCACCATGGGCGGCGCCGAGCTCTCCGACCTGCCGGCCGAGCGGATCCGCGAACTGGTGGCACTGGTCAACCAGGAGCACCACATCTTCGTGGGCCCGCTCCGCGACAATCTTCTGCTGGCACGCACGGCGGCGACGGACGCCGAACTATGGGCCGCTCTCGGCGCGGTGGACGCCGCCGACTGGGCAAGGGCCCTGAAGCAGGGCCTGGACACCGAGGTCGGCTCGGGCGGCCATACGCTGACGCCGGCCCAGGCCCAGCAGATCGCGCTGGCCCGCCTGGTACTCGCCGATCCGCACACCCTCGTACTGGACGAGGCGACCTCCCTGCTCGACCCACGGGCGGCCCGCCACTTGGAACGCTCACTGGGCAAGGTGCTGGACGGCCGCACGGTGGTGGCCATCGCCCACCGGCTGCACACCGCGCACGACGCCGATGTGATCGCGGTCGTCGAACAAGGCCGCATCAGCGAACTGGGCAGCCACGACGAACTGGTCGCCGCCGAGGGCGCGTATGCGGCGTTGTGGCGGTCGTGGCATGGGTGACCTGATGTGGCTCGGCGCCGGTGCAGGGTCCGCGTTTCGATGCGCAGCCGCACGAGGCGCTCCCTACGGTTCAGGCATGGCGGTACGGAGCGTTGGCCCGCAGCGTCGGGGAGCCGGCTGAGGAGCTGTTGCCGTATCCCGCTCAGTTCACGGTCGTTCCCGTCTGCCGGCCGGCCAGGCGTCCGAGCAGCGAAGTGTGGTGTGATGCGTCGGTGGCGAGCGCGGGCGCGGTCCAGGCCATGGCGAGGCCGCCGTCCAGCACCGCTCGGTCCGCGCCGTCACTGGCGCCGTAGCGGGTGAACTCGGGATGGTGTGCGGTGGCGTTGTTGGTGTTGTAGCCGATGAAGGGGTGAATGGACGGCACCAAGTGGGAGACGTTGCCCATATCGGTGGATGCGCCGCGCATGCCCTGCTCGGAGGGCATGACAGTACGGCCCAGACGGGACGCGGCATCGGCGTACAGGGACGCCATCGGGGTGTCCTGGTGCAGGTCGACGTAGTCATTGCCGACGCTGCGAATCTCCAGGTCAGCGCCGGTGGCCAGCGCGCCTGCCGCGAAACAGGCGCGGATCGCGCGCTGGAGCTCGCGCAGGTCTTCGAGGGTCTCGGCCCGGCAGTCGTACGAGGCGTCGGCCCGGGCCGGGATGACGTTGGGGGCCTCGCCGGCGGAGGCGACGAAGCCGTGGACGATGCCACCGGGGATCATCTGCTGGCGTTGCAGGCCGATGGCGACCTGGGCGAGGGTCATCGCGTCGGCGGCGTTGACGCCGCGGTGTGGCATGACGGCGGCATGGGCGGGCGTACCGGTGTAGGAGACCTGCCAGCTGCTGATGGCCAGGGTGCATGCACCGGCACAGTCCTCCGGGCCGGCGTGGAGCATCATCGCGGCCGCCACGCCGTCGAAGGCACCCCCATGGATCATGTCGACCTTCCCGCCGCCGTACTCCTCTGCCGGGGTGCCCAGCAGCTTGACGGTGACCCCGATCTCGTCGGCGATCTCCGCCAGTGACAGGGCTGCGGCCACAGCGGCCGCTCCGTTCACGTTGTGTCCGCAGGCGTGCCCGATACCCGGCAGTGCGTCGAACTCGGCGCAGATGCCGATCACAAGATCGCCACTGCCGGCCGTGGCGGTGAAGGCGGTCGGCAGGTCGCATACACCGCGCGCCACCGCGAAGCCACTGCCCTCCATCAGGTCGGCGATCTTGGCTGCGGATCGGGTTTCCTCGTAGGCGAGTTCGGGCTCGGCGTGGAGACTGTGGCTGAGGGCGATCACGTCATCCTGGCGTGCCGTCAGCCGCGCTCGGGAGCGCTCACGCAGGGCGTCGGCGAAAGCGGTGGAAAGGTTCACAGGGTCCTCTCCTGGAGGCGTGCCACCCACCCGTGCCGGAGAAGGACGGCGGGGCACACGGCCCGGCGACAACGCACGGGCCCGGTGGAATCAGGAAGCCAATGTGAATCACAGGCGTCATCTACGACAATGGGTGGCCGAAATGTCGGATGAAAGCGTCAGAACAAGCTGCTGCGGCAGCGAATCCCGACACATCCATCCGCCTGGGCAACGCGCTCGGACAACCCTGCACAACCCGAGCAGCACCACCGGATACTGAGCGGCACCCCGCAACGGAGACCACCGTGACCAGCAAGGACGACGACCCGACACCCATCGCCCTCGACGCCCTTGACCAAGCCGTCCTGCGGACCCTGCGCAGAGAGCCCCGGGCGAGCTACGCGGAGGTCGCCGCCGCCACCGGCGCTCATGAGCGGACGGTCGCCCGCAGGGTGGAACGCATGCTGGGCACCGGACGCATCCGCTTCACCGCGAGCCTGCTCCACGAATACATCGGCACGGGAGTGGCCGCTCAGCTCGCGATCCGGTGCGCCCCCGGTCACCTCCACCACACCGCCCACGCCCTCGCCCGTCGTCCCGATACCTACTCGGTCGAGGTCGCAACCGGCCCGGCCGCGGTCTTCGTCGAGCTGACCGTTCCCGACCACCGCGAACTGCTCTCCGTCGTGGACGGCCCGATCGCCAAAATGACCGGTGTCGTCGGCATCGAGACGCAGCTGCTGCTCACCTTGCTGCTCACGGCCAACGACTGGGCACCGTATGACGACGAGCCGACTGCGGTACGACGCGCCGTGAGCCAGGGAACACCGCTGCCGGCCCCCTGCCGACCGACGAACTGGACGAGCAGCTGGTCGCACTCCTGAAGGAGGACGCCCGGATGTCCACCACCCGCCTGGCCCGGGAACTGCGGGTCGGCGAAACCACCGCCCGCCGCCGGCTCTCCCGGCTCATGGGCTCCCACGTCCTGCACCTGCGGCTCCACGCGGAGCCCGAGGTCCTCGGCTTTCCCATCGAGGCACGCTTCCGCCTCGCCGTCCCGCAACGCGGTCTGGACGCCACCCTGCGAGCGCTCGGCCGTGAACCTGAGGTGCGCTCACTGGCCCTCACCTCCGGGCGGTACAACGTCCTCGGCTACTCCAGCCACCGCTCCATGGAAGATCTGCACGACTTCAGCAGCCGCGCTTTCGGCGCCGCCGACGGCATAGCGACCGAAACCGCCCTGCTGATCCGCAGCTACAAGCGCGCCGGCGTCACCACCCTCTGAGCCCGGCCGACGCCGAACCGCCACGAGCCGAACCAGGGCCATGCCATTCGGCTGGTCGAGCTCCTGCATCTGAAAGCCGGTCACGCTCCACCTGACTTCCGCGTTCAGCGACAAAGCGGCCCGCGGTGACGTCCGCGTTCGTGCCGGAGGAAGCCGCACCTCCAGCTAGCCATTGAACTTCGGTCAGCCCAGCTGGCGTTCGCCATACCGACCTCTTTCTGCTGGTCACCGGGCGTGAGGTGCCCTCTCAGGCGACCCAGTGCGGTCGTCGGGTGGCGGACGGGAGCGAGAGGCCGTCGGCGAGGGTGGCGGCCATGCGGTGTACGGCCTCGCGCAGGGCTTCTGAAGGTGTGGTGTAGGGGATGCGGAGCCGTTGTTCGAAGATGCCCGGGTCGGTGGCGAAGTAGGCACCGCTCTCGATCCGTACCCCGTTGTCCAATGCCCGCTCGGCCAGCGCCGAGGCGACAGGCTCGCCCAGATCGACCCACAGCGACAGACCGCCGGGCGGCAGTTGCCAGGTCCACTGCGGGATGTGCTCGGCCAAGGCCTCGGCCAGAGCAGCGCGCTGCCGGCGCAGCTGTTCCAGGCGGGACGGCAAGAGCTCGCCGGCCCGTGCCAGCAGGGCGAGGGCCAGGAGTTGGTCCACGACCGATCCGCCCATGTCGGTGGCGACTCGCTGGCCGGCGAGTTCGGTGACGAGCCGGGCGGGGGCGCGCAGCCAGCCGATGCGCAGGCCGCCCCAGTGGGTCTTGCTCATCGAGCCGATGGTGATGACCTGGCCGGTTCCACCGGGCGTGGCGTGGGAGGCGAAGGGCGGCGGGGCGGGGACGTCGAGGGCGAGGTCGGCCAGGGTCTCGTCGATGACCAGCCAGGTGCCGGAGCGCCCCGCGGCGCGCAGGATGCGGACGCGCTCATCCTCGGGCATGAGGCAGCCGGTCGGATTGTGGAAGTCGGGTATCAGATAGGCCAGTTGGGGCACCACCTGACGCAAGGTCGATTCGACGATCTCGATGTCCCAGCCGGTGTCGGTCACGGGGACCGACACGGTGCGCAGCCGGGCGCGGCGCATGGCCTCCAGAGCGTTCGGGTAGGACGGATTCTCGACCATGACCCGGTCGCCGGGGCCGCAGAGCAGCCCCAGGACGAGCGTGAGTGCGTGCTGGGCGCCGGAGGTCACCAGGATCTGTTCGGGCACGGTGGCCAGGCCCCGCCGGGTGAAACGCTCGGCGATGGCGGCGCGCAGTTCCGGCAGGCCGTAGGGGTGGTAGCCGGGGGTGTGCGCATGCTCGGCCAGCTGCGGGGCGATCTGGGCGAGGGCATCGGTGAGCGTCTGCTCCGGCAGTCCTGGTGCGGCTCTGGCCAGGTCGATCGCGGTGTCCTGGGGTCCGAGGAGGCGCCTGATGCCGCTGGGAGTACGGCCCTCGGGCAGGGTCGTCCAGGTGCCGGAGCCCTGGCGTCTGTGCACGTAGCCGCTCTCGCGCAGCAGGTCGTACACGGCGGTGATGGTGGTCCTGCTGGTGTTGAGGGCGGTGGCCAGTTCCCGTTCGGCGGGGAGTTTGACGTGCAGGGCGATACGGCCGTCCAGGATCAGCGCGCTGATCGCCTGAGCCAGGTGGCGGTAGGCGGGCCGCATTCCCGCCGGGTCCGGCAGCATCGCGGCGAGCTGTCGGCTCCCTATGGTCCGGTCCGTGCGGCCCACCCTGTCCGCGCGCGGGAACGGGTTCGTGTCAACCACACCATTCTCCCAGGATTGGCCATGTCATCCAGGCCAATCACTCTACAGAGTTGCCTCATTGGCCTTGAAGGCGCAGAGCACACCATGGAGGCAACCCGGTATGCAGCAGGACGTCACGGACCGCTCCGAGCGCGAACTCCGGCCGGGACACCAGGAATGCACCACAACGCCCCTCAGGTCCCACAAGCGTCGCTCTCCCCCACTCACTTACGTCTCCCTCGGTGAGCGGCCGACCAGACGTCTGCCCCAACTGTTCATCGGCCTCGCCCTGTACGGATTCAGCATCGCGGTCCTCGTCCGGGCGTCGCTGGGCCTCAGCCCCTGGAGCGTCCTCAACGAGGGTCTGGAGAAGCACACCTTCCTGAGCTTCGGCACGCTCACCGGCGTCGTAGGTGTCGTCGTCCTGCTGCTGTGGATCCCCCTCAGACAGCGGCCGACATTCGGCACCGGCGCCAACATCGTCGTCCTGGCCTGCTCATCCGACCTCGGTCTCCGGCTCATCCCCCAGCACCTCGGACTTCTTGCCCGGATTGGCCTGCTCGCCGGCGGCATCCTCCTCAATGGGCTGTCCGTCGCCGTCTACGTCGGCGCGCGCTTCGGGCCCGGGCCCCGGGACGGACTGATGACCGGCGCGACCGCCGCAACCGGGCGTTCCCTCCGGCTGGTCCGCACCCTGATCGAGATCACCATGCTCGCCGTGGGCTGGCTGCTCGGCGGGAGCGTGGGTGTCGGCACCGTGCTCTACGCACTCGCGGTCGGCCCGACCGCCCAGTTCTTCATGCCCTGGTTCGCCTACAGGAGCACTGCCGAACGCATGGGTGACCCGGCACTCTCCTAGGGCCTGTACGGAGTCGTGATCAATGGTGCGGGGGATCCCGCTCCGGCTTGCTCTGCGTACTGGTAGAACGCCTGGATGGCGCGACGTGAACTCAGCGATCACGAGTGGGAGTTGATCGAACCGTTTCTGCGATCGGGCAGTTCGGGCCCTACCCTTACCGGCTGCGCGAGCAGTTCGAGGGGGTGATCTGGCGGTTTCGCACCGGCAGTCAGTGGCGGGAGATCCCGCGTGAGTTCGGTCCTTGGTCGACGGTCTATGACCGTTTCTCCCAGTGGCGGAGCGCCGGGGTGTTCGCTGCGCTGATGGAAGGCATGATCGCCGAGGCTGCTCGCCGTGGAGAGGCGGATATGTCGCTGGTCAGCGTGGACTCCACGGTGACCCGCGCTCATCATGACGCCGCCGGGATGGTGGGAGACCCCGAAGTACTCGAGGCACTGGAGAAGGCCGCGGCCGAAGAACAAAGGGGGCGGTGGAAACCGGGCAAACCGCCCCGGTGAATACCGAGCCTGAGGACCAAGCCGAGCGCCGACGGCATCGGCAGCGCCGCCGCGCCGGCTGAGAGCGGCCGCGCTTGGTCGCTCGCGCGGCGGGCTGACCAGCAAGGTCCACCTCGCAGCGGACATCCGCTGCCGCCCGATGGCGTTCGTACTCACGCCCGGGCAGGCTGCAGACAGCCCCCGGTTCATCCCGCTCCTGGAGAAGATCAAGGTGCGCGGGACTGTCGGGCGTCCCCGCACCCGCCCGGACGCCGTCGCCGCCGATAAGGCGTACTCCTCGCGAGCCAACCGCGCCTACCTGCACAAACGGAAGATCAAGGCAGTCATTCCGGAGAAGGCGGACCAGGCCGCGAACCGTAAGAAGCGCGGCAGCATCGGCGGGCGGCCGGTCACCCACGACGTCGAGCAGTACAAGGGGCGCAACACCGTCGAGCGAGCCATCAACAAAATCAAGGCGTGGCGTGGCCTGGCCACCCGCTACGACAAGACACCGGACAGCTACCTGGCGGGGCTTCAGCTGCGCGGCTCGATCATCTGGCTCCGCAGCCTCCACCCCGCCTGATCACGACTCCTTACAGGTCCTGGACCCGGCGGCCCGTTGCGGAGGCGAAGCCAAGCCAGGTGTGGCGGTTGCCCCACCAGCACCAGCCGACCTTCGGGGCATTGCGCCGCTCGCGGCCGTCCCGCCCCGTGCCGTTGCTGATCCAGATCGCCGGGGTACGGGCGTCCAGGGCGCCGTTCGCCTTGCGCAGCCGGGAACCGATGGTCATGAAGCAGCGGTTGCGCTCCAGGATCGCCGGCTGCTGGAGCACCCAGTGGATGCCCTCGGTGAGCAGCAGCGGGGTGCGGTCCTCCTTGGTGAGGGCGGGCAGCGCCTCCTCCGGGCTCCAGTTGGCCATGTGGTCGCCACGATCGAGGTCGGTGACGAGGTAGAGGGGGGCGTCGGGCAGCGCGACCGTTTCGAGCGGGGCGAAGTGGTCGACGTCGGGCATGTCGGTGACGACGAAACCCGGCTTGCCGTCACGGCGGAGCAGCGGCGCGAGGGCGGAGGCAGGGGCTTGGTCTGGGTGAACAGCGAGAAGGGCGCCATCGCCGGCCGCAGGAACCTCGGCGGCCTTGGCGAAGGTACGCANCGCCATCGCCGGCCGCAGGAACCTCGGCGGCCTTGGCGAAGGTACGCAGCTCGGCGGCGGGCAGCCCGGCGATCTCATGCACCCCCAGCTCGATCAGACGCTCGGCCTGCACGCTCAAGGCCGGAAGTACCGGAAGAACGGTGGAGGTGACGGGCATGGTTTCGGGCACGATGCTCCCAGGGATAGCGACGTGAACGGGCCCAAAGTGAACGAGGCGACCCGCCGGAACATTCCCGCCGCTGCTGCCTCCGCCCCTTCCCGTGATCACGACTCCGTACAGGCCCCAGGAGGCGCAAGCCGCCTGAAACGATCAAGGCCTGAGAGGGGCGTACGTACTGCCCCGAGCATGACGAACGGCTCGACCGGCGCGGCAAGTCAGAAGGGTCCACTCCAGTGCGTGCCGACCGCCCAAAGAACTCAGAGAACTCAGAGAACTCAGACGATCAAACCCATCAGCGCCGACGAACGCCACGATCGCGCCACCCCGCAGCCGTAGGGGGCCCTTCCGCTGCCCAACCATCCCTGCCGCCCGCCCGCTGTTCACGCGCGTTGCGTTGGTCCAAGGCCCGCGTCAGCCGACGGCCGGCATCGCGAGCAGCGCCCAACTCGGCCTCGCGGTCTTCCAGGGAGGCGGCTGGTTCGACGTTGCACTGTTCACGGCGGGTGATCTTCCGCTGGAGTTCGCCGATGGCGGCGGGGCGCCCAGGCCGGTCTCCCGCCACCCGCTCGCCCAGCACCTCGGACAGCCGCTGCCCCGACTGCTGAAGGCGGGTGACCAAGCGGGTGTTGCGGGCTTGCGCATGGGCGAGGTCGGCTTGCCGTGCGATGCCGGACACGCTGACCGGCGAGCCGTTCCGGGCTGCGGTCTTCAGGGCTTTGACCACCCGCTGCCGCCGCCGGAGAACAACGGCCTCGCCGTTGGGGCGCGCCTCATGGTGGGTGCGCCGCGCCGTGCCGGTCGGCGGTCGACCGCAGACCGCCGACCGCCGGCTACCGGCTACCGGCTACCGGCTACCGGCTACCGGCTACCGGCTACCGGCTACCGACGAGTCGGCCAGTTGTGGCCGGGGGCGGCAGCGCGGCAGCCGCGTCGGTCAACTACCGTCCCGCGCCTGCCGGACGCCGCGACCGCGTCGGCCAACCGTGCCCATCGGCCGAACACAGCGCCCCTGCCCGTCAGATGTATCCGAGGGCGCCCAGGCCGCCGATGCCGCCCAGCACCATGAAGATCGGCATCAGTACCTTCAGCTCCACCCAGCTGCCGGCCTTGAAGCGCATGGCCTTGGGCGGGCCGACCGGGTACCAGCGCTTACGGCCTATCGGGATGGGCCACAGTACGGGGCAGCCCGACACGGTCAGTGCGTCGCCGATGTCATGGACCAGTGCGCCGAGCACGATCGGCAGGCCCAGCCAGAGGTACTGCTGTCCCGGTTCGGTGAACAGCCAGCTCGCGCCGTTGCCCGGCTGGTCGAGAATGCCGGCGAGGATCCAGGCCGAGGCCGCGCCCAGCAGCCACACCAGCACATCGCTGGAGACCCGGGCCGCCCGCCACAGCAGCCCCTCGATGGCGAGCACCATGTGCACGAAGAGGATGCCGAGGACCGCCCAGCGGCCACCCTGCATCGCCAGCAGCGACATCCCGCCGCCGACCAGCACGGCCCACACCCAGGTGTGGGTGAGCGTGCGGTGACCTCCGGAACGGTTCGAGTCGCCGCGCATCTTGGTCGCCTTGTAGACCGCATGCGAGATCGAGTCGACCACTTCGCACAGCGTCCGCGAAAGCGGCCCGAAGGCCCGCGAGATGGTCGCGGACTTGTGGTCAAGGTCCGGTGCGAGCGCCGCGCCCGCACAGATCAGAGCCCCGCAGACGAGCACCGGCCAGGGCATCGGATGTCCGGCGGCAGCGGCCGCCGCGCCCACCCCCAGCCAGGCCGCGGCCCCGGACAGCGAGTGCGCCGGTCCCATCATGGTTGTTCCCACCCCTTGTTCTCTTGCGCGTACGTCGGTGCCTCGCACGCTTCCGAGTCGCGCTTCTGACGCCCGATCGGCGACTCAGCGTAGCGTCAGATGATCTCCGTACGGGTAGGGGGTGAGCGGCCGGCGGACACCGACGGGCGAACCGCTCTTCGCGTACGCCGGGTGATCTCCGCCACGCTCCGGCGACGGCACGGTACGGAGGACACCCGCCGACGACAACAGCGCGTCCGCGAACGTGTACGGAATGTAAAGACATTGCGCCGAAGCCTCCGCGGACGTCACGGGTGCGGTGGGCCTGCGTTGACTGCCGGCGGCCGATGTCCACGTTCCGCACGGCGCCACCCGGCCCGGCGACGCGCCAGCCGGGCCGAGGGCTGGAGGGCCACGTTTCCGCAGGTCAGGGCTGTGAATGGGAGATCGCGGGTGGATATCGCGGCCGGCTCGGTGGAGCCCGCAGGTCCGTGGAGCAGTGAACTCGGCCCGCCGCTGAGCTTCGGTTGATCTCCCTCTGGATCGCCGGTTCCCTGATCGGGGCCGAAGCCAGGCAGTATGGGGGGCGTGACCCTCATCGATCATCTCCCGAACAACGCCGACCCCGATGCCCTCTACGAAGCCTTTTCGGGCTGGGCCGAGCAGCAGGGCATCTCGCTCTACCCTGCCCAGGAGGAGGCGCTGATCGAGGTGGTCTCGGGGGCGAACGTCATCCTGTCCACCCCCACCGGCTCCGGCAAGAGCCTGGTGGCGGCCGGCGCGCACTTCACCGCCCTCGCCAATGACCAGGTCACCTTCTACACCGCACCGATCAAGGCGCTGGTGTCGGAGAAGTTCTTCGATCTGTGCAAGCTGTTCGGTACCGAGAACGTCGGCATGCTCACCGGCGACGCGTCGGTCAACGCCGATGCGCCGGTCATCTGCTGCACCGCCGAGGTCCTTGCCTCGATAGCGCTGCGGGACGGCAAGGACGCCGATATCGGCCAGGTCGTGATGGACGAGTTCCACTTCTATGCCGAGCCGGACCGTGGCTGGGCCTGGCAGATTCCGCTGCTCGAACTGCCGCAGGCGCAGTTCATCCTGATGTCGGCGACGCTCGGCGACATGTCGCGCTTCGAGGGGGACCTGACCCGGCGCACGGGGAAGCCGACCTCGATGGTGCGCTCGGCGACGCGGCCGGTGCCGCTGTCGTACGAGTACCGCACGACGCCGCTGACGGAGACGCTCACCGAGCTGCTGGAGACCCGCCAGTCCCCGGTGTACATCGTGCACTTCACCCAGGCCGCCGCCGTGGAGCGGGCGCAGGCCCTGATGAGCATCAATATGTGTACGCGCGCCGAGAAGGACGAGATCGCCCAGCTCATCGGGAACTTCCGGTTCACCACCAAGTTCGGCCGCAACCTGTCGCGTTATGTCCGCCATGGCATCGGCGTGCACCACGCCGGCATGCTGCCGAAGTACCGCAGGCTCGTCGAAAAGCTGGCGCAGGCCGGTCTGTTGAAGGTCATCTGCGGTACGGACACCCTTGGTGTGGGCGTCAACGTCCCGATCCGTACGGTGCTGTTCACCGCGCTGACCAAGTACGACGGGTCGCGGGTGCGGACGCTGCGGGCGCGGGAGTTCCATCAGATCGCGGGCCGTGCCGGCCGGGCCGGCTTCGACACCGCAGGCTTTGTGGTCGCGCAGGCACCCGAGCATGTCGTGGAGAACGAGAAGGCGCTGGCCAAGGCGGGCGACGATCCCAAGAAGCGCCGGAAGGTGGTCCGCAAGAAGGCGCCGGAGGGCTTTGTCAACTGGGGTGAGAACACCTTCGAGAAGCTCATCGCCTCCGATCCGGAGCCGCTGACCTCCCGTTTCCGGGTGACGCACGCGATGCTGCTGTCGGTGATCGCCCGGCCGGGCAACGCCTTCGAGGCGATGCGCAAGCTCCTTGAGGACAATCACGAGTCGCGCAGGAATCAGCTGCGGCACATTCGCCGTGCCATCGCGATCTACCGGTCGCTGCTGGACGGCGGGATCGTGGAGCGGCTGGCGGAGCCGGACGCGGAGGGGCGGATCGTCCGGCTGACCGTCGATCTTCAGCAGGACTTCGCGCTCAACCAGCCGCTGTCGACGTTCGCGCTGGCCGCCTTCGATCTGCTCGACCCCGAGTCGCCGTCCTACGCGCTGGACATGGTCTCGGTCGTGGAGTCCACGCTGGACGATCCGCGGCAGATCCTGGCCGCTCAGCAGAACAAGGCCCGCGGCGAGGCGGTGGCCCAGATGAAGGCCGACGGCGTCGAGTACGAAGAGCGCATGGAACGGCTCATGGACGTCGAGTACCCCAAGCCGCTCGATGAGCTGCTCTTCCACGCTTATGGCCTGTACCGAAAGAGCCACCCGTGGGTCGGCGACCATCCACTGTCGCCGAAGTCGGTCATCCGCGATATGTACGAACGCGCGATGACGTTCACGGAGTTCACGTCCTTCTACGAGCTGGCGCGCACCGAGGGGATCGTGCTGCGCTACCTGGCGAGTGCGTTCAAGACGCTGGACCACACCGTGCCGGACGATCTGAAGTCCGAGGACTTCCAGGACATCATCGCCTGGCTGGGCGAGATGGTGCGGCAGGTCGACTCCAGTCTGCTGGACGAGTGGGAGCAGCTCGCCAACCCCGAGGTGGAGACGGCGGACCAGGCCGCGGAGCGGGCCGATCAGGTCCGGCCGGTCACGGCCAATGCGCGGGCGTTCCGGGTGCTGGTGCGCAATGCGATGTTCCGGCGGGTGGAGCTGGCGGCGCTGGACAAGGTCGAGGAGCTCGGCGAGATGGACGCCGAGTCCGGCTGGGACGCGGATGCCTGGGGCGACGCGATGGACGCCTACTGGGACGAATACGACGAGCTGGGCACCGGTCCGGACGCGCGCGGCCCGAAGCTGCTGCAAATTGAGGAGGATGCCGAGCACGGACTCTGGAAGGTACGGCAGACTTTCGCCGACCCGAACGGTGATCACGACTGGGGCATCTCCGCGGAGGTGGACCTGGCCGCCTCCGACGAGGAGGGGCGCGCGGTGGTGCGGGTCACGGATGTGGGTCAGTTGTAAGGCGACGGCTTCGCCCGAGGCCGCCGAGGGATCTGACGGAGGGCCACCGGTCATGACCAATCCTGCCGAGAGGCTGGTCGATCTGCTGGATCTCGAGCAGATCGAGGTGAACATCTTCCGGGGCCGCAGTCCCCAGGAATCGCTCCAGCGGGTATTCGGCGGGCAGGTCGCGGGCCAGGCGCTGGTGGCTGCCGGGCGGACCACGGAAGGTGACCGCCCGGTCCACTCCCTCCATGCGTACTTCCTGCGGCCGGGCCGGCCCGGGGTACCGATCGTGTACCAGGTCGAGCGGGTCCGCGACGGGCGGTCCTTCACCACCCGCCGGGTCGTCGCCGTCCAGCAGGGACGCACGATCTTCAATCTGACCGCCTCCTTTCACAAGCCGGAGCCCGGCTTCGAGCACCAGTTGCCGATGCGCCGGGCAGTGCCCGACCCTGAGGATCTGCCGACCGTCGCGGACGAGGTCCGCGAGCACCTGCGCCATCTGCCCGAGGCGCTCGAACGGATGGCACGCAGGATGCCGTTCGAACTCCGGTATGCCGACCGGCTGCGGTGGACACCCGACGAGATCGCGGGCGCCGAGCCGCGCAGCGCGGTGTGGATGCGCGCGGTCGGCCCGCTGGGTGACGATCCGCTCGTGCACACCTGCGCGCTGACCTACGCGAGCGATATGACGCTGCTGGACGCGGTCCGCATCCCGGTCGAGCCGCTCTGGGGGCCGCGCGGCTTCGACATGGCCTCGCTCGACCATGCGATGTGGTTCCACCGCCCGTTCCGCGCGGACGAGTGGTTCCTCTACGACCAGGAGTCGCCGATCGCCACCGGCAGCCGGGGACTGGCCCGCGGGCGGATCTACGACCGGGAGGGCAGGCTGCTCGTCTCGGTCGTCCAGGAGGGGCTGTTCAGGAAGCTCGGCGGCTGACCCGGTCGGGCGACGGGTGCCGCGGTGGATAGTGTGCGCAGCCGTCCGGGGTCGTCCCTGCGGGCCCTTTCGAGGGCCCGGGAGAGGTTGACGCGGTACCACAGCACCTCGTCGAACTCATCCGCCGTCAGCACCCGTTCGAAGGACTCCCGGGCGGCCGGGGTCACTGTGATCACGGATGCGAGGGTGGGCCGCAGCCGGCGCAGCAGGGACCGCTCCAGTGGGTCCTCGGCCACCGAGGCCAGCTCCTCCGGGGGCAGCACGGCGGCGATCGCCGCGGCCGACTCCCAGGGGTCGTCGGTCTGTCCCATGAGCTGGGCGATCCGCCGGCTGCGCCACTGGCGCGCCCGCCAGTCCTGTCCGCCGTCGAGCATCACCCGCATCGCGGCGGGGGTGTTGCCCCGCAGCAGATCGGGTTCACAATCGGCGAATTCGGTGACCTCGGACGCGAGATAGAGCCAGACCACCGCGCCGTAGCGGTTCACATAGAACCGGACGGGGCTGAAGCAGCCGGCTCGGGTCAGGCGCAGGACCCGGCCGGGGCCGATGCCCATCAGCTGCGCCGCCTCGGTCGTGCTGACCGTGCGGATGCGCTCGCGGAGCGCGTCCGGGAAGCCCGGCTCGGCCTGAAGCCGGGCGATCTCCTCGGCCGGGACCCGGCGCCCGCCGGACGCTCCGGCGCCTCCCGGCCGGTTATCGGCCCCGGCCGGGATCGTTCGTACCTCTCCGAGCTGGGTGGCGAGCTCGAACTCGCCGGTCCTCAGCTCCAGTTCACGGGCCGCTCGGCCCATCGCGAGCGTCTGCTGCCCGTCGCACATCACTGTCATGTCGGTTCCCCCGGCAACTCGGTCGATCACTGAAAGTGACGACTGTAGCCGCAGGCGATGACAGTGCGTCAACCCTCGCCTCAGACCTGTGGATAACTTTCCGGCTGCCGTACCGCGACGCCCAGATGCTCCCCGACGCGATTGACCAACAGCGTCATCTCGTAGGCGATCTGGCCCAGATCGGCGTCGGCGCCGGCCAGCACGCACAGACAGCTGCCGTCGCCGGCCGCCGTCACGAACAACACCCCGTCGTCGAACTCGACCATGGTCTGGCGCACCCGCCCGACTCCGAAGTGAAGTGCCGATCCCTTCGCGAGGCTGTGCAGCCCCGAGGCGACCGCCGCGAGATGCTCGGCGTCCTCCCCCGCCAGTCCCTCGCTCGCGCCCGTCACCAGCCCGTCGTTGGAGAGCACCAACGCGTGCCGTACCTTCTCCACCCGCTTGGTCAGGTCGTCCAGCAGCCAGTCGAGTCCGCTGCTCAATGCCATTGCCGCTTCCTCCCCGTATCCCCGTCCGCACTCTTGGCCGGACGGCAGCCCGTGGTCCGTTCGCAGACTGCCGTGCCAGCCTGTCCCACCTCCGCCGTCTCGGCAAGCGGCCCTGCGGCCCGGCGTGCCACGCGGCGCTTGCTCGCACCACACGGCGAAGATGTCGGCATGGCACACAAGATGACGAAGGACGAGTGGCAGAGGTTCCTTTCCGAGGGCACCCGTACCGGCAAACTGGCGACGGTACGGGCGGACGGCAGCCCGCACATCGCCCCGGTGTGGTTCCTCATGGACGGCGACGAGTTGGTGTTCAACACCGGTGAGGACACGGTCAAAGGCCGCAATCTCGCCCGCGACGGCAGGGTGGCACTGTGCATCGACGACGAACGGCCGCCGTTCACCTTCGTCGTCGTACAGGGGACGGCGGAGATCAGCGACGATCTGGCGGATGTGCGCCACTGGGCGACCCGGATCGCGGCCCGTTACATGGGCGAGGACCGTGCGGAGGAGTACGGCGCCCGCAACGGCGTTCCGGGTGAGCTGGTGGTACGGGTCAAGATCGACAAGGTCGTGGCCCTCGCGGACATCGCGAGCTGAGGGCGTGCGTGGCGCGGGCCGTCCGGCACCCGCGCCACGTCCGGCCGCCGGTCACCCCACCGAATCCAGCACCCGGGCGGAGTGCCGCCGCCCGGCGTGCTCCACCAGCCGGACCAGCACTTCCTTGCCCGAGTCGCGATCCCGCGCGTCACAGAGCACGACCGGGGTGCCGCGGTCCAGGTCCAGGGCGCGCGCCACCTCGTCGGCGCCGTAGGAGCGTGACTCCGCGAAGCAGTTGACGGCTACCAGGAACGGGATCGCGCGGCGCTCGAAGTAGTCGACCGCCGGAAAGCAGTCCTGCAGCCGCCGGGTGTCGGCCAGCACCACGGCGCCCAGCGCGCCCTCCGAGAGGTCGTCCCACAGGAACCAGAAGCGGTCCTGTCCCGGGGTTCCGAAGAGGTAGAGGGACAGCCCGTCCCTGATGGTGATGCGGCCGAAGTCCATCGCCACCGTGGTGGTGGCCTTGTTGTCCACTCCCCCGGTGTCGTCCACCCTCTCACCCGCCTCGCTGAGGCCTTCCTCGGTGCGCAGCGGGCGGATCTCACTGACCGAGCCCACCAGGGTTGTCTTGCCCACCCCGAAGCCGCCCGCGACTAAGATTTTCAGGGCCAACTCGGGGTCGGGGTCCGGGGCTGCGCCCTCCGGGGCCCCTTGTGCGGCGTTCATCAGCCGTCTCCTTCAGGATGCGGGTCCTGCGCGTTACGGGGTATGCGGATCCATGGCTCGACGAGGGGAGCCTTCGGCGGCAGAGCGCCGTCCGAAATCCATGGCGAGGACCGTACCCTCCACTGATCGGGATTTCCTCGAAATCGCCAAAGCCGCTATGTGTTCCGATCAAGAAACCCAGCGACCCTGACAATTGTGGTAGCCGGACCGGCACAAGGCGCCGCCGCAGGACCTCAGCCGGTCGGTCACTTCGCGCAGAAGGCAGCAGAAGGCAGGTGCCCAACCGTTCGGCGGGCCCTTGCGGGATCATGAGGCCATGACGCAGCAGCAGTCACACGAGCGGCACGGACCACCCGCCGCGGCGAACGCCCCGATGGGCACCGTGGAACGCAACGGCATCGGTCCGGTGCCGGAGTCCGAGCGGCACGGTACCCCCCGGTCCCTGTTCTGGCCATGGGCCGCATCCGGGCTGTCCCTGCTGTGCGTCGCCTACGGGATCTACCTCATGGGCCTCGGGCTCAACCCCTGGCAGGCCATCGTCACCGGCGCCATCGGCTATGTGCTGTCGTTCCTCCTGGTCGGCCTGATATCGATCGCCGGCGCGCGCACGGGTGCGCCCACGATGGCCATCGGCCGGGCGTCCTTCGGGCTGCACGGCAACAAACTGCCCACCTTGTTCAGTTATGTCTCCAACGTCGGCTGGGAGACCGTGCTGGTCGCGCTCTCCTCCTTGGGCGGATCAGCGATCCTGGCGCGTGTGGCGCCCGGCACCTTCGCCCAGGCCGACGGGCGGACGCCCACCACGGCCGCGCAGGCGCTGTGCTTCGTGGTGACCGCCATCTCGGTCGTGGTCGTCGGGATCTTCGGGCACGCGCTGATCATGAAGGTGCAGAAGTATCTGACCGCGGCGATCACCGTACTGACCGCGGTGTACATGGTGCTGATGGCCGACCGCATCGACCCGTCCGCCCTCGGGGGCGGCCCGTCGGGCGGCCTCGGCACGTTCGTCGGCGGCATCGTGTTCGCGATGACGCTCCTGGGGCTGGGCTGGGTGAACTGCGGCGCCGACTACAGCCGTTATCTGCCCCGTACGAGCAGCGGCCGGGCGATCACCGGATGGACCACGCTGGGCGGGGTGCTGCCCCCGCTGGTGCTGCTGGTCTTCGGGGTGCTGCTGAACGCCGGCGACCCCGAGCTCGCCGCGGCCGCGGCCGCCGACCCGGTGGGCGCCCTCGCCGCCGAGCTGCCGACCTGGTTCCTGGTGCCGTATCTGCTCACCGCCATCGGGGGCTTCGCCTCCGGGGCGATCATGGACATCTACAGCTCGGGCATGTCGATGCTGGCCCTGGGCATCCCCGTCCGCCGGCATCTCGCCGTCCTGGTGGACGGTGCGCTGATGGCCGTCGGCGGCTGGTACGTGCTGTTCGTCTCCCCCAGTTTCTTCGCCACGTTCCAGGCGTTCCTCTCCATCATCGGGGTGGCGATGGCCGCCTGGACGGCGGTCTTCCTGGTGGAGCAGTGGCGCCGCCGCCGCACCGGCTTCGATCTGGCGACCGTGCGCACCCTGGGCCGGCCGGCCGTCCTCTCGCTCGCCGTCGCCACCGTCGTCGGACTGGGTCTGATCACCTCCGCCGACCCCCATATCGCCAAGGCCGTGGGCTTCTTGCTCACCGACAGCGCCGCGCGCGGCACGCTGGGCGCCATGAACCTCGGCGTCGTGGTGGCCCTGGCCGTCGCGGGAGCCCTGTACGCCTGCACCGCCGCCCTCGCCGACCGGTCCACCACCGAAGGAGCCCGATGACCGACCACCACGCCGACCGGCCGCACGAGGTGCGGGCATTCTTCGCACAGCGCGCCGCCGACTGGGACACGAAGTTCCCCGACGACGGCCCCGCCTACGCCACGGGCGCGGCCGAACTCGGCCTCCAGGAAGGCGACCGGGTCCTGGACGCCGGCTGCGGCACGGGGCGCGCGCTGCCCGCGCTGCGGGACGCCGTGGGACCGCGCGGGACGGTGCTGGGCGCGGATCTCACACCCGAGATGCTGCACGCCGCCGTGCGCGCCGGACGCGGCCGGCACGCGGCGCTGCTGCTCGCGGACGTGACCCGGCTGCCGCTGCCCGGCGCCGCGCTGGATGCCGTCTTCGCCGCCGGGCTCATCTCGCACCTGCCGGACTCGGCGGGCGGCCTCACCGAACTGGCCAGGGTCGTACGCCCCGGTGGCCGGCTGGCCCTCTTCCACCCCATCGGGCGGGCGGCCCTCGCCGCGCGCAAGGGCCGCCCGATCACCCCTGACGACCTCCGCGCGGAGCCGAATCTGCAGCCCCTGCTGGC
Organism: Streptomyces inhibens; assembly: GCF_003389455.1. Taxonomy (GTDB): domain Bacteria; phylum Actinomycetota; class Actinomycetes; order Streptomycetales; family Streptomycetaceae; genus Streptomyces; species Streptomyces inhibens. The sequence goes on along the minus strand of NZ_QUAC01000192.1, from coordinate 7,183 downwards.
CGACTGCGGCTGGGAGCTGATGCGGTACGAGGACAAGGACTCGCGCTATCTGGCGCTGGCGGTCCGCCGGCGGTGACGCCCGGCCGTCGGCGCCCCTGTCTCAGGACGCCGCCGGGCCCTCGGCGTGCGGGACCGGGCAGCTGCCCGTGCGGCGGGAGGTGGGGAAGGTGCCGAGCTCGGCCACCCGGAAGCCGTTCGGGTAGCCCTTGATCTCGGGGTTCTGGCGGGCGTAGTGCGGGTTACGGCGCGGTGGCAGCAGCCGCACCACCTTGGCGCGCAGCTTCAGGGCGCCGCGTACGACCTTCTGGACCGCCGGTTTGGGCCGCTCGTAACGGAAGGCGTCCAGGAGCGTGTCGTCCAGGAGGGCCATGCTCGCACCGCGCACCAGCGGAGCGAGCGGGCCGTACCAGCCCGCCATCAGGTCCAAGGTGGCGTCCGACACCCGTCGGGCGCCCTCGTCCCAGCCGAAGTGCGCCTCCTCGTAGGCGTCGAGGCACTGCTCGAAGTCCTCGTAGGTCTGCGGGAGTTCGGTGATGCCCATATGGCGCCCGAGGGTGCGGTAGTACGTGGCGACGGCACGCTGTTCGTGTGCCGTCAGCCGACGCCAGCCGTACTCGTCGAGCCAGCGCTTGGGCACCACCACGAAGGTGCACAGGACATAGCGCATGTCCTCGTTGCTGATGTCGTAGCTGCGGTGCATCTGATTGATGCGGCGGATCGCCGTCCGGCCGTCCTCGCCGTCGAAACCGTGCTCGACGACGGCGTCCAGGAGGAGAGCCGTATCGTCATAGCGCTTTTGTGTACGGTCCGTCAGCTCGGCGGTCTCGGCCAGAAGTCGGCCGATGCTCGGCACGGCATAGGTGCGGTAGAGCGCCAGCTCCAGGGCTCTGGTGATGTCCCAGGGGAATTCATGGGTCGCGATGATGCGGTAGATCCGCAGGAAATCACGCTCCGGGTCGAGCCGTCGGATCTCCTTCAGCCAGTCATAGCGCCGCACCTGACATCCGTCCCTTCGTTTGCCAAAAGGCCAATTTTAGTCGCAGGGGCCGTACTTGAAGGACGGCGACGGGCGCCAGATCCGGCGGTGCGGTGGCCGGAATCAGTCGGCTCGGGCGGTCGCGGGTGAGGGGTTCGGCACGCCGTTCGCGCGTTGCGCCGGTGCCCTGCGGGCGCCTCGCCCCGGGGAGCGCGCGTCGGCTCCGAACCGGTCCGTGATCTGCGGGGGATCCACCACGGCCAGCGCCTTCTTGACGGGCATACCGGTGCGTTCGGCGAGCGCCAGCCGCTCCTGGACCTCGCGGGGAGTGCGCGGGCGGTAGCCGGGGCCCGTACCGCAGCAGCCGCCGTGGAAGGTCAGCCCCGCGCGCAGCACGGCCCCGAGGGCGCGCCAGCCCGCGTCGTCCCGCCGCTTGGGGACCGCCAGATCGGCGCCCGCGTTGATCAGCTCACCGCGGCACTGCGGGCAGTGGTCGGGGCCCTGCGCGGTCGGTGTCTTCTTCCACGCGGCCCGGCAGCCGAGGCATACGAAGTGCATCCGCCGACTGTAGAAACACATCAGCCCAGCGTACGGCTGGTGACAAGCCCCTACCAAGCCAATTAGGGTGCGCCGACGTACTCCGGAATGGATGGATGGGGAGGCTCGCGTGCCCACGACCGAGAGCGCCGACAACGACCAGTTGTTCGTGCTGACGGCGGTGCTGCTGACGCCCGCGCAGTTCCCGAGCGTGCTTGGAGACGACTACCCCGAGGTGTGCGCGGGCCTCGGCCTCGAACCGTACGCGGAGGGCTACGGGCTGGTCCTCGGACAGGACGGTGACGGCGCGCGCTGGACGGTGGCGACGGACGATGTGTCGCTGGTGGCCTGTGCGATCGCCGCCTGGGACTGCGGTATGGAGTACGACCTCTCGCCCACGGAGAGCAGCATCGTGGCGGCGCTCCCCGGCTGGCCGCTCGCGCTCGCCGTATCGGCGCCGGGGGTGCCGCAGCCGCACGATCCGGAGCCGCAGGACGGGGATCCGGCGCCGCTCGCACCGCCGGATGCCGGGGAGTGGGGGCCGGCCCAACGGAGGCTCGGTGCGGACGAGATCGCCATGCAGTGGGCGGCGTGGCGCGAGCAGGTGGACGGGGACGTCTCCTTTGCGGAGCCGGGGGGCGAGGCGCATGAGGGGGTGCGGCGGGTGCTCGAGGAGGCGCGCGGCTATGTGGCCGAGCCGCCGCCGCCCGGGCGGGTGCGGTCGTCGTTCGCGGCCGGTGAGGCGCGGACGCTGCGGGTGGACGGGCCGGGGTGGAGCATGGTCGCTCGTACCGATGACATCGCGTTCGTGCTGCTGGACGAGGAGCCGGGCGAGGTGCATCCGGTGGGCCGGGGGCCCGAATTGCCCGGTCTGTTGTCGTCGCTTGACGAGTTGGCGGTGCGGCCTGTGTGAGGGACTGGGGCTTGCGCGTGGTTTGCGCCGGGTCGGTGGGGGCTGGCGCTTTGCGGGGTTGCGTGTGTGCCGCCGGGGTCGGTGGGGGCTGGGGCCTTGCGGGGTTGCGTGTTGCCGTGGGGGCCGGAGGGGCCGCACCGGGACCCGTCCTCGGCGCGGGCGTCACGAGTCCCAGATATCGGCACCCCGGCGTTTGCTCCAGGTCCTGCGGGCGGGTCCCGGTACGTCCCCTCCGGCCTACGTGTCGTCCCGTCCGCAGCCCGGCGGCACTGCCCGTCACAGCAACAAAGGCGCGCGACGCCCACGTGCAGTGCACCCCGAGGCCAGTGCGTGCCATGAGCTGGAGCGGCACGGCCGTAACGGTCATCGGCACGGCGGGACGGTCGCCAACGCGCGGAGGCCGGAGGGGATACCCGGTGCCCCGCCCGCAGGACCTGGAGCAAACGCCGGGGTGCCGACTCCATGGAGCCGAGACGCCCGCGCCGAGGACGGGTTACCGGGTGTCCCCTCCGGCCCCCCACCCACCAAGCGACAGCGAACCCGGCCCAGCCACAAACAACCTTCCGGTCAGCGGCCGATCTGCTTGCGGCTGGCGCGGCGCAGGCGGCGGCGCTGGGAGGGGTCGAGCGTCAGATACGCGACGGCCGGGATTCCGACCATGACCAATACGGCCGCCCAGAAGGGCAGCAGCCACAGCAGGATCACTCCCACCGCGACGCCGCCGATCGCGACCTTCGCCTGTGTGGACATCCTTCACGCCCCTTCCGCGGCGCATGCCGCGCTCTGTGTACTCCATTGAACGCCGTTTTCCCGCCGCAGGTTCCATTCCAGGGTCTGCCGTCCTGTACCCTCGGGCGCTCCAGACGCCAGTAGTCAAACTTGAGGAGTTCTGGACCCAGTGACATCCCTGCCCGCGGTCACACCCGCTCAGCTCTCCGAGCTCTCCCGCTGCGCGGCGGTCTTTCTGCCGTCGGATCCGCCACGAGCCGGCCGGGTCGCCTTCTGGCGTCCTGATGGCGAGCCCATGGAGGACGTGAGCGGGGGTGCGTCGGCTGCTGAGCAGTTGAGCGTGGCTTTGCCGGATGAGGACGGTGGGATCTCGGTGTGCGAGGTCCCGGCTCTGGTGGTGCCTGTTGCCGACGCGGTGCCCGTACTCACGCGTGCGCGGGCCGCTCGGGGCACCCATCCGGCGGCCGCCTTCTGGGGGGCCGCGGCCGTACTGGCGCTGCAGCTCGCCGCGCGCGGCCGGCTGCTGCCCGGCGTGAGCCCCGCCGGGTATGACGCCTGGCGGCTGGGTCCGCTCGACCCTGCGGACATCGAGCGGTTGCGTGATCTGGCCGCCGCGATGCCGCCGTACGCGCATGCCACCCCGCTCCCGGACACCGACCCGGTGGAGCTGCCGGACCCTGAGCGGCAGGTGCGGGCCTTCCTCGACGCGGTGGCGGACGGGCTGCCACGCTCCCCCGCCGCGGCGTTGGCCACCGGTGCGCCGGCCTTCGCGGTGTCCGCCCCGCAGCACATCCCCGAGCAGCGCGCCTGGGCCGCGGACGTCGCCGCGGGGCATGACGCGGGGGTGCGGATCTCGCTGCGGGTGGAGGTTCTCGGAGCGGAGGGGCTGGGTGGGGCGGAGGGGCCGGGTGGGGCGGAGGCGCCGCGGAGCCTCGGCCTGCACGGCGAGGTCGGTACCGCCGGCGAGGCCGATCGGGTCGCCGATGAGGCCCGTACCACCGATGAGGCCCGTACCACCGGCGAGGCCCGTACCACCGACGACGCCCATGCGGTCGGCGCGGGTCGTACCGCCGACACCACTCGTGCCGTCGACGTGGCTCCCGCCGACTCATCCATCACCTTCGTCGCCGTCCTCCAGTTGCACAGCCTCACCGATCCGACGCTGGTCGCGGATGCCGCCGACGTGTGGGCGGGGGCATCGGCGGCGGGGCGGGCGTTCGGGCCGCGGGCTCGGATGGACACGCTGCTCACGTTGCGGCGTGCGGCGGACGCGTGGGCGCCGCTCACTCCGTTGTTGTCGGCGGCCGTGCCCGGTGCGCTGGAGCTCGCCGACGAGGAGGTTGCGGAGCTGCTCGGGCCGGCGTCGCGTGCGCTGGCCGCCGCGGGGGTGCAGGTCCACTGGCCGAAGGAGCTGGCGCGGAAACTGACCAGCCGGGCCGTGGTGGGGCCGGCCGATGCGGTGGACGGGGACGGGGCGGGCGGGATGCCGGGGAGGGAGTCAGGGGCTCCTTCGCTGCTGTCCGCGGATGCGTTGCTTTCGTTCAGTTGGCGCTTCGCGGTGGGCGGTCAGGAGGTCGGCAAGGCGGAGCTGGACCGGCTTGCCGAGGCCGGGCGGCCGCTGGTGCGGCTGCACGACCAGTGGGTGCTGATCGATCCGGAGGCGGTGCGGGCCGCCCGGGACCGCCGGGACCGCAAGGTCACGCCGCTCGACGCGCTGGGGGCCGCGCTCACCGGGACCGCCGAGGACGAGGACGGCGGCCGGGTGGAGGTGCAGGCCTCCGGCTGGCTGGCCGGGCTGCGTGACCGGCTCGCCGACCCGGAGGGCGCCGACGCCGTAGCCGTCGGGCAGCCCGCGGCGCTCACCGCGACGCTGCGGGACTACCAGTTGCGCGGTCTGGGGTGGCTGCACCGGATGACGTCGCTGGGGCTGGGCGCCTGTCTCGCCGACGATATGGGGCTGGGGAAGACGATCACGCTGATTTCGCTGCATCTGCATCGGCAGGGTGATCGCGAGTCCGCCGGTCCCACGCTTGTCGTGTGCCCCACCTCTCTCATGGGCAACTGGCAGCGGGAGATCGAGAAGTTCGCGCCGGGCACGCCGGTGCGCCGCTTTCATGCCGGGCGGCGCAGTCTGGCGGATCTGGCGGACGGCGAGTTCGTCCTCACCACGTACGGAACGATGCGGCTCGATGCCCAGAAGCTGGCGGAGGCGGGCTGGGGGCTGGTCGTCGCGGACGAGGCGCAGCACATCAAGAATCCTTTCTCCGCGACCGCCAAGGCGCTGCGGTCCATCCCGGCCAAGGCCCGGGTGGCGCTGACCGGTACCCCGGTGGAGAACAATCTGTCGGAGCTGTGGGCGATCCTGGACTGGACGACGCCCGGACTGCTGGGGCCGCTGGGCCGGTTCCGTACGCGCTATGCGCAGACCATCGAGGGTGGTGTGGCGGCGTCCCCCGAGGCGGGCGCAGCGGCCGAGCGGCTGGCCCGGCTGGTGCGGCCGTTCCTGTTGCGCCGTCGTAAGTCCGATCCGGGGATCGCGCCGGAGCTGCCGCCCAAGACGGAGACCGACCGTGCGGTGGCGCTGACGAAGGAACAGGCCGGGCTGTACGAGGCCGTGGTGCGCGAGGGGCTCGACGAGATCGCCGGGACGGACGGGTTCGCCCGCCGCGGGCTGGTGGTCAAACTGCTCACCTCGCTCAAGCAGATCTGCAACCACCCTGCGCAGTATCTGAAGGAGCAGGTGGCGGAGGGCGGGCCGGCGGCGGGAGCGGCGCGGTTCTCCGGGCGTTCGGGGAAGGTCGAGCTGCTGGACGAGCTATTGGACACCATCCTCGCCGAGGGCGCGAGCGTGCTGGTGTTCACGCAGTATGTGCAGATGGCGCGGCTGTTGGAGGCCCATCTGGCGGCGCGCGGGGTGCCCACGCAGTTCTTGCACGGCGGGACGCCGGTGGCCCGCCGCGAGGAGATGGTGCAGCGCTTCCAGGACGGTGCGGCGCCGGTGTTCCTGCTGTCGCTCAAGGCGGCGGGTACGGGGCTGAACCTCACTCGGGCGGCGCATGTCGTGCACTTCGACCGCTGGTGGAATCCGGCGGTCGAGGCACAGGCCACGGACCGTGCGTACCGCATCGGCCAGACCCAGCCGGTGCAGGTCCACCGGATCATCACGGAGGGCACGATCGAGGACCGGATCGCCGAAATGCTCTCCCGTAAGCAGCAGTTGGCCGATGCGGTACTGGGTTCCGGAGAGGGCGAGGCCGCGCTGACCGAACTCACCGACGCCGAGCTGACGGACCTGGTCGCACTGCGAGGGAGCGAGCGATGAACACATCCGAGGAAGCGGAATCCATGGATCAGGGCACGACCGGCCCCGAGCGGACGTTCGCCGCGCTGCCGGCGGCGCGCGGCCGCGCCTTTGCGCGGAGTTGGTGGGGGCAGGCCTGGCTGAAGGCGCTGGAGGACACCGCGCTGGACGGCGCCCAGGTGAAGCTGGGCCGGCAGCATGCGCGGGCCGGTGCGGTCGGCGCGGTGTCGGTGCGCCCCGGCCGGATCACCGCGGTCGTCCAGGATCGTGACCATACGCGGCACCGTTCCGATGTGCTGTTGCAGCAGTTGAGCGAGGCGGACTGGGACCGTTTGCTGGACCTGGTCGCGGACCGGGCCGGGCATATCGCGGCGCTGCTGGACCGTGACATGCCGCCGGTCCTCGTCGAGGACGCGGCCGCGGCGGGGATCGAACTGCTGCCGGGCATCGGCGACTTGGAGTCGGAGTGCAGCTGCGGGGCGTGGGATCACTGCGCGCATTCGACCGCGCTGTGCTATCAGGTGGCGCGCTTGCTGGACCAGGATCCGTTCGTACTGCTGCTGTTGCGTGGCCGGGGCGAGCAGGAGCTGCTGGACGAGTTGCAGGCGCGCAGCGCGGCGCGGGCGGAGCTGCCTGCGGACGGGGACGCGGGGGCGGAGCGGCCCGGGGCGGGCGTACCGGCCGCCGAGGCGTACGCGGCGCGCGACATCCTGCCGCCGCTGCCCGC
>NZ_QUAC01000015.1 GCF_003389455.1 Streptomyces inhibens | reverse complement strand
GGGCAGTCCGCCGGCGATCCCGCCGCCGGCACCGAGGCCGCTGCCGGGCCCGGCGAGCGGCGCGGGCGGCTGCGGGGTGAGCTCCGCGGTGTCGTCGCTGATCTGGGGCGTGCCGCCGGTGCCCGCCACGGGGTCGCTGAAGCCGGGCGGGAGGTTGAGCGCGGAGTCCCCGCGGGCCGGCCCGGTCGTCGGGCCGCTCGGGCCGCCGACCGGGGCGTCGAAGGGGCTGTGGTCACGGGCGGGCCCGTTGGGGGCGTCGAACGGCGACGCGCCACCGTGTGCCGCGCCGTCGAACGGCGAGCCGCCGCCCCGCGGGCCGCCGTCGAACGGCGAGGCGCCGCTCTGCCGGGCAGCGCCGTCGAACGGCGAGGCGCCGCCCTGCGGGGCCTGGTTGTCGGAGAAGTACGGCAGATCGGGGCGCTGCGGAGGCGTGGCGCCCGACGGGCCGCGCGGCGGGGTCGCACCGCCCGGCGCTGCCGGCGCCGCATGGGACCCGGTGGTCGACGACTGACCGGCCGCGCCGCTCTGCGGCTTGCGCGGCGCGAACCACTCGCTGGCCTTCTCGGGCCGGCCGCCCGCTGCGGCCTGGTCCGCCGACGCGTCGGGCCGGGGCGTGTTCGCCGTACGCTCCGCGCTCCGCTCGCTGCCGCGGGCGGGCCGGGGCGTGCCCCGGGACCCCCCGGAACCAGCCGATCCGTTCATGCCGGACTCCTCACCGACGGGCTTGCGCACAACGACCGGCGGGATGGGGCGCGACCCCGGAATGTTGATCTTGATCCGCGTCGTCAGCGTGGTCTCGGTTTTGGGCTCCTCCGGCCGCGCCGCCGCACCGGGCGTCAGCGCCTCGTCGGCATCTCCCCTGGGCGAGCCGTACGGCGGCGTCCCGGACGGGTACGCGGCTCCGCCACGGCCCTGGGGGCCGGAGGACGAACTGTCAGATTCACGACTCAAAGCAGGTTCTCCCGGTTGGCTCCGCCGCTCGTCAGAGATGATCCCCGGCCGGAAGCCGGGGGGTGCCCCCAGGGCGGCGCGACGGCGCGCACCACCATACTGTCCGCCGCGGGCGGACACCCGGGGAGCGTACGAACACCGCCGCCACGGGCGAAACCCCGGTACCGGGGCCGATCACCCGCACCTGCGCGGTATCCGTCCCGGTATGGACCACGTCATCCGCCAACTCGGCCGTGTTGTATGCCCGTAGCGCGCATCTGGGCAGCGGTGGCGCAGATCACAGCGACCAGGATGCCGCCCAGGAGGAAGATGTACGACCCGAGCCCCGCACCGAAGAGAAAGTCGCCTTCCGGCCGGACGTCGCTGAGCAGCACGAACACGGTCACCAGCCAGGCCGCGCCGGGCACCAGCACACCCGCCGGCGTGCCGGTCGCCCTGGCACCGCCGTAGAACAGGCCGCCGACGCCGAACAGCGCGAGAATCAACCCGCCCGGGAACCAGGCCGCTTGCACCAGCGTCCCGGCGAACGCGACCAGGACACCCGCGACCAGGAGCAGCACATATATGCCGATCCGTCCCGGCGTCAGCGGTGCGGACAGCGCGGCACCGCCCCTCGGTGTCACGGGAGCGCCGGACCGCGCCTGAGGACGGGCGCCGGACGCACGGCCCGAGCCCGCCCGCGACCGCCCGCCCTTGCCCGAGGGTCCGCCGTTCTTGCCGGTGGCCGCACCGTCTTTCCCGTCACCGGCCGATCCTCCGCCCTTCGCCGTACTCATTCCGCCGCCTCCTCAATCCGGGCACTCTCCTCCATACCCACCATTTCGCCAATACCTGCGAAAAGATCGTCCTCGCGTTCGCCGGCAGCAGCGCCCGAGTCACCGTGCACCAGCAGATAGTGCTCCGTACCGAACAGCGGCTGCCCCAAGTCGTTGGAGAGCGCGAAGAACGGTCCGTCGACCGCGATCTGGGTGTAGTGCGCGCGCATCGCCGCGGCCTTCGCGGCCGCATACGCCGGGTCGCCGGTGATGGACGCCGTCACGTCGGAGTCCGGCACCACCCCCGGCACATCGTCGACGGTGGCGATTCCGGGGAAGCTGTGACCGGTGGCGCGCAGCCGCTCGAAGCCCTCCTCGACCTGGGAACGGGGGTTGCAGTTCCAGTAAATCTTCCCGATCGCATACGCGCTGCCCAGCTCGGGGCGGAAATCCGCCCGCGCGGCGAGCTCGGCGCCGCGCATGGCGACGCGGTGCGCCTGGATGTGGTCGGGGTGGCCGTATCCGCCATTCGGGTCATAGGTGACCAGGACCTGCGGTCGGACCTCGCGGATGACGGCCACCAGATCGGCGGCCGCCTCGTCGAGCGGGGCCTGCCAGAAGGACTTTGGCCGCTCGTTCTGGGGGGCGCCCATCATCCCGGAGTCGCGGTAGCGGCCCGGAGCGCCGAGGAGGCGGTGATCGGTGACGCCGAGCACCTCCATCGCGGCGGCCAGCTCGTCGGCGCGGTACGGGCCCAGGGTGTCGTCGCGGTCCGACGCGAGAGGGGCGAGCTCGGGCGGGATGACCTCGCCCTCCTCGCCGAGCGTGCAGGTCACCAGGGTCACCAGCGCGCCCTCGGCCGCGTACTTGGCCATGGTCACGCCATTGTTGATCGACTCGTCGTCGGGGTGCGCGTGCACCAGCAGGAGACGGCGGGCGGGGATGTCACTGCGATGGGCAGCATCTGCGCCGGGGGCGGTGGCGGCCTGGGGGTACCTCCCAGCGGCAGCTGGGGGAGGGTGGGCGGTCATGCGGACAGCCTACGAGCCGGCCGGTCCGCCTTCACCATGCGATCCCGGCCGCCGGCCGTGCACCCGATCGACGTACGGGTGCCCGGCCGGCAACGGATCAGAGCTTGATATTCCCGAGCATGCTGGCGACGTTCGTCGTCAGCTGCTTGACTGTCGGCGCGATGGACGAGCTGGCCAGATAGAAGCCCAGCAGCATGCAGACAAAGGCATGCGCGGCCTTCAGTCCGGACTTCTTGACCAGCAAGAAGACGATGATCGCCAGCAGCACCACCGCCGAAATCGAGAGTGCCACGGCGGCTCACCTCCAAGTACCTACGGTCCGGACAGAGTTGATGGCGCACGGACCGCCTGCACGGACCGCGCACCGGGGTATGCCAAAGGCTCCTTACCCCGTACCCACTATGCGCAAGGGATCATAACTTTCCGTGCTAGCGCATAAGTCGGAGCACGGAAGCAGAGCGGGGGCGCACACGATCTTCACTAGCGCGACCACAGTGAGCCCGTCCCTCTTCAGCGCCTGTCCGGGCGATCGATGTCGGACCCGGCCCTGATCGGGCGAGCAGGCTCTAGGGTCTGTTCGCCGGGTCAGGGTCGGACAGGCCGCGGCGTCTGGTGCGGTACATCGCAAGGCGCCGGAGCGTCCTCATAGCGGAGCTATGCGGGCGGTTCGGCAACGCAGCGAGGTGCCGTGCCAGACACCGCGGACCCGGCCCTGATCGGGCGAACAGGCCCTAGGCTCGGCCCCATGACCGGACTGCCTTCGTTTCCCCGGCAATATGCCCGTACTCAGCGCTTCACGCTGGGCGCACCGCGCGGCTTCGCGATCTCCCCGGACGGCGCGCGCGTCGTCTTCCTCCGTTCCGGTTCCGGTACCGACCGCAGCCAGCAGCTGTGGGTACTCGACCTGGAAGCGGGCCGGGAGTTCATGGCCGCCGATCCGCAGGCCCTGTTGGCCGGCGCGGAGGAGGACCTTCCCCCGCAGGAGCGGGCCCGCCGCGAGCGCAGCCGGGAGAGCTCGGCCGGCATCGTCGGCTATGCGGCGGACTCCGCCGTGGAGTTGGCGGCGTTCACCCTCTCCGGCCGGCTCTTCGTCTCCGAGCTGCGGGCCGGCACCACACGTGAACTCCCGGTCCACGGGCCGGTGGTGGACCCCCGCCCGTCACCCGACGGCCGGCAGGTGGCCTTTGTGGCGGAGGGCCGGCTGAGGGTGGTCGCGGTGGACGGCGCCACCACGTCGGACGAGGGTGGCGGCGGCCCCGTGGCCGCGGACCGTACGCTGGCCGAGCCCGACGGGCCCGAGGTGACCTGGGGCCTCGCGGAGTTCATCGCCGCCGAGGAGATGGGCCGCTACCGGGGCTTTTGGTGGTCGCCGGACAGCGACGCCGTGCTGGCCGCGCGGGTCGACGAGTCACCGGTGCGCCGCTGGTGGATCTCCGACCCCGCGCATCCGGACCGCGAGCCGGCCCAGGTCGCGTATCCGGCGGCGGGCACCGCCAACGCCGAGGTCACGCTGGCCCTCTTCGGCCTGGACGGTTCGCGCACGGACATCAGCTGGGACACCGCGCGCTACCCCTATCTCGCCCGCGTCCACTGGTCGTCGGCCGGCCCGCCGCTGCTGCTCGTCCAGTCCCGCGACCAGCGTGACCAGCGCTATCTGACCGTCGACACCGCGACCGGCACGACCACCACGGTGCACGAGGACGAGGACGAGGTGTGGGTCGAGCCGTTCCCCGGGGTGCCGGCCTGGACGCCGGACGGCCGGCTGGTGCGGATCGCGGACGAGGGCGGCGCCCGCAAGCTGTTCGTCGGCGACCGGCCGCTGACCGGGGCGCCGCTGCACGTCCGGGCCGTCCTGGACATCGGTGAGGAGGATGTCCTCTTCTCCGCGAGCGGCACCGAGATGCATGACATCGGCGTCTATCGCGCGTGGTTCCGCGGCAGCGGGGACCAGGGCGGCTGGGAGCGGGTGGGCGCGCGCCCGTATCCGACGGTGTCCTCGGCGGTGCGCGGCGGGGCGCTGACCGTGCTGTCCCAGGCGTCGCTGGAGCGGCCGGGCGCCCAGGTGGACGTGGTGCGGCTGGATCCGGACGGCGGCGAGAAGACCCTCGCCACGATCGGTTCGTACGCCGAGCAGCCGACGCTGACCGCCCGGCCGCGCCTCGTACTGGCCGGGGAGCGGGAGATTCCGTGCGCGGTGCTACTGCCCGGCGGATATACGGAGGGCGACGGTCCGCTGCCGGTGCTGCTGGACCCGTACGGCGGTCCGCACGGCCAGCGGGTGGTCGCCGGGCACAATGCCCATCTGACCTCCCAGTGGTTCGCCGACCAGGGGTTCGCGGTGATCGTCGCGGACGGCCGGGGCACCCCGGGCCGCTCCCCCGCATGGGAGAAGGCGGTCTCCCGCCGTATCGCCGGGGTCGCGCTGGACGACCAGGTCCATGCGCTCCAGGCGTTGGCCGAATCCTTTCCCCTGGACCTGACGCGGGTGGCCATCCGCGGCTGGTCCTTCGGCGGCTATCTCGCGGCGCTGGCCGCGCTGCGCCGCCCCGATGTCTTCCACGCGGCGGTGGTGGGCGCACCGGTGACCGACCTGCGGCTGTACGACACCCACTATCAGGAGCGGTACCTCGGCCACCCGGACGAGGAGCCGGCGGTCTACGCCGAGAACTCGCTGATCACGGACGAAGGGCTGTCCGGAGCGGTGGAGCCGCACCGTCCGATGCTGATCGTGCACGGCCTCGCGGACGACAACGTGGTGGTGGCGCACTCGCTGCGGCTGTCCTCGGCACTGCTGGCGGCGGGCCGCCCGCACGAGGTGCTGCCGCTGTCCGGGGTGACCCATATGACGCCCCAGGAACAGGTGGCCGAAAACCTGCTGCTGCTCCAGGTCGACTTCCTCAAGCGGTCGCTGGGGATGCCGTCCTGATACGGCGGTGCCTCGCCGGAACCGCGGAGCCCGTCCCAGGAGCCTGCTGACGGGCCCGCTCACCAGCCCGGCGGGAGCGTGGACGGCGGGGGCGGGGCGTGCGGTGGCCGCGCCTCGCCCGGGGCGGAGCCGTACGCCCGCACCCCGTCCGCGCTCCCTGAGAGGCCGGGTACGCCGGGCCGGGCCGCCACGATCAGCGCGGCCAGCCCGGCGGCCGCCACACCCGCCGCGATGCCCAGCTCCAGCTGGGTCCCGGCAGGCAGCCCCGCGAGGCGGCCGAACTCCCCGGTGCGTACGGCGAGGGTGAGCGCCAGGGCCCCGTGGACGCACAGCAGCGCGCCCGCCGTCATGGCTGCGGGCCTGGCCCAGGAAGCTCGGCGCAGCGCGGCGGCCGCGGCGCCCAGGGCCAGCAGGGCGAGCGCCGCCGACTGCCAGTGCGCCGGGGGCTGCAGCAGGGCGCGGAAGACGGAGGCGTCGCCGAGCAGCCCCTTGCGGTAGCCGTCCGCGCCGAGCCGCACCCGCCGGTGGATCTCCCAGCCTGCGACGGCGAGTCCGGCGGCGCCCAGGAGGAAGGCGGCGGTGCGGGCCGGCCCCTTGTACGGCCGTCCGGGCGGGCCGGGGTCGGCTCCGTACGCCGCCGCGTGGACGACTCCGTACGCCGACGAGGCCCCCTCCGGCAGTCCGTGGGCGAAGCGCCCCGAGTGCCGGCCCGTCCGGCCGCCCGGCTGCCGGCCCGCCGCGACCACCACGGTCAGTACGAGCGCCAGCGCGAGCTGGGCGAGGGCGGTCAGCCGCGCCCACCCCGTGAGGTCCGTATCCAGCCCCTGGAGCCACCCCGCGCCCAGGATCCAGACCAGCGGGGTCCGCAGCAGGAGGGTGGCGGCCGCGACGGAGAGCAGTGCGCCCGCGGCCACGGCGGGGGCGACGGCGGTGCGCAGTGCGGCGATCGCGGTGCCGAGCGCGCCGAGCACCAGCAGCGGGTCGAGCGCCGAGGTGGCCCAGGCGGTGAACTCCCGTGGCCGGCGCGCCTCTCCGAGCCAGCTCCACCAGATGTCCGCGCCGTGCTGGGCGACGGCGAGATCCCGGATGATCCAGCCCGCGCTGAGCAGCGCGAGCAGCAGGCAGACCAGCGCGCCGATGCCGCGTGCACCGCGGGTGAGAACGCTGTCCCGAACCTTGGACACGGCCAGCCCCCCGTCCGTGTCGAAGTACCTGGGTCGTGAAAGGGCGCCCCGGTATACGAGGCGTCCACCGCAGGTCTACTCCTGTCCCGGCCCCGGGACAACACGCCCCGGATGGAGCAGTGGACGAAATCCGCGCAAACGACAACCGGCCGGGTCGCCACCTGGCGTCCCGGCCGGTCCACGGCACCCGCACGGCCGTACGTTGTTCATCATGGCGCGTCCGTATATCGGTGTTGCGACAGTGAAGTTGCCTTCATGTTAAAGCGATTGGTGACGATATGTCCCCCATGCCGTATATCCCGCCCCTCTGTCAAGCACGCCAGGGCGTCAATCTGCGCAATCTTCGCTCAAGAAGTAGACGACCTGTTCGCAAGCACACCCGATCCCCTTGACTCCGCCATAAATCACTTGCGAAAGTCCGCACATCCAGCGGTGCGAATCGGCGCCGCTTCACGTTCCAAGAGAACTCGGCGCGGGGGCACTTCGCGATGACTAGTCCATCCCAGACCGCGGCTACCAAGTCCGACACCCCAGGACTCGGGCCCGAAGGTCTGAAGAAGGAAAAGAAGGGCAAGGGGGGTGCGCTCGTCGGCCGATCCCCCGGCCAATTGATGTGGACGCGCTTCAAACGCGACCGTACCGGCGTGGTCTGCGCGATCGTCGTGCTCGCCTTCTTCGTCATCGCGGCGTTGGCACCGGTGATCGGATCGCTGTACGGCAAGGACCCGTACACTCTCTACGGGAATGAGGACCCCAACCTCCTCGATGAGTTCGGGTACCCCGCCGGCGCCAACGGCGGAATCTCCCCCGAGCACTGGTTCGGCATCGAACCGTCCCTCGGCCGCGATGTGTTCATGCAGCTGATCTACGGCATGCGGATGTCGCTCGGCATCTCCGTCGCGGTGACCATCCTGACCGTGATCACCGGCATTCTCATCGGCGTGACGGCCGGCTATGTCGGCGGCAAGGCCGACTACTTCCTGAGCCGCGTGATCGACTTCCTGCTGGCCTTCCCGAGCCAGCTGACCTTCGTGGCCTTCATGCCGGTCGTGGTGGCGCTGTTCGTGCCCCCGGGCGACGAGACGCCGACCTATGTGCGGGTCTGCGCGCTGATCATCGTGCAGTGGTTCCTGGGCTGGATGGGTCTTGCGCGACTGCTCCGAGGACAGGTGCTCTCCCTGCGGGAGCGGGAATTCGTCGAGGCCGCGAAGATCACCGGCGCCTCTCCCTGGCGGATCATCCGCAAGGAACTGCTGCCGAATGTCGTCACTCCGGTGCTGGTGCAGAGCACCTACATGCTGCCGCTCTTCGTGACCGCAGAGGCGGGCCTGTCCTTCCTCGGCGTCGGCATCATCGAACCGACCCCCGACTGGGGCCGGCTGTTCCAGGCGGGCGCCCGTTACTACGAGAACGACCCCTCCTTCCTGCTCTTCCCCGCCGTGGCCATGCTGATCTTCGTGCTGTGCTTCAACCTGCTCGGAGACTCGGTACGCGACGCCTTCGATCCCAAGTCCGGGCGCTGACCGTCCGCTTGAGGGGGGCTTGCTGTCACCCCTGCCGGGCCTGCCCGGGACGTCAGACAGCACATCTGGACACCAACTGACAGGCAGGTACTTGGAACTCATGAACGCACTTTCTACGCGCAGAGCACGCGCGGTGATCGTGGCCCTCGCGGCCGGTTCACTCGCGCTCACCGGCTGCAGCAGCGGCGGCAGCTCCGGCAAGGACAAGTCGCAGACGGACGCCGACGCCGCGGCCCAGGCCAAGGCGATCCCGATGGGCACCGCCGCCGACTCCACCGGACCGGCGGTCGCCGTCAAGGGCGCCCACTCCGGTGGCACCATCCGCGTGTACCAGCGTGACAGCTTCAACCACCTGGACCCGGGCCAGATGTACGTCAGCGACATGAAGGCGCTGTCGCAGCTGATCTTCCGCGGGCTGACCAGCTTCAAGCAGGACGACAAGGGCAACGCGAAGGTGGTCGGCGACCTCGCCACCGACGCCGGCCAGATGTCCGACGGCGGCAAGACCTGGAAGTACACGCTCAAGGACGGCATCAAGTTCGAGGACGGCAAGCCGATCACCTCGAAGGACATCCGTCACTCCATAGAGCGGCTGTACGCCAAGTTCATCACCGACGGTCCGACCTACATCCAGACCTGGCTGTCGGGCGCCGGCACGACCTACCGCAAGGCGCTGCCGGACGGTCCGTACAAGGGCGACCACCTGCCCAAGAGCGTGCTGGACACCCCGGACGAGAAGACCGTCATCTTCCACTTCAAGCAGCCGCAGTCGCAGCTGCCGTACGCGCTGACGATGCCGGGCTACAGCGTGGTCCCGGACAGCGCCAAGGACACCAAGGACGCCTACGACGTGGCGCCGGTGACCTCCGGCCCGTACAAGATCGCGTCGTTCAAGTCCGGCAAGTCCATGTCGCTGGTGCGGAACAAGAACTGGGACCCGAAGACGGACCCGATGCGCACCGCGTACCCGGACGGCTACAACTTCACCTTCAACCACCAGGCGTCGGACTCCACCAAGCGCCTGATGGCCGACCAGGGTGAGGCCAAGAACGCGGTGAGCCTCACCAACTCGGTCGACCCCACGCTGACGAAGAACGTGCTGGACAACCCGAGCGCGAGCAAGCGCCTGGTGCAGGGCTACCAGCCCTACGTCTGGCAGATGAACTTCAACATGGACCGCATCAAGGACAAGAAGATCCGCGATGCGATCACCTACGCGCTGCCGAACCAGCAGATCGTCCGGGTCAACGGCGGCAGCTACGGCGGTGAGATCGCCGGCGGTCTGCTCGCCCCGACCGTCGCGGGCTACAAGAAGGGCTACGACCCCTACGGCAAGCTGACGCACCCCAACGGCGAGCCGGAGAAGGCCAAGAAGCTCCTCAAGGAGGCCGGCAAGACGGGCATGAAGCTCGTCTACGCCTACTCCAACACCGAGGCGCGCCAGAAGGAAGCCGTCGTCATCGAGGACGCGCTGACCAAGGCCGGCTTCGACGTGCAGAAGAAGGAGGTCGACGCCGCCTCCTGGTACGAGCAGATGGGCAAGGTCGACAACGGCTTCGACATCTACATGACCGGCTGGGGCCAGGACTGGCCGGACGCCTCGACCGTGATCCCGCCGTCGTACGACGGCACCACGATCCAGGACGGCGCCTCGAACTACTCCCACGTCAACGACAAGCACGTGAACTCCGAGATCGCCCGCATCTCCAAGATCACGGACGTCGCCAAGGCGACCGAGGAGTGGCAGAAGCTGCACCAGTACATCGTGGAGAAGGTCAACCCGGCCGCGCCGGTCTTCTACACCAAGGTGCTCCAGCTGTACGGCTCGAACGTCGGTGGCGCCCGGTACAACCTGGACGTCAGCTACCTCGACCCGAACACCCTGTTCCTGAAGAAGTAGTGGTAGCGACCACTTCAGGAACAGACCTCGTCTGACGAAGGCACTCCGGACGGCGCGCACACGGCGGAACGCGCGCCCTCCGGGGCCTTTGCCCGCCACCCCTCACGCCCACTGCCGCCGCCGTCCTGAGAGCAGCGAACTGCCATGCTTCAATTCCTACTTCGCCGGACGTTCGGCGCTGTTGTCATCCTTCTCCTGCTCAGTGCCTTCACCTTCTTCGTGTTCTTCGGTGCCGGTGACCCGGCCGCGATGTCCTGCGGAAAGAACTGCACCGCGGACAACATCGCGCTGATCCACCAGAACCTCGGCCTCGACAAGCCCCTGCCGACGCAGTTCTGGGACTTCCTCGTCGGCATCTTCGCCGGCCGTGACTACTCCATCGGCCACTGCAGCGCGCCCTGCTTCGGCTACTCCTTCGCCACCAAGCAGGACGTCTGGTCGACGCTGATCGACCGGCTGCCCACCACCGCCTCGCTGGCCATCGGCGGCGCCGCGGTGTTCCTGACCGTGGGTCTCGGTACCGGCCTGCTCGCCGCCTACAAGCGCGGCTCGTTCCTGGACAAGGCGCTGACCTCCGTCTCGATGGTGCTGAGCTCGGCCCAGATCTACATCCTCGGCCCGATCGCGCTGGGCCTCTTCGTCTACAGCGGTCTCATGGACTCGCCCAAGTACGTGGAGTTCACCTCCAACCCCGCGGGCTGGTTCATGGGGCTGCTGCTCCCCTGGCTCGTGATGGCGACGATCTTCACCGCGCAGTACACCCGTATGTCCCGCTCGACGATGATCGAGCAGCTGCAGGAAGAGCACGTCCGGACGGCCAAGGCCAAGGGCATGTCCAGCTCGTACGTCTTCATGCGCTACGCCTGGCGCGGTTCGCTGATCCCCATCGTGACCATCCTCGGCATGGACCTGAGCTCGCTGTTCGGCGGCGCCATGATCACCGAGTTCACCTTCCAGCTGGCCGGGGTCGGCCGGCTCGCGATCGACTCCGTCATCACCCTGGATCTGCCCATGGTCCTGGGCGTGCTGGTCTTCAGCGCCGCCCTGATCCTGGTGTTCAACATCATCGTGGATGCGACGTACGCCTTCATCGACCCGCGCGTGCGCCTGTCCTAGGAGAGCCTGAAGTGACCACACTCACCAAGACCGAAGGCACCACAGTGCCGGCCGGGTCCGACCCGTTCCTGTCCGTTCGTGACCTGCATGTGCGGTTCTCCACCGAGGACGGCATCGTCAAGGCGGTCGACGGTCTCTCCTTCGATCTGGAGCGCGGCCAGACACTCGGCATCGTCGGCGAATCAGGCTCCGGCAAGTCGGTGACCAACCTCGCGATCCTGGGGCTGCACAACCCGAAGGCCACCGAGATCAGCGGGGAAATCGTCCTGGACGGCCAGGAGTTGACCGGAGCCAGGGAGAAGACCCTGGAAAAGCTCCGCGGCAACAAGATGGCCATGATCTTCCAGGACGCGCTCACCGCGCTGTCGCCGTACTACACGGTCGGCCGGCAGATCGCGGAACCGTTCATGAAGCACACCGGCGCCAGCAAGCGCGAGGGCCGGCAGCGCGCCATCGAGATGCTGACCAAGGTCGGTATTCCGCAGCCGACTCTGCGGGTGGACGACTATCCGCACCAGTTCTCCGGCGGTATGCGCCAGCGCGCCATGATCGCCATGTCGCTGGTCTGCAACCCCCAGCTGCTGATCGCCGACGAGCCGACCACCGCCCTGGACGTCACCGTCCAGGCGCAGATCCTCGACCTTCTCAAGGACCTCCAGCAGGAGTTCGGTTCCGCGATCATCCTGATCACCCATGACCTCGGCGTGGTCGCCAACACGGCGGACGACCTGCTGGTGATGTACGCGGGCCGGGCCGTCGAGCGCGGCTCCGTCAAGGAGATCCTCACCCAGCCCCGGCACCCGTACACCTGGGGCCTGCTGAGCTCCATGCCGCGGCTCTCCTCGGACGTCAGCGAGGCGCTGCACCCGATCCCCGGCTCCCCGCCGAGCCTGCTCAACCCGCCCTCCGGCTGCGCCTTCAACCCGCGCTGTGGCTTCACCGGCGAGGTCGGCGGTACACGCTGCACCGACGAGCGGCCGCTGCTGGAGCTGGGGCGCGCCGCCGCGTGCCACCTGAGCGGCGAGCAGAAGCAGACCCTCTTCACCGAGCAGATCAAGCCCCGGCTGGGCTAGGGAGCGACCACCATGACAGACAACGTCACCCTCCCGGCGCCTCGCGACGCCGCGCCCACGCCGGGCGAGCCGCTGCTCACCGCCGAGGGCCTCACCAAGCATTTCCCGATCTACGGCGGCTTCCCGTTCAAGCGGAAGGTCGGCGCGGTCCAGGCGGTCGACGGCGTCGACCTGACCGTGCACGCCGGTGAGAGCTTCGGTCTGGTCGGTGAGTCGGGCTGCGGCAAGTCCACCACCGGGCGGCTGCTCACCCGGCTCATGGAGCCGACCTCCGGCAAGATCACGTACGCGGGTCAGGACATCACGCACGCCGGCCGCAAGGAACTGGCGCCGGTCCGCTCCGAGATCCAGATGATCTTCCAGGACCCGTATGCCTCGCTCAACCCGCGGCAGACCGTCGGCAGCATCATCGGCGGCCCGATGGAGATCAACGGGATCAACCCGCCCGGTGGCCGGGAGAAGCGGATCCGCGAGCTCCTGGAGACCGTGGGTCTCAACCCGGAGCACTACAACCGCTTCCCGCACGAGTTCTCCGGCGGCCAGCGGCAGCGCATCGGCGTGGCCCGCGCGCTCGCGCTGGAGCCGAAGCTGATCGTCGCCGACGAGCCGGTCTCCGCGCTCGATGTCTCCATCCAGGCGCAGGTCGTCAACCTGCTCCAGAAGCTCCAGCGCGAGCTGGGCATCGCGTTCCTGTTCATCGCCCACGACCTGGCGATCGTGCGGCACTTCAGCGAGCGCGTCGCGGTGATGTACCTCGGCAAGATCGTCGAGGTCGGATCCCGCGACGACATCTACAACCGGCCGCGCCACCCGTACACCCACGCCCTGCTCTCGGCGGTGCCCGAGGCCAAGCTGGTGGAGAACGACGAGGAGGACCGCGAGCGGATCCGCCTGGCCGGTGACGTCCCCTCCCCCGTCAACCCGCCCTCCGGCTGCCGGTTCCGTACGCGGTGCTGGAAGGCGCAGGACAAGTGCGCGACCGAGGAGCCGCCGCTCCTCCAGCTCACCGGCAACGAGGCCGGCCACCTCACGGCCTGCCACTTCCCCGAGGAGCCGACGACCGCGGCCCGCGACGAGGACATCATCCTCGACCCGGCCCTGGCGGCCATCGAGGAGGCGGCGGCCGACCGGTCCGACAAGACCGCCTAGCCGGCCGCGACCGCCCCGCCCGGAGCCCGCTTCCCCCTACGGGGAGCGGGCTCCGGCCTTTGTGCGCCCGCGGACCTCCTACCGTGGCGCTACTCCGTCGGCACCACATGCCGCTCCTCCGCGAAGTGGCAGGCGGAGGCGTGATGGGCCGGGCCCTTTGCGTCGTGGAAGGCGGTGGGTACTTCCAGGGGTGGGACGACCTCGGCGCACAGCTGCTGGGCCTTCCAGCAGCGGGTGCGGAAGGGGCAGCCGGAGGGCGGGTTGGCGGGTGAGGGGACGTCGCCCGCGAGCAGGATCCGGTCGCGGTGGGCGCGGGCGTCCGGGTCGGGGACGGGGACGGCGGAGAGCAGGGCCTGGGTGTAGGGGTGGGTGGGGTGGTCGTAGATCTGCTCCTCGGTGCCGATCTCGGCGAGCCGGCCCAGGTACATCACCGCGATGCGGTCGGAGATATGCCGTACGACGGACAGATCGTGGGCGATGAAGATATAGGAGAGATCGAAGTCGTTCTGCAACTGCTCCAGGAGATTGACCACTTGGGCCTGGACCGAGACATCGAGCGCGGAGACCGGCTCGTCGGCGACGATGATCTCCGGGCGCAGGGCGAGGNTCGAGCGCGGAGACCGGCTCGTCGGCGACGATGATCTCCGGGCGCAGGGCGAGGCCACGGGCGATGCCGATGCGCTGGCGCTGGCCGCCGGAGAACTGGTGCGGATAGCGGTTGATGTACTCGGGGTTGAGCCCGACCACGTCCAGGAGTTCCTGGACCTTGCGGCGGCGGTCTCCCTTAGGGGCCACCTCGGGGTGGATCTCGTACGGCTCGCCGATGATGTCGCCGACCGTCATCCGGGGATTCAGGGAGGTGTAGGGGTCCTGGAAGACCATCTGGATGTTGCGGCGTACGGACCTCATCGCCCGTCCCGAGAGCCGGGTGATGTCCTCGCCGTGGTAGCGGATCCGGCCCGCCGTCGGTCGCTCCAGGCCGACCAGCAGCTTGGCGACGGTGGACTTCCCGCAGCCCGATTCACCGACGATGCCGAGGGTTTCGCCCTTGCGGAGGTCGAAGGAGACACCGTCGACGGCCTTGACCGCGCCCACCTGCTTGCGGAAGAGCACCCCTTGGGTGAGCGGGAAGTGTTTGACCAGGTCGCGGACTTCGAGGATGGGTTCGCCGAGGGGCCGTCCGCCGCCGTCATCGTGCGCCATCGAGGGTCTCCTTCCAGAAGTGGCAGGCGCTGGCCCGGCCGGGCCCGGCCTCGTAGAGCGGCGGAAGGTCGGTCCGGCAGATGTCCTGGGCCAGGGGGCAGCGGGGGTTGAAGGGGCAGCCCGGGGGGATGGCGGTCAGATTGGGCGGCAGGCCCTTGATCGCGTACAGCCGTTGTCCCTTGTGGTCCAGCCGCGGGATGGAGTCCAGCAGGCCGCGGGTGTACGGGTGGGCGGGCGCCTTGTAGAGCTGGTGGACGGGTGCGGTCTCGACGATCCGGCCCGCGTACATCACCGCGATCGTGTCGGCGACATCCGCGACCACGCCCAGATCATGGGTGATCAGAATCAGCCCCATGGTGAGCTCGCGCTGCAGCTCCGCCAGCAGATCCATCACCTGTGCCTGGACGGTGACGTCCAGCGCCGTGGTCGGTTCGTCCGCGATGATCAGGTCGGGGCCGAGGGCCAGCGCCATCGCGATCATGATGCGTTGGCGCATACCGCCGGAGAACTGGTGCGGATAGTCCCCCACCCGCTCCCTGGCCGCGGGGATGCCGACCCGCTCCATCAGCTCCACGGCCCTGCCACGGGCCTCCTTACGGGACATCCCCTCGTGGACCCGGAACATCTCCCCCAGCTGCGCGCCGACGCTGAGCACCGGGTTCAGCGAGGACAGCGCGTCCTGGAAGATCATGGCCATCTTCGCGCCGCGGACCTTGCGCCGCTCGTCCTTGCGCAGCTTGAGCAGATCGCGCCCCTGGAAGAGGACCTCGCCGCCGGTCACGAACCCGGGCGGCGAGTCGAGAATGCCCATCACGGCCTGCGCGGTGACGGATTTGCCGGAGCCGGACTCCCCGAGCACCGCCAGCGTCTGCCCCGGCTCCACCCGGAAGCTGACGCCGTTGACGGCCTTCGCCACGCCGTCCCGGGTACGGAACTCCACCCGCAGGTCCCGCACGTCGAGCAGGGCCGTGTCCGCCGTGGCCGTGCCCCTTGCCACGCCCGTGGGCCGCCCGTCCTCGTCCGTCATCGTCCCGCTCCTCAGCGCAGCTTGGGGTCGAGGGCGTCGCGCACCGCGTCGCCGAGCATGATGAACGCCAGCACCGTGATGCTCAGCGCGCCCGCCGGCCACAGCAGCATGTGCGGCGCGCTGCGGATGTAGGTGGAGGCCGTGGAGATATCGATGCCCCAGGAGACGGTGGGCGGCTTGAGGCCCGCTCCCAGGTAGGACAGCGTCGCCTCCAGCGCGATGTACGTACCGAGCGCGATGGTGGCGACGACGATGACCGGGGCGACGGCGTTCGGTGCGATATGCCGCAGCAGCAGCCGCCCGTTGCCGGCGCCCAGCGCCCGCGCGGCCTGGACGTAGTCGTTCTGTTTGGCGGTGACGACGGAGCCGCGGGCGATCCGGGAGACCTGCGGCCAGCCGAGCAGCACGATGAAGCCGACCACCGGCCAGACCGTGGTGCTGACGACGACGGAGAGGAAGACCAGGCCGCCGAGGATCACCGGGATGCCGAAGAAGATATCGGCGAGCCGGGAGAGCAGGGAGTCCCACCAGCCGCCGAAGAAGCCGGCCATCCCGCCCAGCAGGCTGCCGAGCAGCGCGGCGCCGGCCGTGGCGCAGACGCCGACGGTGATGGAGGCGCGCGCCCCGTAGACCACCCGGGTGTAGACGTCCCGGCCCTGGGTGTCGAAGCCGAAGGGGTGGCCGGGCTGGGGTCCCTGCTGCGCCTTGGCCAGGTCCGCGCGGTAGGGGTTGCCGGTGGCGATCAGCTGCGGCCAGATCGCGATGATCACCAGGAAGACGATGACCAGGGCGGAGAGCACAAAGACCGGGTTGCGGCGCAGATCGTGCCAGGCGTCGCTCCACAGGCTGCGCGGTTTGCCCAGGGGCACTCCGGCGGGTGGCCCGGCGCCGGGCGGTGCGGCGCCCGGCCGGCGCTCCAGCGACTCCGCCTCGCCGATGGCCAGTGCGGCCGAGCCGCCGTCGCCGTGGCCGATGGCTTCCTTGGGTACGTAGGACTCAGGCATAGCGGATCCTCGGGTCGAGGACGGCGTACAGCAGGTCGACGAGGAGATTGGCGAGGAGGAAGACCAGCACCAGGATCGTCACAAAGCCCACGACGGTCGGCGAATTCTGCCGCAGGATTCCCTGGTAGAGCTGGAACCCGACGCCATGGATATTGAAAATGCGCTCGGTGACGATCGCGCCGCCCATCAGGGCGCCGATATCCGTGCCGATGAAGGTGACGACCGGGATCAGCGAATTGCGCAGCAGATGCCGGGTGATGACGCGGCGTTGGGGCAGGCCCTTCGCGATGGCCGTACGGACGTAGTCGGCGTGGGCGTTCTCCGCGATGGAGGTACGGGTCAGCCGGGTCACATAGGCGAGCGAGACCAGCGCCAGCACCAGCCCCGGCAGCAGGAGTTCGTTCCAGGGCGCTTCCGGTGCGACGGACGGCGCGGCCCAGCCCCACCGCACACCGAACACGAATTGCAGCAGATAGCCGCTGACGAATGTCGGGATGGACACCACGATGAGGGAGAGGAGCAGCACCGAGGTGTCGATGCCCCGCCCGCGCCGCAGTCCGCTGAACACTCCCAGCACGATGCCCACCACCATTTCGATGACGATGGCGACGATGGTCAGCCGTAGCGTGACGGGAAAGGCCGAGGCCATCAGCTCGGTGACCGACTGGCCGTTGAACGCGGTCCCGAAGTTCCCCTGGAAGATCTGCCCCATGTAGTGCAGATATTGCTGCCACAGCGGGTGGTCGAGGTAGAGGTCGCGGCGGATCTGCGCGGCGGTGGCGGGGTCGGGTGCCCGGTCGCCGAACATCGCGGCCACGGGGTCGCCCAGCGCGTACACCATGAAGAAGATCAGGAATGTGCTGCCGATGAACACCGGGACCATCTGGAGCAGCCGCCGGATCACATAGCGTCCCATGAAGCCCAACCTCCCTCACCGGTCGGTCAGTTGACCTGGATCTCGTTGTAGACGGGCACACTGAACGGATTCAGCGACACATTCCTGATCCGGTCCGAATAGCCGCCGCTGCCGTTCTGGTACCACAGCGGAATGGCCGGCATCTGCGCGGCGAGGATCTTCTCCGCCTCCTGGAACTTCGCGACGGCCCGGGCGGTGTCGGTGGCGGCATTGGCCTCATCGACCAGCTTGTCGAAGGCGGGGTTGCTGTACTTCCCGTCGTTCGACGAGGCGTTGGTGTAGTACAGCGGCTGCAGAAAGTTCTGGATCAGCGGATAGTCCATCTGCCAGCCGGCCCGGAAGGGCCCGGACAACGCCTTGGCCGAAATCTTGTTCCGGAAGTCGGCGAACGTCCCGACCGGATTCCCGACGCACGCCTTGTCGCTCCCCAGCGAGGTGTTGATGTTGTTGCAGATCGCGTCGATCCAGTCCTTGTGGGAACCGCTGTCCGCGTTGTACGTGATCGTCATCTTCCCGCCGGGCAGCCCGCCCCCCTCCTGGATCAGCTGCTTTGCTTTCCCCGGGTTGAACACACAGGCCTCCCCGCACAGCCCCGCCTTGTATCCGCCGCCCGCGCCCAGCACCGGCGAGGTCCAGTCCGTGGCGGGTGTCCGGGTCTTCTGGAAGATCTCCTTGGTGATCTGGTCCCGGTTGATCGCCATGGAGATCCCGCGCCGCACCTTGTCCTTTCTCGCCCCGCCCCAATTCTTGTCGTACATCGGGAAGGTCAGGGTCTGAATGATCCCGGCCGGCTGATTGATATAGCGACCACCGAGGTCCTTGTGGACATTCTTGAGCTGCGCGGCCGGCACATCGTCCACAAGGTCCAGATTTCCGGCCTGCAAATCGGTATAAGCGGTGTTGTTGTCCGTGTAGACCCGCAGATCGATCCCGCCGTTCCGCGCCGGATCCGCCCCCGGATACTTCTCCCACTTGCGCAGCCGCAGCACGGACCCCTTTTCGTAGGAGTCGACGGTGTACGGCCCGTTACCGACCGACTTCCGCAGCCAGGCGGCATGGTCCTGGAAGAATGCCCGCGGCAGCGGCATGAAGGCCGCGTACCCCAGCGTGTCCGGCCAGCTGGAGAACTTCTGGTTGAGCTTGACGGTAAAGGTCCGGTCATCCTTCACCACCAGCCCCGACAGCGTCTTGGCCGTGGGTGAGCCGTTCGCCGGGTGCACCCGGTCGAAGCCGTCAATATATTGAAAGAACGCCGCATTCTTCTGCTTGTTGTCCAGCAGCGCCCCATAATTCCAGGCATCCACGAAGGACTTGGCGGTGACCTTCTCCCCATTACTGAAGAACCAGCCGGGTTTCAAGGTCACCGTGTAATTCCGCGAATCCGTCGTCGCGATCCGTTCCGCGATCACATTCTCCGCGGCCCCCGTCTTGGGGTTGTACCTCTTGAGCCCCCGGAACAGCATCTCCAGGACCTTGCCGCCCTGGACCTCATTGGTGTTCGCCGGCTCCAGCGGATTCTGCGGATCCCCCCAGGACGAGCTGACCACCCCGGAACGGCTCGCACTCCCCCCGCCGCAGGCCGTGGCCGCGAGGGCGACGGCGGCGGCGCACACGCCCCACTTCGCGCGCAGGGCTCCACGCATGAAGCCTCCTCAGGTCCGGATCGTGCCTAGGGCCTGTCCGCCCTGGGCCACATAAGATCGCAAAGCCGGACGTAGCGCACTTCGGCGGCGACGGCCGGTGCTCCGAAGACCTGAGAAAACCCTCGTATGCCGGAACGGAGTTGGGGTCGGCGGCATGGCGCCGTGCCGTCGCGGTACGACAAGGGGGCGCCCCCTCGCGCGAGGGGGCGCCCCATCATGTCGACCGGCCCGGGCCGGCGGAAGTGTTACCGCTTGGCGCGGGAGGCGGTGCGGCCGCGCTCCTTCTGGTCCAGGACGACCTTGCGGATGCGCACGGACTCCGGGGTCACCTCGACGCACTCGTCGTCGCGGCAGAACTCCAGGGACTGCTCCAGCGACAGCTTGCGCGGCGGCACGATCGCCTCGAAGGAGTCGGCCGAGGCGGAGCGCATGTTGGTGAGCTTCTTCTCCTTGGTGATGTTGACGTCCATGTCGTCGGCGCGGGAGTTCTCGCCGACGATCATGCCCTCGTACACCTCGGTGCCCGGGTCGGTGAAGAGCACACCGCGCTCCTGGAGGTTCGTCATCGCGAAGGCGGTGACGGCACCGGCGCGGTCGGCGACCAGCGAACCGTTGTTACGGGTCTTCAGCTCGCCGAACCACGGCTCGTGGCCCTCGTGGATGGAGTGCGCGATACCGGTACCGCGGGTGTTGGTCAGGAACTCCGTACGGAAGCCGATCAGGCCGCGGGACGGGACGACGAACTCCATGCGGACCCAGCCGGAGCCGTGGTTGGACATGTTGTCCATCCGGCCCTTGCGGGTGCCCATGAGCTGGGTGACGGCGCCCATGTGCTCCTCGGGCACATCGATGGTGATGCGCTCGACCGGCTCGTAGGTCTTGCCGTCCACCTGCTTGGTGACCACCTGCGGCTTGCCGATGGTCATCTCGAAGCCCTCGCGGCGCATCTGCTCCACCAGGATGGCCAGCGCCAGCTCACCGCGACCCTGCACCTCCCAGGCGTCGGGGCGCTCGGTTTCCAGGACGCGGAGGCTGACGTTACCGACCAGCTCGCGCTCCAGGCGGTCCTTGACCTGGCGGGCGGTGACCTTGCGGTCCTTGACCGCGGACTTGGCCTCCGCGCCCTTACCGGTGCCGCCGCGGCCGACCAGCGGGGAGGTGTTCGTACCGATGGTCATGGAGATCGCGGGCTCGTCGACCGTGATCAGCGGCAGCGCGATCGGGTTCTCCGGGTCGGCGAGGGTCTCGCCGATCATGATGTCGGGGATGCCCGCGACCGCACAGATGTCACCGGGGCCGGCCACCTCGGCGGGCTTGCGGGTGAGCGCCTCGGTCATCATCAGCTCGGTGATGCGGACGTTGGAGGTGGAGCCGTCGCGCTTGATCCAGGTGACGTTCTGGCCCTTGCGCAGCTCGCCCTGCTCGACGCGGAGCAGCGCGATACGGCCGAGGAAGTTGTCCGCGTCGAGGTTGGTGACGTGCGCCTGCAGCGGGGCGGACTCGTCGTACTCGGGGGCCGGGACGTGCTCCAGAAGCGTGGTGAAGAACGGCTCCAGGTTGGTGCTGTCGGCCGGGACGGTGCCGTCCTCCGGCTTGGTCAGCGAGGCGACGCCGTCACGGGCGCAGGCGTAGACGATCGGGAACTCGATCTGGTCCTCGTCCGCGTCCAGGTCCAGGAAGAGGTCGTAGGTCTCGTTGACGACCTCGTCGATCCGGGAGTCGGGACGGTCGGTCTTGTTGATGCACAGGATGACCGGCATCCGGGCCGAGAGGGCCTTGCGGAGCACGAAGCGGGTCTGCGGCAGCGGGCCCTCGGAGGCGTCGACCAGCAGCACGACCGCGTCGACCATCGACAGACCGCGCTCGACCTCGCCACCGAAGTCGGCGTGGCCGGGGGTGTCGATGATGTTGATCGTGATCGGGTCCCCGCCGGACTTGGGGTGATACTTCACCGCCGTGTTCTTGGCGAGGATCGTGATGCCCTTCTCACGCTCCAGGTCGTTGGAGTCCATCATCCGGTCGTCGAGCTTCTCTGCGGCGTGCTCGGCGAACGCACCGGCCTGCTTGAGCATGGCGTCGACGAGGGTCGTCTTGCCGTGGTCGACGTGGGCGACGATGGCTACGTTACGAATGTCGTGGCGGGTGGGCATACTGGCGGCGCTTCTCCCGGAATCGTGGATGGCGACACGTCCATCCGGTACGCGCGCCTGCCGGGCAAACACGCCACGGCCTCACCCCATGGTACGTGGCCGCGGCGGCATTACCCGCCGCAGCCCGTGCGCACACCACCTGACCTGCGGTTTCTTACCGATTGTTAGCTTTGGGGAAGCCCTGTCTTCTTGTAACCGATGTCTTGGAAGCGGGGCGTGGCGAAGCCGAAGGCGCCGACGTTGGCGAGCGACTTCTTCGTGGCCACCAGCTGGGGCCGCTGGTAGAGCGGAATCGATCCGGCGGCCGCCCAGATCCGGGCGTCGGCCTGCTCCATCAGCGTGTGCGCGGCGCCCTCGTCCAGCTCGGAGGCGGCCTGGTCGAAGAGCTGGTCGATGTGGTCGGTGCCGACCCGGGTGTAGTTCTGCTCGACGGTCAGCGAGCCGTCCGGCGCGGGCTGCGGCTTGGCGTAGATCGGCCGGGCGTCGGTCGCCGGGTAGGCGGTGCCGGGCCAGGAGTACAGCGCCAGGTCGTAGTCGCCGGAGGCGATGTGGTCCTGGAAGTAGCTGGCGTCGGAGACCCGCTGGAGGGAGGTCTGTACGCCGATCTTGCCGAGCATCGTGGCGATCCGGCGGCCGACGGCGCGCAGCTGCTCGGATCCGGCGCCGTCGGGGAGCACGAAGCGCAGGGTGAGCGGCTTGCCGTCCTTCTTGACGGCGGCGACCCGGGCCGTCCTGCCGCCGGCCGGCCCGGCGACGCGGAGCGCGTCGTAGGAGCGCGCGGCGCCGATGTGCCGGGCGCCCGGGTTGCCGCCGGATCCGGGCAGCTGCGGGGCCTGGCCGTTCTCGATCAGCTCGGCGGCGGTCAGCGTCTGTGCCGCCCGCTTCTTGTACCGCTTGTACCGCGCGTACGCCGAGGACCCGGTGTCACCGTCCGCGTCCTCCTTCTCACTGGCCGCCGCCTCCTTGTAGAACGAGGCGCTCTGCCGCAGCAGGGCGGCCTGCTGCACCTCGGAGCCGACCGCGCCGATGAAGGACAGCGGGGCCTCGGCGGCGGCGGGCCGGGCGCCGGCCTCGTGGTCGCCCCGGACGGGCGCGCCGGCGTGGCCGGGAATGGGGCGTCCGGGATTACGGCCGTCCGCGTCGCCGTCGTACAGGCCGTCGCCCTGCTCGCCGAGGAAGTCGTACCCGTCCCGGTCGCCGTCGGGCCCGTCCCCGTACCGGTCGTCCGACGGCTCGTCGCCGTCGTCGTACCCGTATCCGTCGGCATCGCGCCCGGCACGGGGAGCGGACGCGCCCCGCTTCTCGCCGGCCTGCTGCCGGTCGGTGCCGTCGCCCTTCCAGCCGGCGTCGGCGAGCAGCGCCTTGGCCGCGCCGGTGTCCTGGCCGCCGAGCGCATCGCTGTGGTCCTCGTAGCCGTGCTGCCCGGCCATCAGCAGATGGCTGCCGAGCGGCTTGGACGGCAGGTCGAGCGGCTTGAGGACGACGTCGGCGAGCGCCTGCCGGTCGAGGGCGCGGGCCACCGCGCGGCGCACCCGGTCGTCGGCCAGCGGCCCGCTGCTGCCGTTGAGGGCGAGCTGGGTGTAGGCGGGCTCCAGGGCCTTGCGGATGGTGTAGCCGCGCAGTACCGCGTTCTCCGCGGCGGCGGTCTTGGCGGTCTTGGCGGTCTTGGCGCTCTTGGCGCTCTTGGCGCTCTTGGCGCTCTTGGCGTCGGACCTGGCCTTGGACCGTCCTTGGGCCCGCGCACCGGCATCCTGCGGGCCGGCGTTGCCGGAGCCGGGCTTCCTGTGTGAGCCGGAGGCAGCCGGGCGCAGGGCGGAGGCGACCCGCTTCGCGGCGATCTGGTCGACCGCGGCGACATCGATGCTCCCGTCGGCCAGCGCCGCGGCCCGCTTGTCCCCGGGCAGCGACTGGAGCACGATCGTGCGGAGCTTGGCGGGCTCGCCCCACCACTGCGGGTTGCGTACGAGGACGACGCGCCCCTCCTCGGTGTCCCGCTCCCGGACCAGGAACGGTCCGGCGCCGATCTTGAGCTGCTCACGCGCGGCGTCGTTGAAGGCGTTGGCGTCACCCATCACGCTCTTGGGGTAGAGCGGTGTGAACAGGGACCGCCAGTCGGCATACGGCCGGGCGAAGGTGACCTTGACCTCCCGGGGGCCGGCGCCCTGCTCGACCTTGCCGATCCGGTCGTAGCCGGCGTTGCGGGCCGTCCAGTACGCGTTGTCCTTGCCGCGCAGGGCGTTCCACTGGGCGATGAAGTCGGCGGCAGTGATCGGTGTGCCGTCGCTCCACCGCGCCTTGGGGTTGATCTTGTACATGACGACCTGCTTGGGGGCGCGGGCGCTGACCTCCGCGGCGTCGAGGTAGTCGGCGTTGCGCTGCGGGGTGCCGGCGGCGTCGACGGTGAACATGCTGGGCAGCACCGCGCCGGCGATCCGCGCGGTGGTCGCATCGGCATCGGCCTGGAAAGCGTTCAGGGTGCCGGGCATCGCATCGATCGCCCAGCGCAGCGTGCCGCCGCTCTTGAGCTCGCCGCGGGGCGCGGGGGCGATGTCCTGGGACGCCGCGACGGACGCCTCCCGGTCGTCGCCGCTGCATCCGGTCAGGGCCGGCAGCGGGAGCAGCACCCCCGCGACGATGAGCGCGGCACTGCGGCGTCCGCGGCACACCGCGCGGCGGCCTGAGGGGTGGTCGTGGTCGGTCATGACGGTTACCTCCGGGCTCGCCCGCGCCGCGCCGAGCACCGTCCGAGAGCTGGCCGGCGCACCACGTTCGGCCGACTTTGCGGCTCATCACATCTATGACCCCCTACTGAAAGCGACCGGTGCGCGGCCCGCCGCCCGACACGTCGGCCGCCGCGTCA
Organism: Streptomyces inhibens; assembly: GCF_003389455.1. Classification (GTDB taxonomy): domain Bacteria; phylum Actinomycetota; class Actinomycetes; order Streptomycetales; family Streptomycetaceae; genus Streptomyces; species Streptomyces inhibens. The sequence continues at coordinate 6,676 of NZ_QUAC01000015.1, read as the reverse complement.
AGGCCACCCGCCCGGCCCAACACCGGGCCCGCGGGCGGGAAAAAGGCGGGACATTTCAGGGGCACGAACGACCGCACATCCGCCCGCTCCCGTATCGGCGTTCGATCTCCGCCGCGGCGCATGGTTGCCGAAACGCACCGGTTCGAGTCGTAATCGCGCCGGACCCCTTCCCAACGCCTACTGTGACGCGCGACACTCTCGGGCGCATGAGATCGCCCACCACACCTTCAAAAGTGAGGGCACGTGCTATGTCCCTTCAGGACGAACTGACGGCGGTTGAACGCGGCCTGGACGAACTGATCCGGTCGGTGGGAAGACTGGAGGCGCGGATCGGCGCCGGTCTGGACATCCGCCGGGTGCGCAGTGACACGGACCATCTGCGCGAGAGTCTCGCCCTGCTGAAGCAGAGCGTGGCCGCCGGGCCACCCAGCCGTCCGGGCGCCGCCGACGAAGAGATGGTGCCGATCTCCGACGCCCCCTACAACTCCGCGCTGTGGACGGACGCCGAGGACGAGGGCCTCGGCTCCAGGAACGGCCACGCCCCCTGACGCCGAAGAAAGCCCCACCGTCCGACCCTCATCCCGTCCCGCCCCGCCCCGGCGGTGCACCTTCCGCCCCCGCCCCGACGGAGCGCCCTTCACGGAGACCGACGTTGGCCACTGGCACCGAACCCTCATCAGCAACGGGCGCAACCGGCGTGCACTCCGCCGCGCGCGCCGCCATCCCCGCCCGTCATCTGCGCACCGACCGCTGGTGGCTGGCGCCGGCCGCCACCGCCGCCGGGCTGCTCGCGTTCATCGTCTACTCGACCTGGCGGGCGTTCGCGAACGCCGACTACTACCACGCGCCCTATGTCTCGCCGTTCTACTCGCCGTGCCTGGCGGAGAACTGCCACACCATGCGCGGCGGGCCCAACTGGGAGATCTTCGGCAGCTGGTGGGGCCTGTCCCCCGCGCTGCTGATCCTGATCTTCCCGCTGGGTTTCCGGCTGACCTGCTACTACTACCGCAAGGCCTACTACCGCGGCTTCTGGGCCTCGCCCCCGGCCTGCGCGGTCGCCGAGCCGCACAAGAAGTACACCGGTGAGACCCGCTTCCCGCTGATCCTGCAGAACATCCACCGCTACTTCTTCTACTTCGCGGTGCTGGTCGCCGGGGTGCTGACGTACGACACCGCGCTCACCTTCCGCGACGAGCACTACCACTGGGGCCATATGGGCCTGGGCTCCCTGGTGTTCCTCGTCAACATCGTGCTGATCTGGGCGTACACCGTCTCCTGCCACTCCTGCCGGCACATCGTCGGCGGCCGGCTGCGGCACTTCTCCAAGCACCCGGTGCGCTACCGGCTGTGGGGCTGGATCGGCAGGCTCAACGAGCGGCACATGCTGCTCGCGTGGTCCTCGCTGATCAGCGTGGCGCTGGCGGACTTCTATGTGTTCCTGCTGGCCAGCGGGGCGTTCGAGGATCCGCGCTTCTTCTGACGGCAACTGCCCCAACTACTCCTACGACAGCTTCTCCTAAGGAAAGGTGTGCCCCCAGATGGCGCATGTGGACCGGCAGGCATGGGACGTGGTCGTGGTGGGCGCGGGCGGCGCCGGTCTGCGTGCCGCCATCGAGGCCCGCGAGGCCGGCATGCGGACGGCCGTGATCTGCAAATCCCTTTTCGGCAAGGCCCATACGGTGATGGCCGAGGGCGGTATCGCGGCCAGCATGGGCAACGCCAACGAGCACGACAACTGGCAGGTCCATTTCCGCGACACCCTGCGCGGCGGAAAGTTCCTCAACCACTGGCGGATGGCCGAGCTGCACGCCCGTGAGGCCCCGGACCGGGTCTGGGAGCTGGAGACCTGGGGCGCGCTCTTCGACCGCACCCCGGACGGCCGGATCTCCCAGCGCAACTTCGGCGGCCATGAATACCCGCGCCTGGCGCATGTCGGCGACCGTACGGGCCTGGAGCTGATCCGCACCCTGCAGCAGAAGATCGTCGCGCTGCAGCAGGAGGACGAGCGGGAGTTCGGCGCGTACGACGCCCGGCTGAAGGTCTTCCAGGAGTGCACCGTCACCCGCGTACTGAAGAGTGACGGGCGGGTCTCCGGCACCTTCTGTTACGAACGGGAATCCGGCCGCTTCTTCGTCATGGAGGCGCCGGCGGTGGTGCTGGCCACCGGCGGCATCGGCAAGTCGTTCAAGGTGACCTCTAATTCCTGGGAGTACACCGGCGACGGCCATGCGCTGGCGCTGCTGGCCGGGGCGCCGCTGATCAACATGGAGTTCGTGCAGTTCCACCCCACCGGGATGGTCTGGCCGCCGTCGGTGAAGGGCATCCTCGTCACCGAGTCCGTGCGCGGCGACGGCGGAGTGCTGCGCAACAGCGAGGGCAAGCGCTTCATGTTCGACTACATCCCGGACGTCTTCAAGGAGAAGTACGCCGAGAGCGAGGACGAGGGCGACCGCTGGTACGAGGACCCGGAGCGCAACCGCCGCCCACCCGAGCTGCTGCCCCGAGACGAGGTCGCCCGCGCCATCAACGCCGAGGTCAAGGCGGGCCGCGGCTCCCCGCACGGCGGCGTCTATCTGGATGTCTCCACCCGGATGCCGGCCGAGGTGATCAAGCGCCGGCTGCCGTCCATGCACCACCAGTTCAAGGAGCTGGCGGATGTGGACATCACCGCCGAGCCGATGGAGGTCGGCCCGACCTGTCACTACGTGATGGGCGGGGTGGACGTGGACCCGGACACCGCGGCGGCGACCGGCGTACCGGGCCTGTTCGCGGCCGGTGAGGTGGCCGGCGGGATGCACGGCTCCAACCGGCTGGGCGGTAACTCCCTGTCCGACCTGCTGGTCTTCGGCCGCCGGGCGGGTCTGCACGCGGCCGAGTACGCGGCATCGCTGACCGACCGGCCGCAGGCCGACCCGTTGCAGATCGACGCGGCGGAGGCGGAGGCGCTGCGCCCCTTCAGCGCCGAGGAGGCCGGGGACGCCGAGGAGGCCGCCGGCCGCGACAGGGGCCCGGCCGAGAATCCGTACACCCTGCACCAGGAGCTCCAGCAGGCGATGAACGACCTGGTCGGCATCATCCGCAGGGAGGGGGAGATGGCCGAGGCGCTGAAGCGGCTGGCCGATCTGCGGGTCCGGGCCCGGCGGGCCGGCGTGGAGGGGCACCGGCAGTACAACCCGGGCTGGCATCTGTCCATCGATCTGCGGAACATGCTGCTGGTCAGCGAGTGTGTGGCGCGGGCGGCGCTGGCGCGCGAGGAGAGCCGGGGCGGGCACACCCGCGACGACCATCCCGCGATGGACCGGAGCTGGCGCAACATCAATCTGGTCTGCGAACTCGCCGATCCGCAGTGCGACGCGCGGGCCGCCGACCCGTCCCTGGGCCAGATCCGGCTGTCCCGCCGCGAGACCCCGCCGATCCGCCGCGATCTGCTGGAACTGTTCGAGAAGGACGAGCTGGCGAAGTATCTGACGGACGAGGAGCTGAGCCGGTGAGTGAGCCGCAGGCAGTACAGGACGGGAAAGAGCAGTCCGGACAAGCCGGTGCCTACCAGGCGCACTTCAGGGTGTGGCGGGGCGACGCGGACGGCGGAGAGCTGGCGGACTTCCAGGTCGAGGTGCACGAGGGCGAGGTGGTGCTGGACATCATCCACCGCCTCCAGGCGACCCAGACGCCCGATCTCGCCGTGCGCTGGAACTGCAAGGCGGGCAAGTGCGGTTCGTGCAGTGCGGAGATCAACGGGCGGCCGCGGCTGATGTGTATGACGCGGATGTCGGTGTTCGACCGTACGGAGACGATCACGGTCACGCCGATGCGGGCGTTCCCGGTCGTCCGCGACCTGGTCACCGATGTGTCCTTCAACTACGCCAAGGCCCGCGAGATCCCGTCGTTCGTGCCGCCCGCGGAGCTGGCGCCCGGTGAGTACCGCATGAAGCAGGAGGATGTGGGCCGTTCGCAGGAGTTCCGTAAGTGCATCGAGTGCTTCCTGTGTCAGGACACCTGCCATGTCGTCCGTGACCACGAGGAGAACAAGGCCGCCTTCGCCGGTCCGCGCTTCCTGATGCGGATCGCCGAGCTCGACATGCATCCGCTGGACGCGGCGCCGGAGTCCGGTATCGACCGCAAGGGCAGCGCGCAGGACGACCACGGGCTGGGCTACTGCAACATCACCAAGTGCTGCACCGAGGTCTGCCCCGAGAACATCAAGATCACCGACAATGCGCTGATCCCGCTGAAGGAGCGCGCCGCGGACCGTAAGTACGACCCGCTGGTCTGGCTCGGCAACAAGATCCGGCGCCGTACGGAATGACTCCCGGGGAGATGAACCGGCGCACCGTGCTCGCGGGCATCGGCGGCATTCCGCTCGCCGCGGCGGCCGGTGCGCCCGAATCCGGCGGCCGGCTCACGAGCCCCGCGGCGCCCCCGGACCGCGCCCGCGCCACGCTGCTGCGCGGCGCGGACCTGGTGCTCACCATGGACCCCGATCTCGGCAGCGGCCCCCTGGGCACGCTGGAGAACGGCGTCGACATCCTGCTGCGGGCCGGGAAGATCGAGGCCGTGGGCCGGGGCCTGGCCGCGCCGCACGGCGCCCGGGTGCTGGACGCCGGCGGCAAGCTCGTGCTGCCGGGGTTCGTGGATCTGCACAACCACCTGTGGCAGTGCAGCATCCGCGGCGGCTGCCCGGACCGGGATCTGAACGGCTGGCTGGCCGGCTGCGAACGCGCCGCCCTCCCGAAGATCGACGCCCAGGACATGTACCGCTTCGTCCATCTCGCGGCCCTCGACGCCCTCCACGCCGGTGTCACCACCGTCGTCGACTGGGTGCATCCCCTCCCGTACGACACCGGCGAGCGCTACATCCGGGCGCTGGACGACGCCGGGCTGCGGTTCGTCTACGCGGCAGCGCAGCGCGCCGCCGAGCGCCACCTCATCGGGGAGACCAAGAAGGACTTCCTGGACCCGCTGCCGCTGGCCTCGGCCCAGGTGGCGGTGGAGCCCGGGATGTCGGTCCTCACCCAGCTGCGGCAGTTCCACGAGATCGCCCGCGAGCTCGGCGTGATGCTCAACGCCCATGTCCTCGAACAGCGCGACGACCGCAAGGACGACCCGATCCGCTCGCTGCGCACGGTCGGCGCCTTCGGTCCCGGCCTGCTGATGAACCACGCGATCCACCTCACCGACGAGGAGATCGCGCTGACCGGCGCGCACGACGTACGGGTGGCGCACTGTCCGCTCAGCAATATGCGGCTGGCGACGGGCATCATGCCGCTGCCCGCGCTGCACCGGCACGGCGTGCGGGCCGGGCTCGGCCATGACGGCGGGACCAACGACACCTCGGACATGTTCCATGTGATGAAGGCGGCCGTCGGGCTCCAGCGGGCCCGGCACGAGGACGCCGGGATCCATCCGACGGTCCCGGCCGTGCTGCGGATGGCGACCCTGGGCGGCGCGGAGTGCATCGGCATGGCGGACCGCGTCGGGTCGCTGACACCGGGCAAGCGCGCCGATGTCGTCGTCCTGGACCCCGGCACGCTCAACTTCGCCCCGCGCTTCGACTGGACCGGCCAGATCGTGTTCAACGGGCAGCCGTCGAACGTCAGCGAGGTCTTCGTCGACGGCCGTCTGCGCAAGTCACGGGGCGAGCTGGTGGAGGTGGACACCGCGCGGGTGGTCCGGGAGGCGGAGCGGGCCGCGGCGCGCCTGCGCACCGCCGCCTGACCCGACCGGTGGGCCGTAGCGCCCGGCCTCCGGCGCCCCGCGTCCCGACCGCCCTCCTCAGAACAGACTCAGCAGCGCTTCCGTCGGATCCGCCGCCGGCGACTCCCCGTCGGGCAGGCCGAGTTCGAACCAGACGGTCTTGCCGCGCGGGGTGCGGCGGCTGCCCCAGCCCTCGCTCAGCAGACCGACCAGCTGGAGTCCGCGGCCGCCCTCGTCGGTGTCCCGGGCGCGGCGGCGGCGCGGCTGGGCGAGATCGGCGTCCCAGACCTCGCAGACCAGCGAGCGGTCCAGCAGCAGCCGCAGCCGGATCTCCCCGTGGCCGTGCCGTAGCGCATTGGTCACCAGCTCGCTGACCAGCAGCTCGGTGGTGTCGACCAGCTCCTGGAGGCCCCAGTCCGTGAGCTGCTCGCGGGCCAGTTCGCGGGCGCGGGCCACCGACCGGGCCTCCGGCGCCAGATTCCAGTCGCCCACCGCGTCCTTGGGCAGCCCGTGCACCCGCGCCATCAGCAGCGCGATGTCGTCCTCGCCGTGCGAGGTGTCCAGGGCGCTCAGCACATGGTCGCAGGCGTCCTCCAGCGGGCGGTCGGCGCCCGAGAGCGCCGTACGGAACGCCTGCAGCCCCTCGTCCAGCGGATGGTCGCGGGACTCCACCAGGCCGTCGGTGTAGAGCGCGAGCAGCGCGCCGTCCGGCAGCTCGACCTCGATCTCCTCGAAGGGCTCGCCGCCGACGCCGAGCGGCATCCCCGGCGGCACGTCGAGCAGCAGCGCGTCCTCGCCCTCCTCGACCAGCACCGGCGGCAGATGCCCGGCGTTGGCGAACGTACAGCGCCGGGTGATGGGGTCGTAGACGGCGTAGACGCAGGTGGCGAGGTAGACCTCGGAGAGATCGGCGGTACCGGCGGAGCGCCGGGTCTCGGGCGCGGGGTCGGCGGCCCCGGACCGGCCGCGCGCGGCCCGCGCG
>NZ_QUAC01000187.1 GCF_003389455.1 Streptomyces inhibens | reverse complement strand
GGGCGGCCCAGCCCGCGGCGGCGAGCGGCGGCCGGCGCGCGTCCTGGCGGGCCCGCGCCACCCCCGCCGTATACGCGTCGTACGCCTGCGGGCTGGTGAACCACGGCCCCGGGTCCTCGCCGAAGAACTCCGCCCGCTTGGCGAGGACATAGCCGAACTCCTCCGGCGTCAGATAGCCGAGCTTCTGCGAGAACGGGCCGTGCTCGCGATAGGCGTCCAGCAGCAGCCAGCCCGCGCCGAGATAGGTGGTGGCGGTGTCGGTGAGGATCTCGTTGTCGCGGGTGCCGGGGAACGACAGATCCAGACGGTGCAGATAGACATGCATCACCTCATGGGCCAGCGCGGCGCCGATGTCCTTGCGGTGCTTCCTGAAGCGGTCGTTGAGATCGATGAAGTACTCGGGACCCGCGGTGAGTTCGACGTTCGCCGCATGTTCCATCTCGCGGAAGGTGACCACCATCCGCGCGTCCGGCAGATGCAGCTGCCGGACCAGGGCGCGGGCGATCCGCTGGGCGCCCAGATGCAGGTCCTCGGTGTCGTCGAAGGCCACATCGACCGGCAGCACGCTGGTGGAGAAGGTGCTCACGGTGTCGTACGACAGGCGTTTGAACAGGGCCGTGACGGCCGAACGCACCGTGTCGATATGGGGATATCCGTGCTTGATCTCGCTGCCACCCGTGGTCACCCGGCCACTGTACGGGTGTCCGGGAACGTCCGGTATGGGCCGTACGGGGCGTGGGTAGTAAGGGAGTTGGCCGGATGCGCACCCTTGTCACTCTGATCGCCCACTCCACATAATCACAGGGCGCTTTACGGACTCATCCCCCACTGGGTCCGGACGCCTTACGGCGTGCTGTCGTCCTCCACGCTCATATTTGCGACGGCCACGTCCGGCTCCGGTGTTGGCATGGGCTCGTCATCGACGTGCAACCCCCCACGAAAGGAAGCCCGTTGCGCAGCTACCGGAAGTACCTCAAAAGAAGCACTGCCGTAGGCGCGATCGCGCTGGCCGCCTTCAGCCTCCAGCCCGGCTCGGCCTCCGCCGCCCCCGCACCGGACCCGTCCGGCTCCGTCCACACCAAGGTCGTCGGCGGCACCAAGGCCGACCAGGGTGAATTCCCCTTCATGGTCCGGCTGTCGATGGGCTGTGGCGGCGCGCTGTACGCCAAGGACATCGTGCTCACCGCGGCGCACTGCGTCGACGGCAGCGGCGACAACACCTCCATCACCGCCACCGCGGGCGTGGTCGACCTGGAGGACTCCGCCGCCGTCAAGGTCAACTCCACCAAGGTCCTGCAGGCCCCCGGCTACAACGGCAAGGGCAAGGACTGGGCGCTGATCAAGCTCGCCAAGCCGATAGACCAGCCCACCCTGAAGATCGCCGAGGACGACAAGCTCAACAACGGCGACTTCACCATCGCCGGCTGGGGCGCCGACAAGGAAGGCGGCGACCAGCAGCGCTACCTCCTCAAGGCGACCGTGCCGTTCGTCGACGACGCCGCCTGCCAGAAGGCTTACGGCGACCAGCTGACGCCCGGCGACGAGATCTGCGCCGGCAAGCTGGACACCGGCGGTATCGACACCTGCCAGGGCGACTCCGGCGGCCCGATGTTCCGCAAGGACGACGCCGGCCAGTGGCTCCAGGTCGGCATCGTCTCCTGGGGCGAGGGCTGCGCACGGCCCGGCAAGCCCGGTGTCTACAGCGAGGTGAGCGCCTTCGCTGCGAACATCAAGAAGGCCGCGGGCGAACTCGGCGGCTGATCGCACCACGCATGTACACGAAGGGCCCGGGGAGCCGTTGCTTCCCGGGCCCTTTGGGTTCTTCGGCCGCTGACCTCCGCCGGGTCCTCGGCCGCTGACCTCCGCCGGGCCCTCGGCCGCTGACCTCTGCCGGGCCCTCGGCCCCGGACCTTGGTGCGGGTCTTTGGTCCCGGTCTTTGGTCCCGGTCTTTGGACCCCCGCCTCCCGGACGTTGGTCCGTCCCCGCCGGGGACCAATCTCACCTTCTCGACCGGGTCTTGTGCCGTCGGCGATGACCGTACGGCCTCTGGGCGGACCCCCTGGCGGCTCCCTAACGTGAACGACATGTCCACCGAGCCCCGCCCCCGGCCCCCGGCGCGCGACTGCGACCACCGCGTCACGGTCATCGCCGCCCTGCTCCTCGCCGCCTGCGCCGCCGCCCTCGCCTATGTCCTGCTGGGCGGCCATCACGGCCCCGTCGAATGCGAGTCGGACGCGGGCGCCCCCTCGCGCGCGGTCCCGGCCTGACGCCGGCCGCCCGCACCGGAACCCGTACCGCTCCCGGCTCCACATCTGTCCAACACCTGCCCCTCCTTTGTCCATAGGCGCACGCCCCGCACCGGCAGCACGCTGTCGGCCGACAGGCAGTGCAGGTACGAAGGAGGACAGCGCGCGTGAACGAACAGACAGGCGCCCCGCGCGGGCCCAGCCGCAGAAAGGTCGTCACCGCCACCGCGCTCGCCGGGGTCGCCGGCGCCCTCCCGCTCGGCGCACACCCCGCCGCGGCCGCACCGCGCGCCGGCGAGGCGGTACTGCGGTCCGATGCGCTGGAGGTCCGCGTCGACACCGCCTTCCCGCGCATCGTCTCCTACACCGACCGCGGCACCGGCGCCGTCCTGCACGGCCAGGAGACCCCGGTCGCCCAGGTCCTCATCGACGGCACCGCCCGCACCCCGCAGGTCACCCACTGCACCCGCGCCGACCGTGCCACCTACACCCTCCGCTTCGACGGCGGCACCGAGCTCACCGTCGAGATCGCCGTCCGGAACTGGCAGGTCACCTGGCGGGTCACCGGCATCACCGACACCCCGTCGCTGCGCATCGGCACCCTGGACATCCCCGGCCTCGCGCTGCTCAGCGTCCGCAGCGACCAGCCCGGCGCCGCGCTGCTGGCCGCCCGGATCGAACTCGACAAGGCCAAGAGCGGCGACACCCTGGTGCAGGTCACCGCCGACACGCCCGCCGAGGCCGCACCCACCGGATGCGCCTACGCCGTCGTCGCCACCGACCGGCTGGCCGCCGCCGTCGAGACCAACACCGTCCACGACAAGCCCTCCGGCGCCACCACCTGGGAGAACGGCCGGCTGTGGCGGCAGACCGTCAAGGGCGACGGCTTCGTCAAGGCACAGCTGGTCTGCGGGCAGTGGACGTACCGGGCCGCCGGGCAGCCGGTGGACGCCACCGATCCGCTGCCGTACGCGACCGTCATCGTCACCCGCGACCGCAACGGCGACGGCACCGTCGACTGGCAGGACGCCGCGATCGCGCTGCGCGACATCATGGTGGTGCCGCTGGGCGCCGACGAACAGCATCTGCGGGTCGTCCCGCACATCCCGTTCAACTTCGCCAGCCAGGCCACCAACCCGTTCCTCGCCACCCTCGACAACGTCAAGCGGATCGCGCTGGCCACCGACGGGCTGCGGCAGTTCACCCTTCTCAAGGGCTACCAGTCCGAGGGCCATGACTCCGCGCACCCCGACTACGGCGGCAACTACAACGGGCGGGCCGGCGGACTCGCCGACCTCAACGCCCTCGTACGCGCCGGCAAGAAGTGGAACAGCGACTTCGCGGTGCATGTCAACGCCACCGAGTCCTACCCCGTCGCCCACGCCTTCTCCGAGCGGCTCGTCGACAAGGACGACAAGCAATGGGACTGGCTCGACCAGTCCTACCGCATCGACCCCCGCCGCGACCTGGTCTCCGGCGACATCGCCCGGCGCTTCGCCCAACTGCGCAAGGAGACCGACCCGGCCCTGACCACCCTCTACATCGACGTCTTCCGCGAGTCCGGCTGGAACTCCGACCGGCTGCAGCGCCATCTGCGCGACCAGGGTTGGCAGGTCACCACCGAATGGGGCCACGGGCTGGAGCGCTCCGCCCTCTGGTCGCACTGGGCCAATGAGACCGACTACGGCCCCGACACCTCCCGCGGCATCAACTCCCGGCTGATCCGCTTCGTCCGCAACCACCACAAGGACGTCTTCGCCGACAAGTGGCCCACGCTGCTGGGCAGCGGCCGGATGGGCAACTTCGAGGGCTGGGTCGGCAAGACCGACTGGCACGCCTTCCACACGATCATCTGGACCGACGCCCTGCCCGCCAAATACCTCCAGGCGTACCCGATCAAGACCTGGGGCGCGCACGAGATCACCTTCGAGGGCCCCACCAAGACCTCCGTCAGCGACGCAGGCGGCACCCGCAAGATCACCACCGATGGGCGCCCGGTCTACGACGGCGGCACCTATCTGCTCCCCTGGGAGCCCCGCCGGGCCACCGACCCCGACAAGCTCTACCACTACAACCCCCGTGGCGGCACCACCAGTTGGACACTGCCCCGCGGCTGGTCGGACGCCACCACGGTCTACGCCTACCGGCTCACCGACCAGGGCCGTACCCAGGAAACCCGGGTCCCGGTCAGCGGCGGCAAGATCACCCTCACCGCCCGGGCCGGCGTGGCCTACGTCGTCCACCGGCGCAAGGCCCCCGCCCAGGGCGGACCCGGCTGGGGCGAGGGCACGCCCCTGACCGACCCCGGCTTCCACTCCGGCACCCTGGACGGCTGGCAGGTCACCGGCCCGGCCGCCGTCAAGCTCTCCGAACTCGGCGACTACGAGCTGGTCATCGGCGCGGGCGGCGCCGCCACCGTCGCCCAGAAACTCACCCGGCTCACCCCCGGCACCTACGCCGCCTCCGTGCAGATCGAGGTCGGCGCCAAGGCCGGCGAGCGGCGGCGGGCCGCCCTGGAGATCCGTACCGCCGACGGCGTCACCGCCGCCAACTGGACCGACACCTCCACCGCCGGCAACTACGTCGCCGCCGACCGCAAATCCCGCACCCGCTTCCAGCGGCTGTTCACCCACTTCACCGTCCCCCAGGGCGGCGGCCCGGTCGCCCTCGCCCTGACCGCGGCGGCGGGCCGGGCCTGCGTGCGGTTCGACAACGTCCGCGTCGTGCCCGCCGAGCCCACCGCCAAGAAGGGCGCACTGGCCTACGAGGACTTCGAGAACGTGCCCCAGGGCTGGGGCGTCTTCGTCAAGGGCGACGCGGGCGATATCACCGACCCCCGCACCCATATCGCCCAGCGGCACGCCCCGTTCACCCAGCGCGGCTGGAACGGCAAGGCGATCGACGATGTCATCGACGGCGGCCAGTCGCTCAAATCGCGCGGCGAGAACACCGGTCTGGTCTACCGGACGGTCCCGCACACCGTCCGCTTCACCCCCGGCCACCGCTACCGGATCACCTTCCGCTACGAGAACGAGAAGGCCGGCCAGTACGCCTGGATCACCGCGGTCGACGACCCCACCGCCCGCGAACTGACCCGCAGCCCCCTCCCGGTCGCCACCCAACCCACCACCTGGGCCTACGAGTTCACCGCACCGGACCGCGGCGAGGCATGGGTCGGACTGCGCAAGGTGGGCGACGACGGGACGGCGGAGTTCGTCCTCGACACCTTCGAGGTGCGCGAGGTGTGACGCGCCGTGGGGGCGGGCCGGCCCGCCCCCACGGATCCCTCAGCGCACCGCCGCGCAGGGATACAGACCGGGCGCCCCCGCCCCTTCCCCCACCAGGGCCGGGGCGCCCTCCAACTCCCACACCAGCAGCTCGTTGTCCCCCTCACGCAGCACCGGACCGGGCACATACAGGGTGCGCTGCGGCCCCACGGCCCAATAGCGCCCCAGACAGAACCCGTTGATCCAGACAAAACCACGCGTCCAGCCCGGCAACGCAAGATCGGCATCACCGGGCCGCCCGGCCACCGTCAGCGTCCCCCGGTACAGCCCCGCGGCTCCTTCCGCTCCCGCAGCCGCCCGGAACGCCACCTTCGCCACCGCCTCGGCATCCTCCATCGCGTCCAGCCGCAGCCCCCGCGACCGTACGCCGTGCAGAAACTGCCGCTCATGCAGCAGCCCGCCCACGATCCCCTTGGACTCGGCGAGCCGCGGCCCGTAGTTGACCCGCCCCAGCGACTCCACCCACAACTCCACCGACGCCGGCCCCGCCACCTCCCCGATCACCGCGTCCTCGGTGTCCACCACGGCCGTACGCACCCCGTCCACCCACACCACCGCCCGGTCCCGCAGCCCGCGCACCCGCAGCGGATACCGGCCCCGCGGCCCCGGCACCTCCACCCGGTAGCGGACCACCCCCCGGTCCACACCCAGCTCCTCGAACGTCGCCGGACCGCCCCCCTCGACCTCCGCACCGCCCAGCGCCGCCATCACCTCCCCGGCCGGCGCCCACTCCCCGACCACCGCACGCACCGGCGCCGACAGCACCCGCGGCGGCTCCGGCACCTCGGGCAGCGGCCCGTCCGCCCACTCGGCGAGCACCTCCCTGAACCGCCAGAACTTCTCCGTCGGACGCCCGCGTTCATCGACCGGCGCCCCGTAGTCGTACGAGGTGACCGTCGCCCGCAGCGCCTCGTCCTGCAGCTCACCCGCGCGATTGGCCCCCGCCCGGCCACCGAAACTGGTGCCGCCGTGCGCCATATAGATGTTCACCGACGCACCGCACTCCAGAATCTCCCGCAGCGCCGCCGCCGCGTCCTCCGGAGCCCGCGGCGCCTGCGCCTGCCCCCAGTGCGCGAACCATCCGCACCAGAACTCCATACACATCAGCGGACCGTCCGCCTGATGACGGCGCAACGTCGCGAACGCCTCCCGGGCCCCCGACCCGAAGTTGGCGGTGGCCAGCACCCCCGGAATCGAACCACCGCTCAGCATGTGGTCCTCCGGCCCGTCCGAGGTGCACAGCGGCACCCGGATCCCCCGCTCACGCAGTCGCTCCACGATCCACGCCAGATACCGCGCATCGCTGCCGTACGAGCCGTATTCGTTCTCCGCCTGCACCATGATCACCGGCCCGCCGCCCGGGCCGCCGGGCCCTGCTGCCGCTGTGCACTGCCGCGCCACGACCTGCGGCAGCAGCCGCTCGAACCACGCGTCCACGGCCCGCAGATACACCGCGTCCCACGTCCGCACCCGCCGGCCCAGCGGCCCCGTCAGCCACTCCGGCAGCCCGCCGTTCTCCCACTCCGCGCAGATGTACGGCCCCGGGCGGACGATCGCCCACAGCCCCGCCGCCTGCACCGCGTCCAAAAATCGCCCCAGCTGCTCCGGATCCTTGAACTCGCCGGGCCGCGGCTCGTGCAGATTCCACGGCACATACGTCTCCACGCAGTTCAGGCCCATCGCGCGGAGCATCGCCAGCCGGTGGCCCCACTGCGCCTCGTGCACCCGGAAGTAGTGCAACGCCCCGGACAGCAGCCGCAACGGCCGCCCGTCCAGAGCGAAGTCCCGCTCGCCCACCACGAACTGCGCCACGATTCCCGCCCTCGCTCGTCTTCTGTGCGCCACCGGCCGGGCGCTCATGGTCATCGATCACCCTCGCCCTCTGGCGGTGTGACGGTCCATGGACAAAGATCGGCGTTGTTTGGACGGAGCGGACGGAGCGGCACGGAGCGACGGGAGGCCCGGGCGTGTACCACACCTGGATGCGGTACTTCACTCCGAGCCCGGCCCACCACCGGCTCGGCCTGGTGTGCCTGGGCGTCGGACTGCAGCACGGCGCACTGCCCACGGTCGGCCCGCGCACCCTCGACCACCATGTCGCCATCGTCATCAGCGCAGGCCGCGGCTGGTTCACCGCCCCCGACGGGCGGCGCCGGACGGTGACCGCGCCCGCCCTGCTGTGGATCGTGCCGGGCGTGCCGCACCACTACGGGGCCGATCCGGAGACCGGCTGGGACGAGAGCTTCGTCGACTTCACGGGGCCGGCCGCCGCCACGTACACCGAACTGGGCTACATCGAGCCGGACCGCCCGCTGGTACCGCTCGCCGACACCGGGCCGGCGCGGGCGGCCGTAGGGCGGATCGCGCGGGCCGCCCGGCGCGGCAACCCCCTCCTGGAGGTGGAGACCTCCGCCGCGGTCCACGAACTCCTCGTCGCACTGCGCCGCGCCCGTGCCGACACCGACGCCGACGGCGACCCCGTCCTCCAGGCCCTGGCCCGGGACGCGTTCCTGCCGCTGTCGGTCGCCGAGCATGCGGCCCGGCACGGTATGACGCCCGCGGAACTGCGTACCGCGGTACGGCGTGGGGCGGGCTGCAGCCCCAAGGACTATCTGCTGGGGATCCGACTGGGCCGGGCCAAGGAGCTCCTGGTAGGCACCGAACTCCCGGTCGCGGCGGTGGCCCGCCGGGTCGGCTACGACGACCCGGCCTACTTCAGCCGCCTCTTCACCCGACGCGTCGGCACCGCCCCGGTCCGCTTCCGCGACCGCCAGGTCCGCAACGTTCCCGGCGGCTGGTCGACACAAATCCCGGACCCGGATGATCCGCCGTTGGTTAGCGGGTGGGGTGGGTGAGGGGTGGTTGTGGCTGGGGGTGGGTTCGCTGTGGCNGGATGATCCGCCGTTGGTTAGCGGGTGGGGTGGGTGAGGGGTGGTTGTGGCTGGGGGTGGGTTCGCTGTGGCTTGTTTGTGGCTGGGCCGGGTTCGCTGTCGCTTGGTGGGTGGGGGGCCGGAGGGGACACCCGGTAACCCGTCCTCGGCGCGGGCGTCGCGGCTACGTGGGATTGATTGCCCCGGCGTTTGCTCCAGGTCCTGCGGGCGGGTCACCGGGCATCCCCTCCGGCCTCCGCGCGTGGGCGTCCGTCCCGCCGTACCGATGGCCGTTACGAACTGACACGGCTCGGGTCTCGCCGTACGTGTCGGCGCAGGGGCTTGTGGTCTGTGTTCTGTGACGGGTGGTGCCGCCGGGCTGCAGACGGGACAACACGTAGGCCGGAGGGGACGTACCGGGACCCGCCCGCAGGACCAGGAGCAAACGCCGGGGCGCCGATATCTGGGACCCGAGACGCCCGCGCCGAGGACGGGTGCCGGTGCGGCCCCTCCGGCCCCCGCGGCACCCAGCGGACCCCGCGAAGCGCCAGCCCCCACCGACCCAGGCGGCACACACAAACCACCCCACCTCAGGGCGAAACCTCCTCCAACCACCGCCCCGCCGTCTCCTCGCAGAACGTGGCGGCCACCAACGCCCCGAGCAACGCCACCACGCCCAGCATCGCGAAGACCCCGGTCAGCCCGGTGCTCCCGGCGTAGACCGCGCCGACCACCAGTGGCCCGAGAACCACGCCCACGCGATTGAGGGCGCCGACGACGAGCGTCCGGCGGCGGCGTCCGGCGGCTCCTCGGAGGTCAAACCCCCGTGCACAGGCCACCGACCGTACGGCAGCATGACACCCATGCCCGAACTGCAGCGCGACGAGGCGCAGACCCGAGCCCGACTCATCGACGTCCACCGCTACGACATCGAACTCGACCTCACCCAGGGTGAGGACAGCTTCGCCTCCCGTACGGTCATCCACTTCACCGCACGAGCCGACGGCGACACCTTCGTCGAGCTCAAGCCCGTCGAGCTGCACTCCGCCACCCTCGACGGCCGCCCCCTGGACCCCGCGGCCCTCGACGGCAACCGCCTCCCGCTCACCGGCCTCACCCCCGGCGACCACGAACTGCGCCTCCACGCCACCATGCGCTACTCCCGCACCGGCGAAGGCATGCACCGCTTCACCGACCCCGCCGACGGCGAGAGCTACGTCTACACCCAGCTGTTCATGGAGGACGTCCAGCGCGTCTTCGCCGCCTTCGACCAGCCCGACCTCAAGGCCGTCTTCGCCCTCACCGTCACCGCCCCCACCACCTGGACCGTCCTCGGCAACGGCATCGCCACCCAAGGCGACCCCGGCCACTGGACCCTCGCCCCCACCCCCCTGATCTCCACCTACCTCGTCGCCGTCGCCGCCGGCCCCTGGCACTCCGTACGCACCGAACACGCCGGACTGCCCTTCGGCATCCACTGCCGCCGCTCCCTGGCCCCGCACCTCGACACCGACGCCGAGGAAATCCTCGACATCACCCGCCGCTGCTTCGACCGCTACCACCAACTCTTCGAGGAGCCCTACCCCTTCGACTCCTACGACCAGGCATTCGTCCCCGAATTCAACGCCGGCGCCATGGAAAACCCCGGCCTGGTCACCTTCCGCGACGAATTCATCTACCGCTCCGCCGTCACGGACACCGAACGCCAGACCCGCGGCATGGTCATCTCCCACGAAATGGCCCATATGTGGTTCGGCGACCTGGTCACCCTGAAGTGGTGGGACGACATCTGGCTGAACGAGTCCTTCGCCGAATACATGGGCTACCAGGTCCTCGCCGAAGCCACCCGCTTCACCGAGACCTGGACCGACTTCGCCATCGCCCGCAAGGGCTGGGGCTACGACGCCGACCAGCGCCCCTCCACCCACCCCGTCGCCCCCACCCCCGAAGACGTCCCCGACACCGCCTCCGCCCTCCTCAACTTCGACGGCATCTCCTACGCCAAGGGCGCCTCCGCACTGCGCCAACTCGTCGCCTGGATGGGCGAGAAGGACTTCCTCGCCGGCATCAACGACCACTTCGCCCGGCACCGCTTCGGCAACGCCACCCTCGCCGACTTCATCGACTCCCTCGCCCGCGCCACCGACCGCGACGTCCACGCCTGGGCCGAGCGCTGGCTGCGGACGACCGGGGTCGACACCCTCACGCCCGAAGTCACCCACGACGGCGCCCACTGGCACGTGAACATCCACCACCAAGGCAGCCCCCCGCTCTTCGCGGAGAAGGCCGACCACGCCGCAGCGCCGGACAGGACCGACGGCAGCCGCCCGCACCGCATCGCCGTCGGCCTCTACGACCACGCCCCGGACGACCCGAAACGCCTGGTACTGCGAGACCGCCTCACCACCGATATCCCGGCCACCGGCGACTGCGCCCTCAGCTCCGCCGGCCCCCGCCCCGCCCTGCTCCTCCTCAACGACCAGGACCTCACCTACGCCAAGGTCCGCCTCGATACGGCCTCCTGGGACACCGCCCTCGCCGCACTGTCCGGCCTCCCCGACCCGCTCACCCGCGCCGTCGTATGGAACGCCGCCCGCGACATGGTCCGCGACGGCGAGCTCGCACCCACCGCCTACCTCGACGCCGCCCGCGCCCACCTCCCGTACGAAACCGACCTCGCCATCGTCCAGGGCGTCCTCGCCTTCGCCCGCACCCAGATCGCCGACCGCTACCTCCCTTCCCCCAAGCTCTCGACTCCGGTCGAGCAGGGAGGTACCCCCATCGACCGCCACACCGCCCTGGCCACCCTCACCGCCCTCAGCCGCGACATCCTGCGCCGCACCGAAGGCCCCGAACACGGCACCACGGCAGGACTCCGGCTCACCGCCGTACGCGCCTTCATCGACAGCGCCACCACCCCCGAAGGCCTCCAGGACTGGCTCGACGACGGCAGCGTCCCCGGCGGCCCCCACCTCGACCCCGAACTGCGCTGGCGCATCCTCGGCCGGCTCGCCACCCTCGGCGCCGCCACCCCCGAAGCCATCGACGCCGAACTCGCCCGCGACCCCAGCGCCACCGGCCGCGAAGGCGCCGCCCGCTGCCACGCGGCCCTCCCCGACCCGGCCGCCAAACAGGCCGCCTGGGACGCCCTGTTCACCACCGACGACACCGCGGCGCTGTCCAACTACCTCTTCACCGCCACCGCCACCGGCTTCTGGTCACCCGAACAGCACGATCTGCTCCGCCCCTACGTCAGCCGCTACTTCACCGACGCCCCGGCCCTCGCCGCCGCCCGCGGCCCCGCCCTCGCCGAAGCCGCCGGCCGCTATGCCTTCCCCGCCACCTTCGTCGAGGACGACACCCTCCGCCTCGGCGAAACCTGCCTCACCGACGGCGACCCCACCCCCGCCCTGCGCCGCAAGCTCATCGACCAGCTCGACGATCTGCGGCGGGCGGTCGCGATACGCGCGGCGGCCGACGGCGCGTAGCGCCGGACCCGGCACAACGGGTGCCGCCGGACCGGCAGCCGGCGGCACCCGAACACCTGCGGTACACCCGTACCACTTACGGGTGGTACGACCACGACCAGTGGATACGCACCGTACAGGGAAAGTAACTTAGGGCCGCCTAAGATTCGTCCGTAAGGGACAAAGGCCCCAACTCCCCTGACAGAAGAGCACATTGATGTCTGTGCCCCCTGCCGGCACCGCCCTCGCAGGCGGCACCAACGGCCCCCGCGCACTCCGCCCCCTCCTCGACACCGTCCTCGACGCCCTCACCACCGGCGCCGAGGACCGCGCCGGCCCCCTGCCACCAGGCGGACCCGACACCGTCGCCCGCGCCGTACGCGACGCCTGCCACCCCCTGCTCCCCGAGCACGGCACCGGCCCGCACGCCGCCCTGCGCACCCTCGTCCACACCCTCGCAGCCGGCGCCGCCGACCCCGCCGACCCCCACTGCGCCGCCCACCTGCACTGCCCGCCACTGGCCCTCGCCACCGCCGCGGACCTCGCCGCGAGCGCCCTCAACCCCTCGATGGACTCCTGGGACCAGGCCCCCGCCGCCTCCGCACTGGAGACCCTGGCCGGCCACGCACTCGCCGCCCTCGTCTATCCCCGGGCCGTCCGGCCCGACGCCCTGATCACCACCGGCGGCACCGAATCCAACCAGCTCGCCCTCCTCCTCGCCCGCGAAGCCGCCCCCCACGGCTCCGCCACCGACCCCCACCGGCCCACCCGCCCCCTCCAGATCATCTGCGGCGCCAACGCCCACCACTCCATCCACCGCTCCGCCTGGCTCCTCGGCCTCCCCGCACCCCTCACCCTCCCCACCCCCGACGGCATCCTCACCCCCGACACCGTCCACACCTGCC
>NZ_QUAC01000188.1 GCF_003389455.1 Streptomyces inhibens | reverse complement strand
GGCTGGTAGTCACACACGAGCCAACGGGCGCCCTTCACCATGGTCGCGGCCAGCACAGACATCGGACTCACTCATCTAGGGGCGTCAGAAGAATCAGCCTGGGTCGGGTCGTCCGCGTTGAGCTTGGTCCGCGGCGGCGCGAAGGCGTGCTCCTCGGTCCAGGTTCCTCGACGACACGAGGGTTCGGGGCAGCGCCAGATCGCCCTCGCGCCACGCCGTGGACCCGGACACCGCGAGACGGCGCACCCGGGCTCATCCACGAAAGCCAAAAAGAATCGGACCGCGATGTCGAGAACCCGTGGCTGGCTCCGTCCCTGCAATGAACGCGACCACAATGGGTCGCACCAGCACCGAGGAGAACCATCATGGCCAAGTACTTGCTGCTCAAGCACTACCGCGGAGCCCCGGCTGCGGTCAACGACGTGCCGATGGACCGGTGGACGCCGGAGGAGATCTCGGCCCACGTGCAGTACATGAACGACTTCGCCGCCCGGCTCGAGAAGACCGGCGAGTTCGTCGACGGTCAGGCGCTCGCCCCCGAGGGGAGCTGGGTCCGGTACGACGGCGAGGGGCGCCCGCCGGTCACCGACGGACCGTTCGCCGAGACCAAGGACCTCATCGCCGGCTGGATGATCATCGACGTCGACAGCCACGAGCGCGCCGTCGAGCTGGCCGGGGAGCTGTCGGCCGCCCCCGGCGCGGGCGGCAAGCCGATCCACGAGTGGCTGGAGCTGCGCCCGTTCCTGACCGCGTCGCCCACCATCACGGAGTGCACCTTCCATTGATGGACGAGGTTCTGCTCAGGAGCCTCACACCGAGCGTGCTCACCGTCCTCGTCCGCCGCGGAGCCGACTTCGCTGCGGCCGAGGACGCCGTGCAGGACGCGCTGGTCGAGGCGGTCCGCGTCTGGCCGGCCGACCCGCCGCGGGATGCGAAGGGCTGGCTGATCGCCGTGGCCTGGCGCAAGTTCCTCGACGCGACCCGGGCGGACACCGCCCGCCGCCGGCGTGAGGACCGCCTCGACGAGGAGCCGGCGCCCGGGCCCGCGCCCGCGGTGGACGACACGCTCCAGCTCTACTTCCTGTGCGCCCACCCGTCGCTGACGCCGTCGTCCGCGGTCGCGCTCACGCTGCGCGCCGTCGGCGGGCTGACCACCCGCCAGATCGCCCGGGCCTACCTGGTGCCCGAGGCGACCATGGCGCAGCGCATCAGCCGGGCCAAGCGCACCGTCTCCGGCGTTGGGGTATCCCCTGCTCTGGGGGCACCTCCCGGCCGAAGGCTGGGGGAGAAGCCGAGAGCTCGGGGAAGGTTCGACCAGCCCGGCGACGTCGCCACCGTGCTGCGCGTCCTCTACTTGGTCTTCAACGAGGGCTACTCCGGCGACGTCGACCTCGCCGCCGAGGCCATCCGGCTCACCCGGCAGCTCGCGGCTCAGGTCGACCACCCCGAGGTGGCGGGGCTGCTCGCCCTCATGCTGCTCCACCACGCCCGGCGCGCCGCCCGGACCGCGCCCGACGGCAGCCTGGTGCCGCTCGCCGAGCAGGACCGCGGCCGGTGGGACACCGAGTCGATCGCCGAGGGCGTCGAGATCCTGCAGGCGGCCCTCGCCCGCGACCGGCTGGGCGAGTTCCAGGCGCAGGCCGCCATCGCGGCACTCCACGCCGACGCGCCCACCGCCGAGGAGACCGACTGGGTGCAGATCGTCGAGTGGTACGACGAGCTCGCGCGCCTGACCGACAGCCCGGTCGTCCGGCTCAACCGCGCGGTGGCCGTCGGCGAGGCCGACGGACCGCGCGCCGGCCTGGCGGCGCTCGCGGCACTGGACGCCTCACTGCCCCGCCACACCGCGGTGGCGGCGTACCTCCACGAGCGCGACGGCGACCTGGCGACGGCGGCACGGCTGTACGCCGAGGCGGCCCAGAAGGCGCCCAACCTCGCCGAGCGCGACCACCTGACGCGCCAGGCCGCCCGGCTCAACGCCCGCCGGTGTCGCTGACGGATCGGCTGCCCGAAAAGCGGCTCACCCAGGCCGGCACCGCGGCGACCGCCGGCGAACTCCGCTTCTGTGTCCACAGGCTGTGTGAAGCGCCGCGTGAAGCGCCGCGGGACGCCCTGCGGGTCGCCGAGAGCAGGAGCGGCCGCGTGACGTAGCGGGCGAACGAACAGTCAGGGGCCCGGCATGGCCATGCCGGGCCCCTGACACGTAAAGACGGTGCAGAACGACTCGTTACGACAGCGCCAGCCAGGCCGCGCCCGCGACGACCAGAATCGCGACGATCACGCCGACGATGACGCCCACACGGGGGCCGGCCGACTGCTGCGGCGCCGGTGCGCGACGGCTGCCGGCCTGCGGGGTGCCGCCCTCGTCCACGAAGGCACGGAACATCTGCGTGCTGCCCGCCGGGTCGTAGTTGCCGCCGGCCTGGTTCTGCGGGTTGGTCGCCATGGGGAAGGACCCTAGCGAACCGGGGACGGCAGGGCACCCCTGGGGCGCGTGCGAAGCGCCTACGAAGAGGGGACCGGGCACCTGGGGCGTGGACGAGGGCGCGGGCAGGCCGTCTGGGGTATCCCGCTACCGACCGGTATCGACCCGGCCTGCCGTCCCGGCTCCGACCTGCACCTTTACACGGCCCATCGGCCCCATTGACCAACCCCCGGTCCAGACTTTTCGCCCCCTTTACCCCTGCCCCCGCCAAATCGTTTGCCTTCAGCAACCAACATTGCCTATGGTTGCCCCAAGCAACAAAAGATGCAGGGCATGAGATGTGCGATTGATGTGTGGAGGAGCCTGTGGCCGCTCACAGTCAGTACGAGGAGCTGGCCAGGCAACTCAGCGCCATCGGCGCCGTCAAGCGCGAGATGGGCCGGATCCTGCCCCAGGACTGCCCACCCGCGTCCGCCGGAGTGCTCACCCTTCTCGACCGGCACGGTGAGATGCGGATGAGCCAGCTCGCCGAGCTGCTCGCGATCGACATGTCGGTGACCAGCCGGCATGTCGCGCATGTCGCCGAGCGCGGCTGGATCGAGCGGAAGCCCGATCCGGCGGACAAGCGGTCGCGGCTGCTGCGCCTGACCCCGAGCGGGCAGGAGCTCCTGGAGGAGCTCGCCGCGCGCTACACCGCCACGCTCGCCCGGTACTTGGACGACTGGACCGACACCGACGTCGGGCACCTCATCGAACTGCTCGCCAGGCTCCGTACGAGCTTCGGCGACTGCCGCACCCGGGCGCATCACGACTCCACCACCCGTACACCCGCAGGATGAAAAGGAACTACATGGCTACGACCACACCAGCCGGTGTGCGGGGCGGCCACGCCAAGCATGGAGGCGGTCACCACGCCTCCGACGGGGCCCCCATGACGCACCGTCAGATCATGGAGGCGCTCTCCGGGCTGCTGCTCGGCATGTTCGTCGCCATCTTGTCGTCGACGATCGTGTCCAACGCGCTGCCCGAGATCATTCATGACCTCGACGGCGGACAGAGCGCCTACACCTGGGTCGTCACCGCCTCGCTGCTGGCGATGACCGCGACCACCCCGCTGTGGGGCAAGCTCTCCGACCTGTTCAGCAAGAAGCTGCTGGTCCAGTTCGCGCTGATCATCTACGTCGCGGGCTCGGTCGTCGCCGGGCTCTCGCAGAACACCGGCATGCTGATCGCCTGCCGCGTGGTGCAGGGCATAGGCGTGGGCGGTCTGTCCGCCCTGGCCCAGATCGTGATGGCCGCGATGATCTCGCCGCGCGAGCGCGGTCGTTACAGCGGCTACCTCGGCGCCACCTTCGCCGTCGCCACCGTCGGCGGCCCGCTGCTCGGTGGCGTCATCACCGACACCAGCTGGCTCGGCTGGCGCTGGTGCTTCTACGTCGGCGTGCCGTTCGCCATCATCGCGCTGATCGTGCTCCAGAAGACCCTGAAGCTGCCCGTCGTCAAGCGCGAGGGCGTCAAGGTCGACTGGACGGGCGCCTTCTTCATCAGCGCGGCGGTCTCGCTGCTGCTGGTGTGGGTGACGCTGGCCGGCGACAAGTACGACTGGATGTCGTGGCAGACCGCCGCGATGGTCGGCGGCGCGGTCGTACTCGGCGCGATCTTCATCTTCGTCGAGTCCAGGGCCAAGGAGCCGATCATCCCGTTGCGGCTGTTCCGCAACAAGACGATCACCCTGGCCTCGCTGGCCTCGCTGTTCGTCGGTATCGCGATGTTCTCCGGCACCGTCTTCTTCAGCCAGTACTTCCAGCTGGCGCGCGACAAGTCGCCGACGATGTCCGGTGTCATGACGATCCCGATGATCGGTGGCCTGTTCATCTCCTCGACCGTCTCGGGCCAGATCATCACCAAGACCGGCCGCTGGAAGGCCTGGCTGGTCGCCGGTGGTGTGCTGGTGACCGCGGGCCTCGGCCTGCTGGGCACCATCCGCTACGACACCGAGTACTGGCACATCGCGATCTTCATGGCCCTGATGGGTCTGGGCATCGGCATGATGATGCAGAACCTGGTGCTCGCCACGCAGAACCAGGTGGCTCCCGAGGACCTCGGCTCCGCCTCGTCCGTCGTGACCTTCTTCCGCTCCCTCGGTGGTGCGGTGGGCGTCTCGGCCCTCGGTGCGGTGCTCGCCAACCGCGTCACCCACTACGTCAAGGACGGTCTGGCCGACCTCGGCCCCAAGGCCGCCAAGGCAGCCGCCCACGGCGCCGGCAACAGCGGCGGCGGCATCCCGGACCTGGACTCCCTCCCGGCGCCGCTGCGCACCGTCATGGAGAGCGCCTACGGCCACGGTGTCGGCGATGTGTTCCTGTACGCGGCGCCCTGCGCGCTGCTCGCCTTCCTCTTCACCCTGTTCATCAAGGAGGTCGCGTTGAAGACGCGTGGCGGAATGGCCCAGAGCGCGGAGGGCGCGGCGTCGACGTCGGCCAACCCGTCGGCATCGGCCGTCCCCGCCCAGGTCGCCGCGTCGCCGGTCGAGGAGCGGGAGCCCGCCCTGGTGGGCGCCGTGTCGGCACCGGACCACTCCGACGACACCGCGCACACCCCCGCCTGGGCACAGCCGGCCGCCGCGACGGCCGCCCAGCCGCTGGCGGCGTACGCGTCCGCCGGTGGCGGGGATGCCACCCCGACCGGCTCCGCGATCCACGGCTTCGTCCGCAACGGCGAGGGCAACCCCGTCCCGCGCTCCGCGGTCACGCTGATCTCGCTCAGCGGCCGTCAGCTGGGCCGCGCGGTCGCCCACGCCAACGGCTCGTATGTACTGAACGCCCCCGGCGCCGGCTCGTACGTGCTGATCGCGGCCGCCGACGGGCACCAGCCCCAGGCGTCCACGGTCGTCGTCGGCGACCAGCCGTACAGCTACGACATCCAGCTCAGCGGCACCAGCGGCCTCGGCGGCCAGGTCCGCAGCGCGGTCACCGGCGAGCCCCTCGACGGTGCGATGGTCGTCGTCACCGACGTCCGCGGTGAGGTGCTGGCCACCGGAAAGTCCGGCCCCGAGGGCTACTTCGCCTTCGACGAGCTGGCGCCCGGGACCTTCACCGTCGCCGTGAACGCCGCGAACTACCGCCCGGCCGCACTGCCGGTCGAGGTCGGCGGCCAGGGCACGACCCGGATCGAGGTCGAGCTGCTGTCCGGCGCGCGGGTGCAGGGCATCGTGCGGGCGGGTGCGGAGCGCCGACCGCTGCCCGACGCGCGGGTGACGCTGGTGGACGCGGCGGGCAATGTCGTGGCCACCTCGACGACCGGGGACGACGGCGCGTACGCCTTCACCGACCTGGACGCCGGCGACTACACGGTCATCGCGAGCGGCTACCCGCCGGTCGCCACCGGCCTTGCGGTCGACGCACGCGGGGTCGACGGCTACGACGTCGAGCTCACACACCCCGGTGCGGGTACGACGGAATGAGCGAGGCAGGGGCCGTGGTCGGTTGCGCATTGATCGGGCGCCGCCTCTGATGCAAAGCCCCGGGNCCGCCTCTGATGCAAAGCCCCGGGCCGGGGCGCGCGTTGAGCGGAGACGCGCCCCGGCCCGGACCCCAGGGCTCCGGCGGCGGCGCTGCGCACAGGCAGGGGACGGCCTGCACGCCGCCGCCGGACCCGACATTCCCCCAAACTCTCGGCTCCGCTCGACCAGGGGGGCACCCCCACCAGGCAAGAAACGGGAGAGGCAATGACTTCGACGGGCGCGGGAGCTGCGGGCGCAAGGGCGCAGATCCGCACACGCGACGGCTGGGCGGTCCAGCACGCCGTACTGACCGTCACCGACATGACAGGCGCGCAGGTGCTGCGCGCGGCGGCGGACGAGGAAGGCGCCATCCGCAGCGAGCAGCCGCTGCCCGCGGGCCCGTACACGGTCATCGTGACGGCCGTCGGCTACGCCCCGGTCGCCTCCAGCGCGATCGTGACGGCGAGCGGCCGGATGGACGTGGGCAGCGTCGTACTGGCCCGGCAGGGCGGGGCCGAGCTGCCGCCGCCCGGCGCATGGACCATCGACCCGATGCACTCGACGGTGGCCGCGGTCGCCCAGCACCTGGGGATCTCCAGCGTGCACGGCCGGTTCACCGAGTTCAGCGGCCGGATCGAGATCGCCGAGGATCTGAACAAGTCGCGTGTCGAGGCGGTCATCAAGGCCGCCTCCATCGACACCGGCAACGGCATGCGCGACGGCCATCTGCGCTCCGAGGACTTCCTCGCCGTCGAGGAGTTCCCGGAGATCAGCTACCGCAGCACCGGCCTGGAGGCGGCCGGCCCGGACCGCTGGACGGTGCGCGGCGAGCTCTCGCTGCACGGCGTCGTACGGCCGGTGGACCTCGCTCTGAGCTACCTCGGCACCGGCCCCGACCCGTGGGGCGGAGTGCGCGCCGCCTTCCGCGCCACCGCCGAGCTGCGCCGCGAGGACTTCAAGATGAACTACAACCAGGTCGTGGCGGCCGGCATCGCGGCGATCGGGACGACGCTCAAGGTCGAGCTGGACATTCAGGCGGTGCAGGGGGAGAGCCTGCCGATGGGGTGATCTGGGGGAGACGGAGGACCCGGGGCGTACGGTGCCTGCGGCCCATGCGGCCCATGCGGCCCATGCGGCCCCTGCGGCCCATGCGGCCGACACGCCCCGCCCGTCGTCCCGTCAGGCCCCCGGCCGGTCCCGCATCGCCTCGATGCCCGCGAGCTGCAGATCGAGCGCGAAGGCGAAGTCCCGGTCCAGCATCTCCACGGCGCTCTGCCCCTGGTGGGCGTACGCGGCCCGGATGGACAGCTCCATCGTCTCCGCGAACTCCGGGCGGTCCGAGATCGCGGCGACGACCTGCTCGAAGTAGTCGTCCAGGCTGATACCCGCGGCCCGGCAACGGGCCTCGTGCGTGGCCCGGATCGTCGCGAAGCCGTAGACGAAGTGGAAGAGCGACGCCAGCGCGCCGGATGTGCGCTCCGCGTCCAGGCCGGTGCGCCGCATCACCCGCAGGGTCGCGTTGGAGAAGGCCGTCGAATGCGGGCCGATGTTGATGAACTCGCTCAGCAGCCGGGCCGCCCAGGGGTGGCGCAGCAGCATGTCGCGGTAGCCGATGGCGAGGACACGCAGCTGGTCGCGCCAGTCGGCGCCGGCGTCCGACTCGTCGGGCAGGGTCATCTCGCCGGCCACCGCGTCCACCGACAGCTCCAGCAGATCGTCCTTGGTGTCCACGTACCAGTAGACGGACATCGCGGTGACGCCCAGCTCGGCGGCGAGCCGGCGCATCGAGAACTTCGCCAGGCCCTCGGCGTCCAGCAGCCGGACCGTCGCCGTGACGATCTTGTCGAGGTCGAGTCCGGCCGGCTGGTCCGCCTTCCGTTTCAGCGGGGGGCGTTCGGTCAGCCAGACGCTGTTCGGCCGCCTTCTGGCGCGGCCGTCCGTCGCTGTCATGGCGCCCCTTCCTGTCCCTGAGCGTCGTCGGGCTACGACCCGTACGGGTGGTGTACGTACCGCCCGTACGCACCGTTCACGATCACTTGCACTGCCGATGCTATTCCGCCACGGCGGCGGCCGGTTCCGGGCCGGACGGCGCACCCGGCGCCGGCTGCTCCTGACCGGCGCGCTCGGCCCGGCGCAGCAGTACGGCGGCGATCAGCCCGCCGAGGAACACCGCGGCCGCGCCGACCAGCTGGCTGGTGCCGATGCCGGACGCGAAGGCGTCGTGTACGGCGGTCCGTTCCGCGTCCGTACGGGTCCTGGCGAGCGCCGCGGGCAGCGAACCGGCGCCCGCCGCGACCATCGGAAGCAGCGCGACGAAGCGGGAGTTGAGGACCGCGCCGAGTACGGCGACGCCGAGGCCCTGGCCGAACTCCATCAGCGTGCCGTTGACGCCGGCCCCCACTCCGGCCTTGGCCGGCGGGATCGCGGACATGATGGCGTTGGCCATCGCCGGCATGGCGAGCGCGACACCGATGCCCATCACGATCAGACCGGTCAGCATGCCGCCGTAGCTGTCGCCGCCGAGCAGCGCGATGGCGGCCAGACCGGCCGCGAGCAGCGACATCCCCGAGACGATCATTCCGGGGGTGCCGAACTTGGGCATCAGACGGACGCCCAGTCCGGTGAAGTTGATCAGGATGACGGTGACGGCGAGCGGCGCCATCCGCAGCCCCGCGTCCAACGGGCCGTAGCCGAGCACCAGTTGGAGATGCTGGGTGAGCAGGAACATCGAGCCGCCCATGCCGAAGGCGACGAGGATGCCGCCGGAGACGGCGCCGATGAACCGGCGGTTGCGGAAGAAGTGCATGTCCAGCATCGGGTGCGGGACATGCAGCTCCCACAGGGCGAAGGCGGCGAGGCCGGCCAGGCCGATGGCGGCGGAGATCAGCACCCGCCCGGACAGCCAGCCGGACTGCGGCCCGGAGATGATCGCGAAGACCGCTCCGACCATGCCGATCATGGACAGCAGGGCGCCCAGCAGATCGATGGGGGTCCCCCCGGCCGAGTTCGTTCGAGGTTGGGGGAGCTCGCCGCCTCGGCTCTTGGATTCGGGGACAAGGGTGACGACGGCCGCCAGCGCTATCACCGCGACCGGCAGATTGACCAGGAACAGCGAGCCCCACCAGAAGTGGTCGAGCAGCGATCCGCCGATCAGCGGGCCGGCGGCGAAGCCGACGGAGTTGACCGAGCTCCAGATGCCGATGGCCTTGGGGCGCTCCGCGTCGTCGAAGATCTGCATGACGACGGCGAGGGTGGTGGTCACCAGCAGCGCACCGCCGACGCCCATACCGGCGCGGGCGGCGATCAGCTGACCGGGCGACTGGGCGAGGGCGGCGCCGAGCGAGGCGACGCCGAACAGCACCAGGCCGACGGCGAGCATCTTCTTGCGGCCGTAGCGGTCGGCGGAATTGCCGGCGGTGAGCAGCAGACCGGACTGGACCAGCGAATAGGCGTTGATCATCCACTGGACGTCGGCGGTGGTCGCACCCATCTCCTTGGTGAGGGAGGGGATGGCGACATTGAGGACGGTGTTGTCGAGGACGACCGTCAGCTGGGCGATGCAGATGACGGCCAGGATCAGCCAGCGGGTGGCGTGCCGGCCCGGTGACTGGAGGGTGGTGGTGGCGTCGGAGGCCACGGGGGGCATACGGGCTCCCTGTACGGTGCGAGCGGATGATTTACACCGTACAGGGAGGGTTATACGCCGTACATTTGATTTTTGTGCGGGTCAGGCCCTCCTGGTCACGCCTTCCGGGTCACGCGTTCCTGGTCACGCCTTCCTGGTCAGGTCGTAGAAGGTGGCGCTGCCGACCGTGACCTTCTTGAAGGTCTTCTCGACCCAGGAGGTGATCTTCGACGAGCCGCCCTTGCCGCCGCCGGGGCCGCCCTGTCTGCCCTGCCCGCCCGCGATGAAGTAGTGAACCTTGCCGTCCGCGACGTACTTCTTGAACTGGGCGAGGGTCGGCGACGGGTCGCTCCCGTTGAAGCCGCCGATCGCCATCACCGGCTTCTCGGTGGCGAGTTGGTAGCTCGCGGCGTTCTGGGAGCCGATGGCCGCGGCGGCCCAGGTGTAGTCGTCCGCGTCCTTCTCCAGCAGCGCCTTGGCCTTGTCGCTCACCTTGCTGCCGTTGAGCAGACCGCCCATGCCGCCCCCCATACCGCGCAGCCGGCCGGTCCCGCGCTCGCCGAGGCCGCCCATGGCACCGGGGAAGCCCGGCAGGCCGCGCTGGTTGCCGGCCTGGCCCGGGGCGCCCTGGCCGGCCTGCCCGGCGCCCGGTGCG
>NZ_QUAC01000198.1 GCF_003389455.1 Streptomyces inhibens | reverse complement strand
GGCCCCCGCGCCCGCCTCCGCCGCCCCCGACCCGGCCCGCGCGCCCGGCGCCCCGCGCACCGCGGCGCGGTATCCGGATCTGGCCCCGACACCGCCGATGGGCTGGAACAACTGGTCGTACTACATGTGCAACATCAACGAGAAGGTGGTGCTCGACAATGCGCGGGCGCTGGTCCGTACGGGGCTGGCGCACAGGGGCTATGACACCGTCACGGTCGACGACTGCTGGATGAGCAAGCAGCGCGGCCCCAAGGGTGAGCTGGTGCCGGACCGGACGAAGTTCCCGCACGGCATGGCGTACCTCGGAGCGCAGCTGCACCGGATGGGGCTGAAGTTCGGCATCTACGAGGACGTCGGGACGCTCACCTGTGAGAAGTATCCGGGCACTTTCGGCCACTTCAAGCAGGACGCGGAGCTGTTCGCGCGCTGGAAGGTGGACTACGTCAAGGCGGACGGCTGCAATGTGCCCACCACCCCGGGACGCAGCAAGGAGGAGACCTACCGCGGTCTGTACGGGCAGATGAGCAGCGCCCTGCGGGCCACCGGCCGTCCGATGACCTTCTCGGTGTCCGCGCCGGCCTACTTCCAGTTCGACGGCGACAGCGTCTGGCACCGTGTCATCGGCTGGTCGGCCGAGCTCGGCAATCTGTGGCGGGGCGGGCGGGATGTGGCGCTGCAACAGAGCACACCGGCCGCGAAGTGGAACTCGATCGTCTACAACTTCCGCTACAACGCGCATCTGGCCGACCTCCAGCGGCCCGGACGCTGGAACGACCCGGACTTCCTGCTGGCCGGTGACTCGGGCCTGACGCGGCACGAGATGCAGAGCCAGATGTCGCTGTGGGCGATGATGGCGGCCCCGCTGATCTCCAGCACGGATCTCGGCAAGCTGTCCCCGGCGGCGCGCGAGATCCTCGGGAACAAGGAGGTCATCGCCGTCGACCAGGATTCCCTGGGCGTCCAGGGGCATATCGTGCAGCAGGACGCGCGCTCCGCGGTGCTGACCAAGCCGCTGAGGAACGGCGACCGGGCGATCGCCCTGTTCAACTCGGGCGACTCGCCGCGCACACTGTCCGTCACGGCGGGCGCGGCCGGGCTGCCGGAGGCCGATTCCTACCGGCTGCGCAACCTGGTCACCGGTCACCGTGGGCACAGCGACGGCGGCATCGTGGCGAAGGATGTGCCGCCGCACGGCACGGTGCTCTACCGGGTCACTCCGAGCTGATGCGGTAAACGACGGGCCGCCCCCGCTACCGCCGGCGTTCGGCGCGCTCCTGGCGCAGTGCCGCGACCCGGCGGTGCAGGGCGGCCGCCTCGCCCGCGCGGCCCAGCTGCTCCAGGCACTGGGCGAGGTCGGTGTGGCTGGCCAGCACGTCGAGATGCGACGCGCCCAGGATCCGTTCGCGGGCGTCGGCGACCTGGCGGTAGATGTCCTCCGCCTCGCTCCAGCGGCCGAGCCAGCCGAGGGCCACGGCACTCTCCCGGCGGCTGACGAGGGTGTCGGGGTGGTCGGGGCCGAGCACCCGCTCGCGCGCCGCGGCCACCTCGCGGGCCTCCACGAGCGCCTCCTGCCAGCGGTTCTGCCGCCCGAGGTTGACGCCCAGACCGTGCCGGGCGCGCAGCGTGTCCCGGTCGTCGGCGCCCTGGGCGCGGGTACGGGCCGCGACCAGGTCCCGGTAGAGGGCCAGGGCATCCGCGCTGCGGCCGAGCCGGCCGAGGCAGATGCCGACCTCGTAGCGGGCGGCGAGGGTGTCGGGGTGGTCGGGGCCGAGCGTCTCGGCGCGCGCCGCCGCGACCTCCTGATACGTCTGCAGAGCGGCCGTCCACTTGCCCAACTTGCCGAGTATGTAGGCGAGTTCGTAGCGGGTGGTGAGGGTGTCGGGGTGGTTCGCACCGAGCACCCGGGCGCGTGCCCCGGCCACCTCGCGGGCCATGGCACGGCAGTCCTCCAGCCGTCCCAGCCGGCCGAGGTTGAGCGCGACATGGTGGCGGCAGCTCAGGGTGTCGGGGTGGTCGGGGCCCAGCGCGCGTTCCCGGCCGGCCAGTACCTCGGCGTAGGTCTGGTGTGCCTCGAAGTGCCGGCCCAGGCGGCCCAGCGCACGACCGGACTCCAGGCGGCTGGTGAGGGTGTCGGGATGGTCGGGGCCGAGGAGCCGCTCGCGTTCGGCGGCGAGCGCGCGATGGGCCTCGCCCGCCTCCTCCCAGCGGCCGAGCCGGCCGAGGTTCAGCGCGGCGGTGTGCCGGCCGGCCAGCGCGGCGAGGGCGGCGCGGCGGTCGTCCGGAAGTGCCGGGCCGGCGATACCGGCTGCCGGGGAGGCGTCGCCGCGCTGCGGATCGCCGCCGCTGGTCCAGGCGTCGGTGAGGACCGTGGCGGCCCGGTCCGAGGCGTAGCGGCGCGGCCGGTCGAGGCCTGCCGGGGAGCCGAGGGTCATGCCCTGGGTCCAGGAGGGCAGCCGCCGGTCGGGGGCGGTCATCACACCGGGGCCGATCGCGGGGCCCCGGCCGGGGTACGGATGGCGGGCGTCGGCGAGGCGTTTGGCCAGCGCGTCGGCGTCCCGGGGGCGGTTGTCGGGCTCCTTGGCGAGCAGTTCGAGCATGATCCGCTCGTAGGCCTCGGGCAGGTCGGGGCGGAGCGTACGCGGCGGGGTCGGTGCGGTGTCGCGGTGGCCGATGAGCACCGCCCAGGCGTCGCCGAGGTCGAACGGCGGGACGCCGGTGGCGAGCTCGTAGAGCACACAGCCGAGCGAGTAGAGGTCGCTGCGGTGGTCTATGGCGTGTGCGCCGATCTGTTCGGGCGACATGTAGTGCGGGCTGCCCATGGCGATGCCGGTGCCGGTGAGGCGGGCGGTGAAGCCGATGTCGTGGCCGAGGCGGGCGATGCCGAAGTCGCAGATCTTGACCGTGCCGTCGGTGGTCCGGACGATGTTCGCCGGTTTCAGATCGCGGTGCACGATGGATTGTTCGTGGGTGTAGGCGAGCGCGGCGGTGACCTGTTCGGCGATCTCGATGACGTCCGGGACGGGCAGCGGCTGGCGTCGGTTGTCGTCCAGCAGCTGGCTGAGGTTACGGCCGCTGAGCAGCTCCATGACGATGAAGAGGGTGCCGTCGTCCTCGCCGAAGTCATGGACGACGGTGATACCGCGGTGCTGGAGGGCGGCCGCGACCCGGGCCTCGCGGCGGAAGCGTTCGCGCAGCACCTGGAGGAACGACGGTTCGTGCCGGGGGCCCAGCGGCTTGAGGCATTTGACGGCGACCTGCCGTCCCAGTGATTCGTCGCGGGCCCGCCACACCTCGCCCATGCCGCCCCGCCCGATGGTGTCGAGCAGCCGGTAGCGCCCCTGGATCAGTCTGTTTTCCGGCATTGTGTATCGCCGTCCCCGTCCCCGTCCCCGTTGCCGCGGTCAGCCGCGCAGCTCCCCCTGCGTGTCCTCCTGCGTGCTCTTCTGCCGGTCCAGTATGGCGGCGGAACGGCGGAGCTTGTAGGGCGCTGGGCGGGCGCCGGGGCCGAGTCGCTCGACGGCGCGCAGGATGTGCCGGGGTGGCAGCTGCCAGCGGACCGTGGGCGGAATGGCGCGAAGGAGACGGCCGGTGGCGCGGAGTCTGCGGGTGACGGTGGCGGGCGGGGGCGCGGAGCGGCCGTAGAGCTGGTGTGCGTACGCCGGGAGCGCGCCGTAGGCGAGCCGTGCCACTTGCTGCCAGAGCAGTGCGCGGGCGGGGACGAGCGGGGCGGGGGTCGGTGGCCGGCGCAGGAAGTCGTCCACCTCCCGGGCCTCGCGGGTGAGCGCCAGTTCGGGCCGTACGCGGGTGAAGTAGGCGGCGAGCGCGGCCCGGTCGCCGGGGACGTCGGCCGTGTCGAGGCCGACGAGCCGGGCGCTCTCGCATTGTTCGTGGAGGTAGGCGTCGGCCTGGGCGTCGCTGACGGGGTAGCCGGAGCGGCGCAGTACGTGCAGGTAGGAGTCGACCTCGGCGCAGTGCACCCAGAGCAGCAGCGCCGGCTCGTCGATGCCGTAGCGCTCGCCGGTGGCCGGGTCGGTGGCGGTCAGCCGGCGGTGGATGCCGCGGACCTTGGCGCCGGCCTGTTCGGCGGCCTCGGTCGTGCCGTAGGTGAGGGTGCCGACGAAGTTGGCGGTCCGCATCAGCCGGCCCCAGGCGTCTCTCCTGAAGTCAGAGTTCTGGATGACACCGCGCACCGCGCGCGGGTGCAGCGCCTGGAGGTACAGCGCGCGAATGCCCGCGATCCACATCATCGGGTCGCCGTGCATCTGCCAGGTCACCGAACGGGGCCCGAAGAGCCCGGGGTCGCCTGCCATCACCACACCTCCAGTGTGACCGTCAGCGGTACTTGGCATCCCCGATACTGCCGGGGAAGGCCGGCTCGGACAGTGCCGCTTGCCGCAGGTGTTCGGCGAGCGCCGCGGTGGCCGTCGACGAGGTCCGGTCCTTGACGCCCCAGGCCAGCAGATGGTGACGGCGTGCCCAGGGATCCTGTAGTTCACACACATCGAGTGGCCGGCCGGGGTCGATGGCGCGGCGCGGTACGAGGGCGAGCCCGACGCCGGCGGCCGCGAGGGCGACGAGGACGTTGAGGTTGGCAACGCTGGTGCGGTATCGCACGACCGGTGCGTGGGGACCGAGGTGCTTCTCGATCCAGCGTCGCAGCGAGGAGTCGGCGTCGAGCCCGACGAGAGGGTGCTCGGCGACCTCGCTGTAGGTCAACGCGGTGCGGCCGGCGAGAATCCCGCCGGCCTGGCCGATCACCACGAGGGAGTCGTCGCCGAGGGGTTCCATGTCGAGGCCGCAGTCGCGGGCCTCGTCGTCGAGAACGACCCCCAGGTCCGCCTCTCCGTCGGCGAGCATCCGCACGGTCTGTGGGGTGCGGCTTTCGGAAGCCGTGACGTCGACGTCCGGGTGGGCCCGGAGGAACGAGACCAGGGCTTGCGGCACGAGCCGGTGCATCGCGGAACCGCCGCCCAGCAGGGTCAGTGGAGCGGTCGGGGACCGGGTATAGCTCGCGACGGCGCTTTCGAGCCGCGCTGTCTGGGCGAGGACCTCGCGTGCGTGCCGGGCAAGTGTCGTCCCCGCCGGGGTGGGCCGCACTCCCCGCCGGCCGCGGATCAGCAGTGCCACGCCGGCGTGGTGCTCCAGCGAGCGCACCCTGGCGCTGGCCGAAGGCAGGCTCAGGTGCAT
The DNA here is from genome assembly GCF_003389455.1 of Streptomyces inhibens. Classification (GTDB taxonomy): domain Bacteria; phylum Actinomycetota; class Actinomycetes; order Streptomycetales; family Streptomycetaceae; genus Streptomyces; species Streptomyces inhibens. The sequence goes on along the minus strand of NZ_QUAC01000198.1, from coordinate 95,001 downwards.
CCGGCGAGCGCCCGCCGTGATCGACCCCTCCGCCACGATGTCGAGGAAGAGCCGCAGGTCGTCCAGGTCATAGCGCACCCTCACAAGCCTATGGCACAGCCTTAGGCTGGGTACACCGATTACGCATTGTGGGCCCACCAGACACGGGGTGATGCTCGGCAGGTGTCCGAGATATTGCTTGTCCTGTTGGCCGGTGCTGCCGCCGGAGTGCTGAACGCCTTCGGCGGTGGAGGCACGTTCGTGGCGCTGCCCGCGCTGGTCGCGGTCGGCCTGTCCCCCGTGACGGCGAACGCGTCATCGACCATCGCCCTTGTCCCCGGCGCCGTGGCCAGCGGATGGGTCTACCGACGCGAACTCACCCCGGTCGGGACGGTGTCCACGACGGCGCTCACCACGATCAGCGTGGCCGGGGGCGGCGTCGGCGCCGGCCTGCTGCTGGCGCTGCCGGCAGCGTCCTTCGACGCCGCGGTGCCGTGGCTGCTCGCTTTCGCCACGGTGATCCTCGCCTTCGGGCGCCGCCTCTCCCGTGCGTTGAGCACCGCGCTGGGCCGCCAGCTCAGCATGAGCTCCCGCACCGTCCTTATCGGCCAGTTCCTCCTCGCCATGTACGGCGGATACTTCGGCGGTGCCGTAGGCATCATGATGCTGGCCCTGTGGAGCGTCGGCCTTGGCCTCGACACCGCGGTCAGCAACCCGATGCGGGTCACCCAGCTCGCGGCCATCTATCTCAGCGCGACCGCGCTGTTCCTCATCGCTTCGGACGCACTGAACGCTCCGCTGGTCCTCGCCGGCATGCTGACCGGCGCGGTGGCCGGCGGCTTCGCCGGCGCCCACCTCGCACGCCGTCTCTCCGCGAAGCTGCTGCGGGGCATCATCCTGACCACCGCCGTGACCATGACCGTCCTCTATTTCCTCCGCAGTTGACCACGCAGGAGAGCCGCAGTGACCTTCCATCAAGCATCGGAGCCAAGGCTGACCGACATGACCGACGGCGACACCGGAGCCGCTGCTCCGTACACGGAGGCGACCCGAGCGCGACTGGTGACGGCCTACGAGGCATACGAACTGGCCGACCTGGCGCGCGCCGCCGTCCCGATCGGCGAGCACGAGCTGAACCCCGATGGCACCGTCCATTCCCCGGGCTCCGTGCTGGCCGACGCCGCCCGGGTGCTCAGGGCCGCGCACCGGTTCTTCGAAGCCGCCGCCGTGTTCGAGCGACTGGGTGGCGCAAGCTGGCAACTCATCGGCGACGCCCTGGACATAGCGCCGCAAACCGCGCGGGTGCGCTTCGCGATGGCCGAGACCCGCTTCCGGGAGGAACTGCTCTCCCCCGAGGTGACCGGCTCCACCGGAGCCGACGGCGAGGTGAGCTGGTGGCGGGCCTATATGGCCAGGGAACCGCTGGAGGCAGCGCTCGACCTCGACGACTGGGTACTGCGCCACGAGGACGGGGACAGCGACCTCGGCACCGCGCCGGTGTCCGGCGGCCTGGTCCGGATGGATCCCCGGCGCCGTGCCGAGCAGCATTCCTGATCCGTCGATCCCGTGGCGTGTCCGCCGTCGTGGGCACATGGGTACGGGGGCACATGGGCACGGGGAACACCGAGGGGAGAAACGTGGACGCATCATCATCCGACGTGGCCCGGCTTCTGCGGGCATTCGCCATGCGCGCCTTTGTCCTTGCCGTTTTCGTCGGCATCGCGGGCGAATCGGTGCTGACGGTCATTTTCGCGCTTATCGGTCTCGGGCTCCTCCTCGCACCGGCCCACGCGGCGGCGGAGCGTCGAGAGGACGTCGTTCCCTGAGCGCCCCGGATCTCGCCGCCGACCGCAGCGGCGAGATCGGGGACGTCACGCACGTCTCAGAGCACCAGTTCCTCCAACTCGGCCGACACCGGTTCGAAACGCACCGGCAGGCTGCTGATCCCGGTGAGGAGATTGGAATAGATCCGCTGGACGGGCCCGACGATCTCGAACCCCGCGGTGAAGTCACGAAGCGCGAGCAGCATCTCAGAAATCTCCAGCCTCGCCAGATACGCGCCGATGCAGAAATGCGGACCGTGCCCGAACGCTATGTGCTTGTTCGGCGACCGGTCGATGAGGAACCGGTCCGGGTCGGCGAAGACGCTCTCGTCACGGTTTCCCGAGACATTCCACACCGTCACCACCTCACCCTTCTTGATCCGGGTGCCGTGGATTTCCACGTCCCGCACCGCGGTGCGGCCGAAATGCATGGTCGGTGAGGCCCAGCGCAACACCTCTTCGGTCGCCGGCTTGACGGACACATCGCCGCGCTTGAACGACGCCCACTGGTCCGGATTGGCGCCGAAACTGTGCACGGCGTCGATCATCGCGAGGCGACTGGTCGCGTCCCCGCCGAGGATCAGGCTGTAGCAGTTGAGCACGATCTCGTCCTCACTGAGGAACTCGCCGTCGATCGTGCTGCCGGCCAGCACGCTGACCACGTCGTCCCGCGGCGCGGCTCGGCGCTCCTCGACCATGCCGACGAAGTACTGCAGGATCTCGTTGCGGGCGGCGTCGGCCGCCTCGGAGTACTCCCCCTGGTCGTCCGAACTGATCGCGGACTTGGTCAGGCTGAGCATGTACTCCCGGTCCTGGCCCGGAACTCCGAGCAGGTCACAGATCGTGGCCATCGGAATCTTGCTCGCGACATCCAGCGCGAAGTCGCCTTCACCGCGGTCGATCGCTTCCGCCAGCAGTGTCCGGGTGGTCCGGCGGACGTGCTCGCCTATCCGGCTCAGCACGCGCGGCGAGAACGCCTTCAACAGCACATTGCGCAACTCCTTGTGCCGCTGCCCGTCGGTCACCGGGACCATCTTGCCGGCCGCCGAATCACCGTCGCCGAGCAGCGTGATCAGGACGTTGCCACGCTCCGAGGTGAAGGTGGCGTTGTCCCGGTAAAGGTCGACGATGTCGGCGTACCGGCTGAGCACCCAGAAGCCGGGATTGTTCCCGACCGCCGGATGCCGGTAAAGCGGCTGGTTCGCCCGTAACGTGCGCCAGAAATCAGTCAGGTCGTAATCCGCGAACGTCTGCGGGTCCGCCAGGTTCACGCTGGCCAGATCGTCCGGAGTCGCACGGATGGGCAGGTCTTCCACAGGCTTGACCTCCATTTCGAACCGGTGAAACAGATCAGAGGCGGAAAGACTGGGTTCTCGACAGCCGGGGATCACCCGGCCGCAGATGCAGCGCTCCGTTCTTCGCATCGAGGACAACGGCGGCGACGGTGCGCTCCCTGCGGATATCGCCGTCGTCGGCAACACAGATCGGCGGCTGCGACAACACCGCGAAGTGCTCGTCGGGATCCGCGTCCGCAGGCAGCGCCCGCAGAGCGGATTTCGCCATCTGGAAGCGGCGCAGCGAGGAGTTGCGGGCGAAGACGTTCAACTCGTCCCGGCCGGTGAACTCCGGGGCGAGAAAGTGGTTGGTGTGCACCGACTCCCGCGTCGTCGTCACCCGGTACTCGTCGCCGAGGACTTCCACGCAGGCGGTCCCGGTGGCATCGGCGAGCACGATCGTGCGGGAGCTGGCGAGGGGCAGCGAGCGCAGCATGGCGATCGCCGAGTCCACCGAGGTCGCGGTGTCGAGCAGATGGCGAATGGCCAGATAGGGCGGCAGCCCCGGTCCCCAGCGCCCGCCGAGCACCAGGTTCAGACCGACCGCGAGGCCACGGGAGTTGACGCCGAGGTAGCCGAGCAGTCCGGCGAAACTCAGCACCAGGGCCTTGCGGTCGCCATGGCCGACTTCGAGCACCGCGATCTGGTCGTCCAGATTCCCGTTCAGATCCACGGTTTGCGCCAGCACCCCCGGCCGGGCGTAGGTGGTGCAGTCACCCCTGGTGGGGATCCGCTGATATCCCATGATCTCGCGGCGCAACTGGAGCAGGGTGGCCTCGTCAGGGGTCAGCCCGGCGCCGGCCGCGAGTCCGGCGATCTCGTCGGCCAGCCGCGGCGTCGACCGGGTGATCTCCGCCCGGTAGGCGGCGATGTCGCCGGCCAGGCCGGCTGCCGACACGGCGGTGGGCAGCAGGTGGTTCAGCCGGGCGACGCCATCGTCGAGGAAGGCGCGCAACCGCTTCTTCAGGGCGGTGCCATGCGCGAGGCCGAGGTCGTACGGTTCGCCATGGGCGAGTACGTGCGCCACCGCGAAGGTCGTTGTCACTCAGCGTCCGCCTTGGCCGTGAGCCGGTCGCGTACCGAGGGCCATTCGGCACGCAGGACGCTGTAGTACACGGCGTCACGGCGAGTACCGTCCGGCATCGGGTTGAAGCTGCGCAGGATTCCTTCCTCGGTCGCGCCGATGTTGCGCAGGGCGCGGCGGGCCTGCTCGTTGCGCCGGTCGGTCTTGAACTCGACGCGCTCGGCGCCGAGTTGCTCGAAGGCATGCCGTAGCAACAACAACTTGGCGTGGCGGTTGACTCCTGCGCCGCGGAAGTCCCGGCCGAGCCAGGACCAGCCGATCTCCAGCCGGCCGTCCGGTTCGGACAGGTTGCCGTAGCTCATCGACCCGGCGGTGCGGCCGGTGGCCAGGTCGGTGATGTGGAAGACGACCCGCCGACCGGCTTCGTGGTCGGCGATCATCGTGTCGAAGAAGGTCTTGAAGGATGCCTCGTCGCTGACCAGCGCCACGAAGTAGCGCCAGATGGCCGGGTCCATCGCCACTGACCGGATCGGCTCCCGGTCGGCGGCGGTGATGGGCCGCAGGCGGACAACGCCGTTGTCCAGTACGGCCGGAGCGCGCTCGGACCAGCTCATCTCAACGCACCTCCGCATGCCGGGACAGCGCCTCGACGACCTGCCCGAGCGTGCGCATCGCGGCGAGGTCGTGTTCGGTGAAGTGGTGCAGCCCGACCTGGGTCCGGTCGCACACGGACGTCAGGAACAGCACCTTGTTCAGCGATGTGAGGCCGAGGTGGTCGAGTTCCACGTCGGGATCGATGGCTTCCGGTGGCAGGCTCTGCGGCAGGACCTCGGCCAGCGCGGCGCGGGCCGTTGTCTCGATGGTGTCAGGCACGGATTCCCTCCTCGGGGTCGATGACGAGGCGGCGGTAGCGTGCCTCGATCTGTTTGCGGCGGGGCTTGAACTGGGAGCTGAGCAGCCCGTTGTCGACGGTGAACCGGTCCGCCAGGACGACCTTGGCGACCTGCTCGTCGTGGTCGAGGGCGGCGTTGGCCTGCCGCAGCGCCGCCGCGATCAGCTCGGTGTCCACCGGGTTGACCGCCGGCGAGACGATGGCGACGAGTTGCCGCTGCGACGGGTTGGTCACCACGCAGTCCTCGATCGCCGTGCAGGCCTTGAGACGTTCCTCGATCGGCCGCACGATGATCTTCTTGCCGTTCTCCAGCACGATCACGTCGTCGGCCCGGCCGCGCACGAACAGATAGCCGTCCTCATCGAGATGGCCGAGGTCACCCGTGCGCACGATCCCCCCGGGCCGGAACATCGCCTCCGACTCGCCAGGCTCCGCGTGCTCATAGCGGGTGGCCACGGGACGCTCGCCACGGACGTTGATCACACCGTCCGCGTCGATGAGCACCTCCTTTCCCGGCAGGACCCGGCCGACGCTGCCGGGCCGGTGCGCGCCGGGGTGGTTCTTGGCCACGATGCAGGTTTCGTTGAGACCGTAGCCCTCGAAGATCGGCAGGCCGGCATCGGTGAAGTAGCGCAATGTGGCCGGGTTCGCGGGCGCGGAGCCCGTCCACAGGTAGCGGATCCGGTCGCCGAAGACCTCGATGGCCACCTCGGCCGGGGAGGCCCCGGTACGGGCGGCCCTGGCCTGCAGATGGGCGCCGGTCGTCTCGTAGAAGCCGGGCACGCCCATCACCACCGTCGGCCGCGCCGTGCGCAGGGTGGCGAACGCGGCCTCGTAGGTGCTGATCGTGACGTCGTGACCGAACACCAGCGCCGAATACACCCAATACCGTTGCTGGAGCAGGGAGAGCGGCAGGAACACGAAGATGTCGTCACCGGGACCATGGGCGAACATCTCCTGCACCGCGGCGAGCGAGCTGTCGATGCTTCCCGCGCTCGCCAGCAGCGACTTGGCCGGGCCGCTGCTGCCCGAGGTGAACTTCAGCGCGGGTGTCTCGCCGGGTTCCCACACCACGTGCGGCAATACCGCGTCGGACGGCGGGAGTTCGCGCACGGCGGCGATCGGACGCACCCGGTCTGCCGTCTCGTCCTGGTCGGTGAAGAGCACCGCAAGGCCGTAACGGGCGACGAGCTCCGCCCCGGTGGCGTCGAACTTGCCGGGGTCGAATCCCGCGGTCACCGCCTTGATCCGCAGTGCGGCCAGATCGAGCAGCACCCACTCCAGCGAGTTCGCCGCGAGGATGCCGATCCGGTCACCCGGCCGGACGCCGAGGCCGAGCAGGTGCCCGGCGACCCGTCCCGACAACTCCCAGACCTCGGTGAGGTCCCAGGATTCGGCCGCGCCCAGCCGGGCGACGGACAAGCGGTTGCCCGGCCGCGGCGGACCGCTGACCACCCGGTTGATCACACTCATTTCGCACCGCCGATCCGGGCGGCCATCGCCCGTACCGTGTTCACCCGGACCAGCTCCGACAACGGGATGGTGACCTTGTACCGCTTGCGCACTCCGGCCAGGATGCGCGCCGCGGCGAGCGAGTCGGCGCCGATGTCGGTCAGCGGGGTCAGGGCGTCGACATCGGGCACTTTGAGCACACCCGCCCACAGCTCGGCGAGCTCCCGCTCGATGCCTTCCGCCGGTACGGCGTCGCCGGACGGGGCGGCCTCGGCCTCGGGCACCTCGTCCGAGGCCAGCCGCGGCCGGTCGACCTTGCCGTTGGCGGTCAGCGGCAGGCTGTCGTGCCACACCACGACGGACGGAACCATGTACTCCGGCAGTTGGTCGCGCAGCGCCGCACGGAGCTCGTCCTCCAGGCGCCGTCGCTCGCCGTCCGGCATGGGTGCCGGCTGGTCCTGTTCGCCGGGAACCAGGTGCGCGACCAGCCGGTCGCCCCGGCTGCCCGGCCGGCGGACCACCGCTGCCTGCCGCACGCCGGGCAGCGCGACCAGCCGCGTCTCCACCTCGCCGGCTTCGATCCGGTAGCCGTTGACCTTGATCTGGAAGTCCGCCCGGCCGAGGATGTCGATCTCCCCGGACGGCAGGTAGCGCCCGAGGTCGCCGGTTCGGCAGAGCCGTACGCCCCGTCGTCGGTCGAAGAAGAACTTCTCGCCGGTCGCCTGCTCGTCCTTCCAGTACCCGCGGGCCAGGCCGGTTCCCGAGGCGAAGATCTCGCCGGTCACCCAGTCCGGCAGGTCCAGCCCGTCCTCGTCGAGCACATACGCCCTGTTGTTGTCGTTCGGCCGCCCGTACGGGATGCTCCGCGAGCCGTCCTCGTCCGGACCGATCGGGTGGACGATGTTCCAGACCGTCGTCTCGGTCGGTCCGCCGAGCGAGACCACGTCGAGTCCGGGCAGGCTCGCCCGCAGGGCCGGCGGCAGTTCCGGCGGGATGCGGTCGCCGCTCATCATCACCAGCCGCAGGTCGGCGAGCGGGGTAAGACCGTCCGCGCCTGCCTGTTCGTGCAGCAGGGCAACGATCTGCGGCACCGAGTTCCACACCGTGACCCCGCCGCGCGCGCACATCTCCAGCCAGTGCGCCGGGTCGGCCGCCTTGTCGTGGTCGGGCAGCACGATCGCGGCACCGGCGGACAGCGCGCCGAACACGTCGTAGACGGACAGATCGAAGCTGAACGCGCTGATCGCGAACAGCCGGTCGCGCGGACCGACGCCGAACCGGCGGGTGCAGTCCGCGACGACGTTGGCCACGCTGCGGTGGCTGACCATGACGCCCTTCGGCGTGCCGGTCGTGCCCGAGGTGGGCAGCACATAGGCGAGGTCGTCGGGGTCCGCCCCGGCGATCGGCCCGGGCTCCGGACAGTCGTCGACTCCACTGCCGTCGAGTTCGGTGCCGCAGTCCAGCGCCAGCACCGTGCGCCGGCCGGCCGGGTCGCTCCAGCCGGAGTTGGTGAGTACGCACCGCACCTCGCCGGCGTCGAGCAGTTCCCGCTGCCGGCGGGCGGGCAGGTCCGCGTCGACCGGCAGATAGGCCGCGCCCGCCAGGAGTGTGGCCATGATCCCGACGATCTGCTCGGGGCCTCGGGTCATGACCAGCCCGACGAGCTCATCGCGGCCGGCCCCGCACGCACGCAGCCAACTCGCCGCGGCGCGGGCCCGCCGGTACAACTCGGCATAGCTCAGCTCACCGGTCGAGGTGATCACCGCCGGCGCCCCCGGACTGCGCCGCGCCTGTGCCACGAACGGTTCCTGCAACAGCTGTTGGGGCAGCGGCCGGTCGGTGTCGTTGGCGGCGCGCCTGCGGTCCCGCTGCTCGGCGGGCAGCAGGTCGAACCGGTGGTGGTGCCACTCGCTCGCGTCGGTGAGCAGATCGAGCAGGCGCTGATACCCCTGTGCCAGATCGTCCAGCAGGCCGTCCGGGAACAGTTCGTCGACGCCGTCGAGCTGGACGACGACGCCGCCGTGCTGCTCCATGGCGAACACGTTGAGCCAGGTCTGCGGTGTCTGGCTGATCGTGTGCACCTCGGGTCCGAACAGCTCCAGCGCGGAGCCGTCCACATCCGCGAGCGGATAGCCGAGGGCGCTGTTGAAGGTGAAGGGCATACGCGGCTGCCCGCCGCTGCGCAGGCCGAGTTCCCGCAGCACCTCGATGCCGGAGAAATGCCGGTTGTCGAGGTCGGTCCGCAGCCGCTCCTGCACCGCCTTGGCCCGCTCGGCGAAGGGCACGCCACGATCGAGGTCGACCGCGACGAGCATCGGGTCGCTGTACTGCCCGATCGACTCCAGGATGCGCGGGTGGATCGGCGGCCGGTTGGCCACCGTGGTGGTCAGGGTGAACCGGGGGCCGGCGCCCCAGCACGCGAGGGTTTCGGCGTACGCGGTGAACAGCAGGCCGGAGGGGGTGACACCGGCCGCGGCGGCGTGCTCCTTCAGCACCGCCCACCGCTGTGCCGGCACCCGGACCACGCGCTGGGAGAAGCGTGGTGTGGTGATCGCGGACGGGCTCTTCGCCAGCGGCAGCTCCGGATGTCCCCACAGGCTGCCGCTGTCCAGCCGCTCCAGCCAGTACGCCTTGGCCCGGGCGTACGGCTTGCGGGTGCGGGCGACCTCAAGACCGGCCACGTACGACGCGAACGAGGCCTCCTCACCGGCCGGTTGCTGCTCTCCCTCGTACCGCGCCCACCAGTCACGGAAGAACAGGAACATGCTGATCCCGTCCATGACCAGGCCGTCATGACCGACGTGCAGCACCATCCGGTCCCCGGCCAGCAGCGACACCTCGGCCGCCAGCAGCGGCGCCTGGGCGGCCGGCAGCATCCGGTGCGTCCAGCGCGCGCGTTGGGCGGCCAGCCCGGTGCCGTCGTCGTCCCGCAGGTCGACCCGGTTGATCCGGACCTCGGCCCGCGGTTCCTGTACCTGGGTCTGTGCCTGGGTGAACCGGGTACGCAGGCAGTCGTGCCGGGCGACCACGGCGTCCAGCGCGGCCTGGAGCCGGTCGACGTCCCAGTGGCCCTCGATCTCGTGGTAGACGTAGCTGGCCACGTTGCCCAGCTCGAACACCTCGTCCCGGCCGGCCAGGTAGCCCTGCTGCAACGGGGTCAGCGCGATCCCGGGGTCCGGGGTGAGGTGGGCGATGAGCTCGGACTTGACGGCCTTGATCCGGCCGACCAGCTCGGCGTCCACGCGCTCGCGCGGACCCTGCAGCCGCAGATCCGCGCCGGCGGCGACGATGCTCAGGCCCCGGGCGCTGATCTCTTCCAACACCGTCAGGTAACTGGTCATCGGGCCACCTCCTCGGTCAGCTGCCGGCTCAGCTCGGCGACGTTCCGTTCGGAGAGCAGCTCCGACATCGGCACGTCGAGATCCAGCCGCTCCAGGATCTGGTACTGCACCGCGACCGCCTGCAACGAGGAGGCGCCGAGCTCCCGCAGGGTCTTGTCCGCCACCGCCGCCTCCGCCGGCAGCCCGAGGGTGCTCCGGACCAGGTCGGCGAGCCAGGGCAGCGGGTCCGGCGCGGCTTCGTGTGGTGCGGGGACCGCCGGTTCCTGTGGTCGGTGGGTCGCCGGCTCAGAGGCGAAGAACACCTGGCCGGCCAGGTCCACCCTGGTCCCGGCGGGCACCAGGTCCACGGTGGACGGCCAGGCCGGCTCGCTCTCGCCGAGCAGGGCGGCCAGGCGACCGGCGAAGCGCGGCATGACCGGCGTGGCGACCCTGGACAGCAACCGGGCCGCCGCCACTTCCAGCGCCATCGCCGTCCGGTTCTCGGACTGCCACCCGGACGCGCCGGCGAGCACCTCCTCGCGCTCGGCGAACGCGCGCGCGTCGGTGACGATGCCCTCCAGTTCCGCGGTGGCCGCCCGTAAGGAGAACCCGTCCTGGCCGAGGTGCGCGGTCACGGCCGCCAGCCGCCCGCCCAGCCGGGCATAGAACGCGGTGTGTTCGGGGGTCCAGATTCCGGCGTCCGGAACCACGCCGCCGAACCGTGTGTTCAGCCGGCGGCCGAGGTCGTCGAGCCAGCCCTGCCAGCCGTCGATCAGCACATCGCGCACGGTCGCGGTGTAGGCCTCCCGCTCGAAATTGGTGCGCTCGCCCTCGGAGCGGGTGCGGGACAGGTAGAAGCGCACCGCGTCCACCGTCTCCGGCGCGAGGATGTCCTTGCCCCACACCGCGTGCCGCCGGCTGGTGGAGAACTTCTGGTTGTCCAGCAGGTAGAACTCGTTGACGTGGTAGTCGATGTCCGGCTCCCAGTCCGGGAACGCGAGCCCGTACAGCACCGGGTAGAGGATCGAGTGGTAGAAGCTGTTGTCGTAGCCGAAGAAATGAACGATCTTCCAGTCCTGCTCCGGCTTGTCCGCGTGCCATGTCTCGCCGATCCGGGCGCCGAGCTCGGCGATGCCGTGCAGGAAGCCGTAGGACATCTCCGGCCACACCCAGATCACCTGGTCCTCGACGCCGCGCGGCGGCACCCCCCACTGCGCGGAGTGGCTCAGCGGCAGTTCGAAGGTCTCCCGCGCGAACACCCGCTCGGCCAGTTCACGCAGTCGCGCGGGCACCCGGCCGAGCCGGTGGTGCGTGGCGACGGCCTCGCGGAACTCGTGCAACGGCAGGGCGAGCCGCGCCAGGCTGCCCGTACGGGCCGAGCCCGAGATGTTGCTGCGCGCCTCGACGAGATCGGCGACGAGGTTGGGCTCGCCGCACTCCTCGCAGATGTTGCCGCTGGTGGCGGCCGCGCAGGAGGGGCAGGTGCCGGCCACGTCGACCTCGTAGAGGTACTGGCCGGTCTCCTCGTCGAAGAGCGCGGGCAGTTCGTGCCGGGCCACCTTGCCCGACGCCTCCAGGCCGGTGAAGAAGTCGCGCAGGCCCTCGCGGTATCGGGGATCCGTGCTGGTCACGGTGAACTGGTCGGGCCGGATGTCCATCAGCTCAAGCGTTCTGGCGATCTCGGCGCTGTAGTGCGCGGCGACCTGCTCGGGCGTGCTCTGTTCCTGCGCCGCCCTGGCGACCACATAGCTCTGGTGGTCGTCGCTGCCGGTCAGGTGCCAGGCCCGCACCCCGTTCATCCGCTGGAACCGGACGAACGCGTCCGCGCCGAGATACGGCCCGGACAGATGCCCGAGGTGCAGGTCGCCATTGGGGGTCGGCGGGGTGGAGAAGACGAACACCGGCCGCTCGGCGAAGCGCCGCCGGTCGGGACGGACGGCCACCTCCCCGGCATGCCGGGGCTCACGCCAGTAGCAGGTCACGAACACGACATCGGCATCACCGGTGTTGTCGAGCACATGCGTCTCGAACGGGTCGAACTTGATGACCGTGCCCGGCCCCACCGGATGCCGCGCGCCGTCCACCACGACCTCGCCGCTGCCCGACACGATGACAAACATCTCGATCTCGTCGTGCTGGTGCGCGTCGGAGCGCTTGCCCGGCGCCACCCGGCCCCAGCCCGCCCCCAGCCCGACGACACCGGGAAGATCGATCGTGCTCATGTCGATGCCGAAGGCGTCACTGAGCGACGCGGGGTCGAAGGTGTCGATCCTCATCACACACTCCCTTTCACGCTCGTGCCCAACAACTGGACGGCCTCGGCCGCGATGGCCGGGGCGAGGCGGTAGCCGGATCCGTTGGCCGCGCCCGCGAACACCACCCGGCCATCCGGGTCGAGCCGGCGCACCAGCGGCTGCCCGGAAACGCTGTAGGCGTCGCAGAACACGCGCCCGGACGTGCAACGCAGCGCGAGCGAGGGCGCGTAACGGCTCAGGCATGCACGGGCCCGCTCCACGTCGTGCGCGACAAGATCGGCATCGACCTGGTCGGGGTCGACGTCCCAGTCCTGGCAGGTGTAGCTGAACAGCCAGTGCCCCCGGTAGGCCAGGGGAAGCAGGAAGGCGTCCTCGTCGTGGAAGACCAGCGCCCGGTCGGTCTCGTCCGCGGGCTGGTCGATGTGCAGGGCGACGATCTTCTTGATGCGCGCTCCGATCGGCGCGACCAGATCGGCCCATGCGGGCGCGTTCAGCCACGGTCCCGGCGCGAGCACCACCCGGTCGACGGTCAACCGCTCACCCGTGCTGAGCGAGAGCCCCACACCGGAGCCGCCCGGATCGAGCGCGGTGACACGGACTCCCTCGCGTACGCCGACACGCGGGCGCAGATCGGTGACGAGCGCCTGGACCAGGCGGTGCACATCGGCATACTGCGCGCCCTTGACGTCCCACACCGACAGGTGCGGCGGCACACGGACCTCGGCGCCGCAGGCATCCAGCGCGATCGGGGAATCGTCACGGCGGACCGGCTCGGTGTAGATCCTTTCCAGATCGCCCTGGCCGGCTTGCGACAGCACCGACATACCGACGGGATAGATCGGTGAAGTGGGCCGGTCGGCCTTGAGTTTTTCGTAGAACTCCTGGCTGTATCCCGACATCCGGCGCACCCGCTCGCTCGCGCCGCGCGGGAAGTGCAGTCCGGCCGAACGCCTGCTGGCGCCGCAGCCGACCGAGTCCCGTTCGAGGAGCAGCACCGTGCCGGCCGGGTGCTGATGGATGATCTGCCTGGCCACCAGGGAGCCGATGATGCCCCCACCGATCACCGCGACTGTGCCCAGATCCATCTCATACCCTCCCTTGCAGCTCGCCGTCCTCGCTGCCCTCGTTCGCCCACTCGACGAAGGAGGAGAGCTGTTCTTCCCGCTGCACACCGCGCAGGCGGTCGACGATGCGCTGGCTGCGCCACGCCAGCAGGCTCAGGTTCTTGTCGGCGAGACCACGCTGGGCGGGGGTCCCGTTCTGGATGAAGATGTTGTGGTCCTCGGGGCCGTCCCAGCGCACCGCGTAGTCCCGGTCCACCTGGTACTCGCCGTCGTACCGGTCGAGCCGGTCCGCCAACGGGGCGAGCAGTTCCAGCAGTCCGGTGCGGAAGCCGGTCGACCAGACGATCACGTCGGTCGTCACATGCTGGGGTCCGTCGGGCCGGTCCTTGTTGACCACCGTCAGCTCCCACCCCGCACCGGCCTGGGCCACGCCCGTGATCTCGCGGTTCGGGTACAGCCTGATCAGACCGGGCGAGCGCGCGATGAACCGGTGGTGGTAGGTCTGCTGGTAGATCGCGCGCAGCGTCGACTCGGAGATGCCGTCGCTGGAGAGGACGTTCTCCTGGTTGATCCGCTCACGGGTCGCTCGCTCCAGGCCGTAGAAGTACTCCGAATAGGACGGCATGTAGAAGTCATTGGTGAACGGTGAGTCGTCGATCGGCAGGAAGTTGCTGCGCCGGGAGAACCACGAGACCCGGCTGGGCAGTTCGCCGCCTTGACGGGAGATCAGATCGAGGAACGCCTCGGCGCCCGACTGCCCGCCACCCACCACCACGACGCGCTTGCCACCGAGATCGACGGCCTTGTCGACGAAGTCGCACACATGGAACTGGCTGGGCGCATGCCAGCCCTGTCCGGCCGGCGGAATCCATGGCTGGCTGCCGACGCCGAGGGAGATGTTGTCCGCGGTGAGCACCCGTTCGTCGGTGCGCACCTTGAACACGCCGTCGAAATCGACCGACCGTACTTCCTCGCCGAACACGATGTTCTTCATGCGCCAGGTTGCCCATTCCAGGTAGTTGCGGAACTCCTGCCGGGGCACGGCGTCGAACTGGGCATTGATGAAGTGATAGATCCGCCCCTGGTCGTGCAGATAGTTCAGGAACGAGAACTTGCTGGTCGGATCGGCCAGGCTGACCAGGTCCTTCAACATCGACACCTGCAGTGACGTGCTGGGGATCTGCTGGCCGTCGTGCCAGCCGAAGGCTTCCTTGCGGTCGAGGAACAGGCTGGGCAGGTCCCGGTGCGGGTACAGCAGCGCGGCCAGACTGAGATTGGCCGGACCGGCACCGATGCCGAGCACCCCGAAATGCTTGTCGGTCATTTTCCGACGCCCCCGTTTCCGGTCGAGGACAGTGTGAGTTCCGCTCTCCGTTCGGTGCCGCGCTCCTCGTACCTGAGCCGTGATCGAGTCATCCGAGTTGCCCTTTCAGGACGGGGATGCGGGCGTTGGGTGAGGGCCGGTAGCCCTTGGGTGAGGGCGCCCCGGTCACCGTGGCGGTCACGCCGATGGTGATCGCGGCGGCCACGGCATGTCCGGGACACCGGTGGGCACCCCGGCCGAAGGTGAACACCTGCGGGTCCGCCCGGCCGGGGCGGAACGCATGGGGATCGGGGTTGGCCATCGGGTCGCGGTTGGCCGCGGCGAGCAGCAGCAGGATCGCCGAGCCCGCCGGGACTTCGTGGCCGGCGACGGTGGTCGCGGTCGCCACGAAGCGGCGGGTGTTCTGGATGGGCGCGTCGTGGCGGACCACCTCGGCGACGAAGGCCGGGAGATCGTCCGGCTGTCCGTGGCGGGCCAGCGCGAGCAGGGTGTTGCCGACCAGCCCCGCTGTGGCGTCATAGGTCTGCGACAGCAGGCCGATCACATTGGCGAGCAGCGGAGCGGTTGTTGGCCAGTCGTCGCGGGCGGCGAGGCGGACCAGCTCGCCGATCAGGCCGCCGCTCCCGGCGCGCAGGTGCGGGCCGAGCAGGTCGAGCAGCCGTGCGGCCGCGGCGGCCGCGGCCGCCTGGTCCTTTGCGGTGGCCGAGGCGGGCACGCACCGGACGAACTCGCCGATGAGCCGGGCCGCCTCATCCGGGAGGTCCCCGGCAAGGCCGAGCAGCGTGGCCACCACCCGTGCGGGCACCCCGAATTGGAGGTCCGTCCAGTCGGTCGCCTTGCCCGCCTGCTCCGCGGCCAGCGCGACGACCTGCTCCTCGCTGATCGTGTTCAGCGCCGATAGCAGGGCCTGCTTGCGGCGCACCTGCGGGGCACCGTCGGTCATCCGGACCAGCTCGCCGAACACCTCGCCGGCCGGGGTGCCGAGGATGCCGCGCGGCACCGGCTCGGTACCCGGCCGGACCCGGCAGGCCGGATCGGCGAGCACCTCGGACACCGCCGACGCGCCGGCCGCCACCCACAGCCCGCTGCCGGCGTCGTAGCCGAACGGCCGGTTGGCCACCAGGTCGGCATAGAACGGATAGGGGTCGGGGTGGGTGGCCGCCGTGGTCGGCGTCGCGGGATGTGGCTGCGTCATGGTGCCCCCCGGTGTGTCCGGTTCGGATCGATCGCCGACGCGATGATCGCCTGCTGCACTTCCGAGGAGCCCTCGTAGATCCGCAGCGACCGGATCTGCCGGTACAGCCGCTCCAGCAGACTGTCGCGGACCAGCCCGGCCGCTCCGAAGATCTGCACCGCGCTGTCCACGATCTCCTGTGCGGCCTCGGTGGCGTAGAGCTTGGCCACCGAGGAGTGCCTGGCGTAGCGGGGGCCGCCGTGGTCGATCTCCCAGGCCGACCGGGCCACCAGCAGCGCGGCCGCGTCCAGCTTGACCTCCATGTCGGCGAACGTGGCGCGCACCGTGGGCAGGTCGAACAGCTTCCCGCCGAGCATCGGCCGGTCCCGGGCCCTGGCCAGCGCCGCGTCGGCGGCCCGGCGGGCGAAGCCGAGCGCGGCGGCGCCGACGGTCATCCGGAACCGGTCCAGCACCTCCATCGCGATCGGGAACCCGCCGCCACGCCTGCCGAGCACCGCCTCCCGCGGCAGCGGGCAGTCGTCGAACACCAGGTGGCCGAAGGCCCGCGGAGCGATCATCGGCACCGGCTCGATGTGCAGGCCGGGCGTGGTCGCGGGCACCAGGAACGCGGTGAGCCCGAAGGCGCCCGGCCCGGGACCGGTACGCGCGATCACCGTGTACACGTCGGCGACACCCGCGTTGGCGATCCACGCCTTACCGCCGTTGAGCACCCAGCCGGCCTCGGTCTCGCGCGCGTCCAGCCCGATCGCGGCGACATCCGAACCCGCCGACTCCTCGGACACCGCGAAGGCGCCGCACAGCGTGCCCGCGGCAAGGCCCGGCAGATACCGGCGGCGCTGGTCGTCGGTGCCCAAGCGGCGGATCGGGGTGGCCGCCAACGCCTGGATGGAGAACGCGAAGTCGGCGAGATCTCCGCAGTACGCCAGTGCCTCCCGCGCCAGGCACAATGCGCGGTAGTCGTCGGGGCCGCCGTCGAGGAACGCCAGCCAGCCCGCGTCGCCGAGCGCGCGGAGGATACGCAGGCCGGCCGCTTCCGGCCGGCCGTCACCGGCGAGCAGGGCCCGGTGCTCCGCACACCATGTCACCAGGCGCTGGGCCAGCTCGCGGTGGTGATCCTCGTACAGGGGCAGTGCGAGTATCCGTGTGTCGAAGGTGCTCGGGGGCACGGTCGCGGTCATCAGATGACCACGTCCACCGGCTCGCGCCGGGCGAGGCCGGCCACCAGCTCGTGCTCGACGAAGTAGGCGAACGAGGCGTAGCCGCGCCAGATCCGCCGCCAGTGCGAGGCCACCGCGTCGGCTCCGGACAGCGTCGCCACATCGTGCAGGTAGGCGATGATGATCTCGGCCGACTGCCGTGCGTGACCGGCGGAGAGGTTGTCGATGGAGAGATGCGCCTCCTCGTAGGCGACGTCGAAACCGTGGCGGCGCAGCTTCTGCATCTCGTGCATGCGCTGGGTGCCGAGCCCGAACATCTCGATTCCCAGGTTGTAGCCGAGGATCTCGTCGTAGAGCGAGTCCGGGAACAGCGCGAGGCTGAGCTGGAACAGCGAGAACCCGTAGAGGTGATCGGGCAGTTCGTCCTGGTCGAGGAAAGCGGTGTCGCGGATGTGCGGCACCTCGATGCCCAGACTGGCGAGCACCTGGTAGATCAGGGTGATGTGGTTCTTGCCGACGTCGCCACGGCCCATCTCGTCGGCGTAGATCGAGTAGAGCATGCCGTCACTGCGGCGGGTGTAGCGGCCGGTCGCGCCGATGCGGTGGGCCCATGCGCCGTCGATCATGCTGCCGAGCGCGAAGGTCTTCTGACCGAAGACCACCTCGTCGCGGTCCGGGATCTCGGTCAGTGGCTGGTACGGGTTGACCAGCTTGTCCCAGTAGATGCGGTCGACGCGCTCGTTCAGCGCCGAGGGCGAGTAGTCGAACCAGCTCGCGTCGGTGAGGACGCCGTCACCGCCGTGCTCGAAGAGGACTTCGGCGCGGGCGAGTCCTTCCTCGGCGTTCGCGCGGGCGAGGGCCAGGGCGTTGGGGAAGTTCTCGATGTTGACCAGCCGGTGGAGGAATGCGCGGTCGTCGCCGCGGGTGGCGGTCCGGACCTCTACGTCGGGCGGGGTCGGCCTGATCGCCGCCGCGAGCGCGCGCGCTGCGTCGTCACCGGCCGTGTTCGGGGTGAGCTCGATGTCGGGCGGGTCCCCCGCGGCGATCGCCTCGGCCCACCGCTGGAAGGTCGCCGCTTCGCGCTCGTCGAAGATGCCGAACATGGGACCGCCGAACTTGATGGCCCGCAGGAACCGGCACCCGCCGTCACGCGGCTTCATCTGGGGCGACGCCCGGAAGTCGGCGAGGAACGCGGCCAGGTCGAAGGCGGGATCGTCGAACCGTTCGGTCAGCGGCCTGCCGCCGATGCGGACGTTGCGGTGCTGCTTGCCCGCGAACGGGGCATGCCTGGCCACGATCCGCGCCACCTGTGCGTCCAGGGAAAGGCCCGCATGCCATTCGGCGACGTCGGCGAGCAGGCGCGCATGGTCCAGTTCCATCGCCAGGGTGCGGGTGACCGCGGCGTACAGCCTGCGCCTGACCGGCGGCGGGGCCAGTGCGAGGTAGTCGGCGAGGGTGGCCCGCAGGTCGGCTTCGGTGAGCATGGGCCGTGTGCCGAGCAGCAGTTCGTCGATGCCGAGCGCGGCCATGACGTAGTGCGTGCCGACCACCTCGGGCAGGAATGTCGCCGGCAGCTTGGCCAGGCCGAGGTAGTAGGCGCCGTGCCACGCGGTGAGCGACCGGGCCTCCGCCTGCCGCAGGAAATCCGGCGCCGTGACATCCGGCAGGAACACGCCCTGTTCTTCCAGTGCGCGCCCGCGCAGCTGGTGCAGCCCGCGCCGGGGGTTGCCTTCGCCGCGCCAGACGAACTGATGGCGCACCAACTGGTTCACCACGGTCGCGGGTTGGGTGGCGGGCTGGGAGACCGAGTCGAGCCAGCAGCCCCCGATCAGCGCCAGCGGCGCACGCTGTGCCAGCACGGCGTCGCGCACCCGGGTTTCGGCTTCGCGCAACGGTTGCAGCATCCCGGTGATGTGCCGGCGCACCTGGGCTGTCCGTGCGGCGATGCCCTCGGCCTTCTGCTCACCGGCGTCCTGGACGGTCGGCTCCTCCGAGGCGCTGAAGAAACCTTTCAGCACGTGCCGGGCAAGGAGGAACACCACCTCGGACTCCTGGTCGCCGACCAGCCGGTGGTAGACGGACTCGGGGCCCGCGGCGATCACCTCGTCGGCCAACGCCGCGGTGGCCGGGTCGAACTCGGAAGTGGACAGCTGCGCTACGACGAATGGGTCGGGTAAGGCGAAAGCAGACATGGAAACCTCCGGACACTGTCCTCAGGCTGTTCAGCTCATGGCCGTGGTGGGTTTGTGCAGCAACATGGCGGCGCGGGAACCCGGCACGCTCGCGGCGAGCAGGTAGTACCCACCTGGTTCGGTGCGGCGGTCGACGAGATTGATCAGCGGGTCGGCGGCGAAGCAGTGGCCGGTCCGGGCGGTGTTGGCGGTGTCGAGTTGCGCGAGCGTGAAGCCGGCCAGCCGTTCCTTCATCACGACGATCGGGGTGTACAGGTTGCTGTGCAGCACACCGGCCAGGTCGCCGGGGGCCAGTCCGTGTGGGGTCAGCAGGATGTCGTTGACCTGCCGCGACAGGTCCGCGCTGATTTCGTTGCCCCAGTCCAGTGTCCGTATGTCCTGTGCTCCGGCCGAGCCCAGGATCTCGTAGTCACCCGGTCGCGCGGTGACCAGGCAGCCGGCGGCGCCGTCGCTGAAGAGGGCGAAGTTCTCCATCCGTTCGGACTCCGTGGCGCAACGGTCCGCGGTGATCACCAGGACGTTGCGGTACGTGCCGGTCCGGACGAAGGCCTCGGCCACGCCGAGCCCGGTCACCAGGTTGGTGCATCGGTTGAGGGTCAGGCCGAGGAAGGCGCAGTCCAGACCGAGGCCGCTCATGATCGTCTCCATGAACCCGCCATGGGTGTGCGCGTCGCCGGGGAACCGCGTCGAGCACAACACCAGGAAGTCCACGTCCGCCGAGTCGATGACCGTCTTTCCGGTCTCGATGACCAGTTCCTCCAGCGGCTTCTCGGTGCGGCGGACCTTGCCCCAGCCCCACAGCCGTGCGTCGGGCTGCATGCCGTACTCGCGAGCGCGCGCGGCGAAACCGGGGATCTCGTGGTGGTCCTGCTCGATCTCGCCGAGCAGGTAGCCGGGTGCGGTGAGGTAGGCAGGGGTCATGACCTGCCCAGCAGGGCGTTCGATTCGGCGTAGCCGAGTGCGGACTTGGCGAAACCGAACGTGCCCGGCCCCGCGAGTTCGGCCGCCGCGTCGAGCACCGTGGTCAGCGCGGCCCTGGGCAGCGCCGAGCCGAGGCTGATCCGGCGGACACCGAGGGCGCCCAACTCGGCGACCGACCGTTGGAGGAGGGGGCCGGCGGCGAGCACATTGACCGGCTTGTCCAGCGAGGAACAGACCGCCTTGACGGCCTCGATGCTCGGCAGCGCCGGTGCGTAGAGCACATCCGCGCCGGCTTCGGCGAATGCCTGCAGCCGGCGGATGGTGTCGTGGAGGTCGGGGCGCCCGTGGAAGAAGTTGTCGGCCCGGGCGGTCAGGGTGAACGGAAACGGTTGCGCGCGGGCGGCCTCGACCGCGGCGGCGATGCGGTCGACCGCTTCGGCGACATCACGGATCTCTTCGCCCGGCTCGCCCGCCTCACCCGTCGAGTCCTCGATCGACGCACCGACCAGCCCCGCCTCGGCGGCGCGTCGGATCGTCTCGGCCACGTCCTCGGGGCTGCTGCCGTACCCGCTCTCCAGATCGGCGGTCACCGGCAGATGGGTCGCCTCGACGATCGACCTCGCGTTGGCCAGCGTCTCGTCCCGGCCGACCAGCTGGGCGCCGTCGGCGTGGCCCATGCTGAAGGCGAGACCGGCGCTGGTCGTCGCGAGCGCGGAGAAGCCGTAGCCGGACAGTATCCGCGCGGTTCCGGCGTCCCATGGATTCGGCACCACGAAGGTGCCTGTGCGGTGCAGTTCGGCGAACCTGACGGCCTTACTACGTTGGTCGGTCATGCGTCCCCTTCTCAGGCGCCGCCCGGATCTAAATGAGTTCGACCGGTAACGCCTCCGCCGCGCGGCGGATGACGTCGGTGACCGCTTCCGGATGTTGCTCGAAATAGAAGTGGCCACCCTCGGACCAGTGCATCTCGGGCTCGACGACACACTCACGCGACCAGTCCGCCAGATCGTCACGACGGACCATCGGATCGTCGACGCCGTTGACCAGCGAGATCCCGAACGGCAATGCGGCAGCGGGGCGATATCGGTACTCCGCGACCATTCTGAAATCGGCTCGGACATCGGGCAAGATGAATTCCTGCAGTTCTGGATCGGCCACAATCTCCGGCCGCATTCCCCCGTAGAGCGCCACCGCCTCGGTGAGGCTCTGCCCGTCGAGCCCCGCCACCTCGACCATCCGCGGTGTCGGGTGCAGGGCCGGCGCGACACAGCCGGAAGCGATCAGATGCGCGGGGCGATCGCCGAGCCTGCGGGCCACCTCGAAGGCGATCAGCGCGCCAAGACTGTGGCCGAACAGCAGAAACGGCCCGGTGCGGTGCGCCGCGATCCGCTCGGCGATCTGATCGCAGACCGTCTCGATCCCGATACGCTCGGGCGGAACGACCGCGACCAGCGCGGTCACCCCGGCCAACGCCTCCTGCCACCCGACGAACGCCTGCGCCCTGCCACCCGCATGCGCAAAGCAGTAGGTACGGGGCCACCCCGATGGCACGGCACGCGCCATGTCGAACCATGAATCCATCGGCGTTTCCCCCCTCTGTCGAGCCCCGGGCAAAACAGGGCACCGTCCGGACGGTGAACTCGGGCAAAGCCTCACTTGTCGACCGCTGTTGACGAGCGGATCAACGGAATACTGATCCAATTAGTTGACCACGGCATGGACTTGTCAAGACCAGATGACCATGCCCGGGGAACATTCAGAAAATTCTCGATCATCAAATTCAGCCATGGCTAAAAATGTTCACAGAAACCCCCTGATCGCAAAAATCCAGCCATGATCGAAAGTGCCCCATAGGCTCCTTGCCGTGAAAATTCAGCCATGGCCGAAAACGCGGGCGGCGCTCGCGCTTGCGCCAACACCAGCGCTGACAACGAGCGTTCGTTGTCCAGCATGGATGCGGTGAGGAAGACCTCTGCGCCGTGCGCCAGGCCGGGCGGGAGGAGCCCCTGACAGGCCATCAACCTGCCGTCGCGCCCGACCTTCTCCGCCACGCACCCTCGTCAACCATGGCCGGACAGTCGCCCACCAGAGTCGGCCGGGATGGCCGGGATCTCCCCTGGACGGCGCAGAATGCGCGCAAGCCGCGCCACAACGGCGAGGACCCGGTCCTGCCGAAGCGGCACGGGGCCGGAAATCCGAAGCCACCAACGACTCGACCGGGGCGGGTGACCAGACCGGGCGACCGGAAATCCGCCTCGCGGAGCATCGACCACGTCCCCCACCGCGGTTCAGTGGCTCCGGACGCCGGCCGCTTGACTGGCTCAACACGCACTTGACCGACGCGGAGTGCGCGAACGGACCTGGACAACAGGCGGACGCAAGGTGAAATCGGCGCGGGGGCGGCGAGGGTGTGCCGACGCACCACCAGGGCCTGTTACGAAAGTCGATCAAGGTCTAGATGATCAAGAGCCATGGGCACGCGGAGAACTGACGAACATCCATTGGGCTCAGAGGCATCGAGCCGTGGCAACAAGACACGACCAGCTTGTCGTTCGCTACGTAGCGAACGTGCTGGTCGCCGCCATCAACGAGTGGATTTTGACTGGCCCCGCCGCGTCCCCGGTCGCTAACCTCGGCACCCATGAACCAGCGGCAGCGGAAGAAGCTCTCCCGGCATCTCTTCGAAGCAATTCTGATGGGTGACACCGCCCGGGTGAAGGCGCTTCTGCGGTCCGGGGCCGACCCGGAGCGAGCGGACAGCGAGGGCACCACCCCTCTGTACGCGGCATCCGTGAACGGAGAAGCCGCCATCGCCCGCCTGCTCCTGGTCGCCGGGGCCTCCCCGGACACCGAGAGCAGCGGACTCGGCTCGGAGGGCACGCCGTTGTGCGCAGCCGCCTGCTGGGGGCACACCGAAACGGTGCGCGAACTGTTGGCGCACGGCGCCGATCCGAACCTCCATGAAGATCACGGCACGGGCCGCTCCCCCCTGGACTGGGCGAACGACGGCCCCCATCCCGAAACTGCCGCTCTCCTCACCACAGCGGGAGCAACCCCCACGGGGTGACCACGTAGTATCGCCGTCCGTCATCAGAGATCCAGCCAGCTCGATGGATCTCAAGAGCCACTTTCGCAACAGGCCCTAGTTCCAGACCCCGGCCAGCGCCGGCGCCGCACGCAGACCCTGGTCGTGGCCGGCGCGGGCAGCGGCCTCTCGCACGGCCGGGTCGAGCAGGTTCGGGCCGATCGACGACGCCGCGGCGTCATCCGGGCGGATCACCGAGACCTTCGATCCCTGCGCACGCAGCGCGGCGACCTGGTCGTCGAGGTCGGTGTTGCCAAGAACGGCCATGACCTGAATCACGAGTATCTGGTCGCACCCCGCCGCGAGGTCTGCGTTTTCCGATGTGCGGATCTCGCCGTCGATGTAGCGCCGCCCGTCGATCGTGACCGGCGGCCAGGCTCCCGGCACCGCGCAGCTCGCCGCCACGGCGTCCACGAGATCAACGCCCGACGTCGGGTCGAACACGCGCTCCTCGCCGGTTTCCGCGTCCACAGCCACGATCTTCATGTCGGCCCGCGGCCAGCTGTGCGAGGGCAGCCGGGCCTCGATCACCGCGCGTCGCTCGGCCTCCGCGACGGTCGGCGCCGCCAGCGCCATGGCGCCGATCCGGCGTCGCAGGTCGACGGCGTCCGTGGCGCCGTCATGGGCGTCGAGAGACAGCATCATCAGGTCCTCGGCGCCGATGACAGGCGACAGTTCGGGTGCCTGGAGCGCCGGATCGACCTGGCGGTCGAGGAGTTCCTTGAGCGGGGTGCCACTGGTGATCTGCGCGGCCACCGTCGACCCCGCGGACGTTCCGACGATCACGTCCGCGTCCAGGACGTCGACGTTCCCTTCGAGAAGTCCGGCCAGCAGACCCGTCTGCCACGCGATTCCCGCCACACCGCCGCCGCCAAGTACCAGTCCACGTCGAGTCATTCGCCGATAATACGTTTTCGCGATTCCGTGGCACTGCCGGTCCCGGAGAGCGTCCGAAAAGCTTGTCAGCGGGCTGAATCCTGCCAGGCCCGGTCGTCAAACTCCCGCCTGCCCCGCGACGCTCCCCCAGGCAGGGAAGGTGCAGGTCACCGCCGTCCGTTCGGCCGGGCGGTCCGAGCCGTGCCAGGTCATGCCACGGGCGACATCGACGGGCCTGTAGTTGGCAGCTACTCGGGGGGGGACCCGCGCATTCGCCCGGCACCTGCTGTGGCGACGCTGCTCGGGCGTGGACATGTCCGGGCCGCTCACGGACAGGATCTTGATCCGTCGGGCGCCTCGCACGGAAAACCGTTCATGAAGGTCACCTCTCCCCTCACCTGGGAATTGGTAATCGACTGCGAAGCGATCGTCAACGGCACGGAATGGCAGGCTGAGGCGTCGAGTCGCTTCATGACGAAGCCCTGACTTGGCGAGGCCGGCCCGTTCTGCGATATGCTTGACGAGAATCTCTGTGCCCGCCGGTCCTTCCTTGAGCAGTTCGACCGCAGCGGCCAATAATTTGATTCTGTCGCGCGAGGTTGTGCCGCTTCCAGCGCGCATGGTGACCCGTCGACATTCGACGAATGCATCGAGCCGAATGTCCGCAATCGAAAAATGAACGCGAGCAGCGCCACGCGCTGGTTGATCGAGTTCGGTAGGCGGTCGTCGCACGATTATCCCTCGTGAGGGAGATCAGTTCCCATGGATCTCAACACCATCACCGAAGTCATCCGGCGACCATCCGATCGGCCAGGCGTGGACTGGCGCGAAGGCGACGCTTGGCTCGCAGGCGGAACGTGGCTGTTCTCCGTGGAGCAGCCACACCTGCGCCGCCTGATCGACCTGACAGCGTTGCGTTGGGATCCCCTCGTCCCGAGCGACGCGGGCCTCGAAATCGGCGCAACGTGCACCATCCGCGACCTGTATGCCTTTGCGCTGCCACGTGATTGGATCGCGGGCACCCTTTTCGCGAAAAGCTGCGAGGCGTTCTTGTCCTCGTTCAAAGTCTGGAACTCGGCGACCGTCGGCGGCAACATCTGCATGTCTTTGCCTGCCGGCCCAATGATCACGCTGACGGTCGCACTCGAGGCAGAGTACGAGCTGTGGGCTCCTGACGGGTCCACGCGCATCGTCGATGCCCTCGACTTCGTGACCGGCGACAATCAGAACGTTCTTGCTCCCGGGGAAATCTTGCGGCGCATCGACATTCCGGCACGCGCCCTGAGGAAACGCACCGCGCACCGCCGCTTCACACTGACCCGGCTCGGCCGTTCGACGGTATTCCTCATCGGTACTCAAACGCCGGCAATGGGTGACCTACTGCTCACGGTCACAGCCGGCACCACACGGCCTGTGCGCATTGCTTTCGACACCGTGCCCGATGCCCGAACTCTGCGGCAGAGCATCGACGTTATCCCCGCCGACGTCTGGTTCGCCGATCCCAATGGGACCCCCGACCACCGTCGCCACCTGACAAAGCATTTCGCCGAAGAGATTCGTCGCGAACTCATAGCTGGGGACCGGGCATGACATACCTCGTGAACGGCAAGAGCTTCGACGAAGAACCGGACCCCGGCCAGTGCCTGCGCACTTTCCTCCGTTCACTCGGCCACTACGGCGTCAAAAAGGGGTGTGACGCAGGCGATTGCGGCGCATGCACGGTGTGGTTGGACGGCGATCCGGTACACAGCTGCATCACCCCTGCTTCCCGCGCGGACGGTCGTGAGGTGACGACGATCGAGGGGATCGGGTCACCCGGCAACCTCCATCCGATGCAGCGACAGTTCCGCGACGCCCCGGGGTTCCAATGCGGTTTCTGCACCGCAGGAATGATCATGACATCGGCAACGTTCACCGAGGCCCAGAAAGAGGACTTGCCGCGGGCGTTGAAGGGCAACCTCTGCCGCTGCACCGGCTATCGAGGGATTGAGGATGCCGTGCAGGGCGTCGCCGGCGTAGAGACGGCCGAGCCAGGACAGGCCGTCGGGACGAGCGTCAATGCGCCGGCAGCCGACGATGTGGTAACCGGCCGCGCCGAGTTCACGATGGACACCCACATCGAAGGCATGCTGCACCTCAAGGTGCTGCACTCACCCCACGCGCACGCCCGGATCGTCTCGATCGACAAGACCGCTGCACTCGCAGTTCCCGGCGTGCATCGCGTGTACACCTGGGAAGATGTGCCGCGCAAGCGTTTCACTACGGCGATCCACACCGACCATCTTGTCGATCCGGACGACACCTTCATCCTCGACAACACGGTCCGCTTTGCCGGCCAACGCGTCGTTGCGGTCCTGGCCGACACGGTCGGAGCGGCAGAAGAGGGCTGCCGCAAGGTCGTCGTCGAATACGAGGTGATGCCGGCAGTGTTCGACCCCGAAGCGGCAATGGCCGAGGGGGCACCACAGCTACACAGCGCGGACGATCCTTTCGTCCGCGATCCCGTCCACAACATCTTGCTCGAAATCCATTCGCATATCGGCGATATCGAAGCAGGGTTCGCCGAAGCCGACGTGATCCACGAGGGAACGTATTCCTCACCGCGAGTGCAACATGCGCATCTCGAAACTCATGGCTCGATTGCCTGGATGGAGAACGGTCGTCTGAACGTCCGTACCAGTTCGCAGTCGCCGTCGATCGCGAAAGGCAAACTCGCCTATCTGTTCGCGCTGCGCCCGGACCAGCTCCGCGTGTTCTGCAAACGCGTTGGCGGCGGCTTCGGCGGCAAACAGGAAGTGATCTCGGAGGATCTGGCCGCGCTCGCCACCCTGGACACCGGGCGACCCGTCTGCTTCGAGTACACCCGTGAGGAGGAGTTCACCACGGCTTCGCCACGGCATCCGATGACGTTGACGGTCAAGCTCGGCGCGAAGGCGGACGGAACGCTCACGGCGTTCCAGGTGCGCAATGTGGCGAACACGGGCGCCTATGGCAATCACGGCGGTGAAACGCTGCGTGCGGGCGGTGCTGCCGTCATGATCTACCGCTGCCCCAACAAGAAGTACGACGCCTTCTCCGTCTATACGAACACCGTTCCGAGCGGGGCACTGCGCGGTTACGGAATGACGCAACCGGCGTTCGCCGTGGAATCGGCGATGAACGAACTGGCACTCGCCTTGCACCTCGATCCGCTCGAACTGCGGCGACGCAATATCGTGCGGCCGGGTGATCCGCTCGTCGCCATGCATGACGGCCCCGACGACGTGATGTTCACCGAGGACGGACTCGCGAAGTGCATCGACCTGGTGGACGACGCCATGGCCCGTACAGCCGATGAGCCGTCCCCCGGCCCCGGGTGGCTCGTCGGGGCCGGCGTCGCGAGTTCATTGCACGAGACCGCGCCGCCGACCGAGCACATCTCCGAGGCCTGGGTCACGCTTGGCGACGACCTCATGTACGAGTTGGCCGTCGGAACCGTCGAATTCGGCGAGGGTACGTCGACCGCGCATGTCCAGATCGCGGCCAACCAGCTGGGCACGACCCCGTCGCGGATTCGCCTGGTGCAGTCCGACACCGACCGCACGGGATTCGATACCGGCGCCTTTGCCAGTGCAGGTCTTTTTGTGTCGGGCAATGCGGTACTTCGAGCGGCAAATGCTGTGCGCGACCGCATCCTGGAATTTGCTGCCGCGCAGACGGGTGTCCATGTCGTGATGTGCTCGATGGACGACGAGGATGTCGTCTGCGGCGACCAGCGCGTGTCGTTGGCCGAGCTCGTCGCATGGGCCCGAGCGCGCGGAATTCGGTTCACTGCCGCCCGCAAGGCCTACGGCTCACCTCGAAGTGTCCTCTCCAATGCGCAGGGGTTCCGTATCGCCGTCCATCGGGTGACGGGTGAGATCCGTATCCTTTACAGCGTCCAGGCGACCGACGCAGGCGCGGTCATCAACCCCGCGCAGGTCCGGGGACAGATAGAAGGCGGTGTCGCCCAGGGAATCGGCTTCACGCTGACCGAGAATTACCATGTCGACGCGAACGGTGTCATGGTCAACCCGAACTTCCGCAACTACCGCATCCCCACCTACGCCGATATCCCCCGCACCGACGTGCTCCTGGTGGACTCGACGGATTCCGTTGGGCCCATGCGATCGAAGGGGATGGCGGAATGCTGTATCAACCCGGTGGCCCCCGCGTTGGCCAATGCGCTCCACGACGCCACGGGCGTTCGCTACCGCGCGCTGCCCCTGACTCCGGAACGCATTTACAGCCGACTCAACGAAAACCGGTCGGTGTCGGCGGTCTGAGCCGGTCAGCGCCGTACGCGGGGCATCCCGAGGCCGATCCACGAGATGATCTCGCGTTGGATCTCATTGTTGCCGCCGCCGAAGGTGAAGATGACGGCGGAGCGGTAGCCGCGTTCCAGTTCGCCGTGCAGCACCGCGCCGGCCGAGCCCTCCTTGAGGGGGCCCGCCGACCCGACGACCTCCATCAGCCAGGCGTAGGCGTCCCGCCGGGCCTCGGAGCCGTAGACCTTGACCGCGGAGGCGTCCTGCGGAGTGAGCGTGCCCTGCTGGAGTGCGTCGACCATCTGCCAGTTCAGCAGCTTCATGGCGTCCAGTCTGGTGTGGGTACGGGCCAGCCGTCCACGTACCCAGCCCAGGTCGATGACCCGGCGGCCGTCGGCGAGTTTGGTGTCGGCGGCCCAGCGCTGGACGTTGTGCAGCGCGCGGATGGCCATGGTGCCGTGGGCGGCGAGGGTGACCCGCTCGTGGTTGAGCTGGTTGGTGATGATCCGCCAGCCCTTGTTCTCCTGGCCGACCCGGCGGGAGGCCGGGACGGTGATGTTCTCGTAGTAGCTGGCGGTGGTGTCGTGCGAGGCGAGGGTGTTGATCAGGGTGCAGGAGTAGCCGGGGTCGCTGGTGGGGACGAGGAGCATGGTGATGCCCTTGTGGGGCGGGGCATCGGGAGCGGTGCGTACGGCGAGCCACACCCAGTCGGCGGTGTCGCCGTTGGTCGTCCAGATCTTCTGGCCGTTGACGACGTAGTGGCCACTCTCCTCGTCGCCCTCCCGTACGGCGCGGGTCTTGAGGGCGGCCAGGTCGGTGCCGGCGTCCGGTTCGCTGTATCCGATCGCGAAGTCGATCTCGCCGGAGAGGATCCTGGGCAGGAAGTAGGCCTTCTGTTCATCGGTGCCGAACTGCATGATCGTCGGGCCGACGGTGTTCAGCGCCATCAGCGGCAGGGGGACGCCCGCCTGCGCGGCCTCGTCGAAGAAGATGAACTGTTCCATCGGGGTCATACCGCGCCCGCCGAACTCCTTGGGCCAGCCGACGCCGAGCCAGCCGTCGGCACCCAGCCTGCGCACCGTCTGACGGTAGAAACGCTTCTGGGCGGCGGTGTCGGCGTACCGTGCGTAGGCGTTGTCCGGCACCAGCTCGGCGAAGTAGGTGCGCAGCTCGGCGCGCAACTCCTGTTGCTCAGGGGTGTATTCGAGGTGCACGGCCCCTCCAGTTCGTCCGGTCCGGTCGTCCGGCCCGACGGCGGCCGCGGTTCTGACGGTCCGTCGGATACGGGATCGAGGGGCACAGTAGAACTTGTTCCAGAAATACGGAAGGGCGCGGGCGCGGGGCGGCACCGCGTATGCGGCCGGAGTGGCCCCGGGCGAGCCCCGGCCGGCCGTCAGGGAATGATCGAGTCGACGTACCCGCCGTCGACGCGGATGGCCGCGCCGGTCGTTGCCGAGGCGAACGGAGAGCTGAGGTAGACCACCATGTGCGCGATCTCCTCCGGTTCGATCATGCGCTGGATCAGCGACTGGGGGCGGTACTGCCGCATGAAGGTCCGCTGTGCCTCGTCCCACGGCACATCGCGGCCGACGATTCCATGGACGAAGTCCTCCACCCCACCGGTGTGGGTCGGCCCCGCGATGACGGAGTTCACGCACACCCCGCTGCCCGCCGCCTCCTTCGCGAAGCCGCGGGACACCGCGAGCAGCGCCGTCTTGGACATGCCGTACTGAATCATCTCCGCCGGAATCACCACGGCGGAGTCGCTGGCGATGTTCTGGATGCGGCCCCAGCCGCGTTCCTTCATTCCCGGCAGATAGGCACGGATCATCCGGACGGCGGTGAGCACATTGACCTCGAAATAGCGCCGCCATTCGGCATCATCGATTTCCAGGGCGGGCCGGGGCCCGAAAATGCCCAGGTTGTTGATGAGAATGTCCGCCTGCGGTACGGCATCGACGACCTGCTCGAATCCGCTGTCGGTGCTGATGTCGCCGGGCGCCGCGAGAAACGTCGCACCCGGATCCTGCGCACGCATCCGCTCCAGCGCCGCGTCCACGGACCCGGCACTGCGGCCGCTGACCGCGACCTCGGCTCCGGCGCGGGCCAGCCCCGTGGCGATGGCGGCGCCGATGCCCTGGGTCGAGCCGGTCACCAGGGCGGTCCTGCCGGTGAGATCGATCTGCACGGTCCTGCTCCCTGTCGTCGCCTGCCCGGCCATGGAACGGTGCGCCTCAGCCTTGCACGCCGCGGCGCGCACCGCAGCGGAGAGCCGTTGGCCCGACGAGGCGGAACAGCCCACCCGCGACGGCCCGCCGCCCTACCATTTCGAGCGATCACCGATGCGGTGATCTCAACGGAGGGGACCCCCATGACCGAGCGACCGCGCACGCTGCTGGCAGCGATCGGCGGCATCGACGTACTGCGCCGGCTGAGCAACACCTTCTACGAGGCGGTGCTCGCCGACCCGTTGCTGGCGCCGGTGTTCGCCGATTTCACCCGCACCCATATCGAGCATGTCGCCGTCTGGCTCGGCGAAGTGTTCGGCGGCGAGACCCGGTTCACCGACGAGCTGGGCGGCCATCAGGCGCTGCTGCGCGCGCACCTCGGGCTGAAGATCACCGAGGAGCAGCGGCTGCGCTGGATGGAGCTGATGACGGCCGCCGTCGAGAAGGAGCTGCCGGACGACGAACTGCTGCGCCGCCGGGTCGTCGAGTACTTCGACTGGGGTACCACGATCGCCCGTGAGGTGTCCGCCGACCCGGAGGGCACCGACCTCGGTGACCCGGGCCCGACGCCCCGGTGGGGCTGGGACGGCCTGGTCTGATCCCGGCGCGCACGAAGGCCCGGCCCGGCACCTTCGGGTACCGAACCGGGCCTTGCCCGGGCTCCATCAGCCCACGGCGTGCTTCGCCGCGTTGTTGTGGGGCTGCATCCGGCTGCGCTGCACGTCCTTGCAGTACTTGACGAAGCCGCTGTTGGTCACGTACTTCGCCGAGACCCAGGTCGCCCGCTCCTCGCGGGTCAGGTACCAGACGCTGTTGCCGCCCACGCTCTGGGTGCGCACCTTGCACACCAGGCCGATCTGCGCGCGGTGGCGGAAGTAGCCCTTCACGGAGGAGTCCGTGCTGGGGTACTGACGCGCACTCAGGCCCATCTTCGTGGTGACGATGCCGTACGGCTTCGCGGTGGTGGTGGGCCCGGGCGTCGCCTGGGCCGGGGCCGCGATGGACAGCGTCGCACCGAGGGCGGCCGCCGCGGTCAGTGCGCCCGCGCCGGCTGCCAGCTTTTTGCCTCGGGCCACGAGGATTTCGGTCGTGGACATAGGGGTCTCCTGTTCTTGACGCGCAATGCCACCCATTGGCGCGAAGTGGACATTACGCGTAAATCACCCTCGGAATGTGGTGAAACGACGAACAGGCCGCCGATCGTGTGACAAGTACAAGTGCGCCCGGACCGCGGGCAGTCGCCGTCGTCCGCGCACGACGGAGCCGACGAGGTCAGCCCTCGGTGCCGGCGCGGTGGATCCCGAAGGAGGCACCTTGCGGATCCCGGATCACGGCGACCCGCGGCCCCTCGGGTACGTCCGTAGGGGGCACCAGCAGCATGCCCCCGGACTCGGCGGCCCGGGCGGCCGTCTCGTCGACATCGGCGACCGCGAAGTACGGCAGCCAGTGCGCCCGGACATCCTCCGGGTAGAACTCGTCCAGCGCGCTCATGCCGCCGAAGTCGGCGCCGTCGATGCCCCATTGCGGGTAGTCCTCGTGGGTGCCCACGGTCCAGCCGAAGATCCGCGTGTAGAAGGCCTTCGCGGCCTCCTCGTCCCGGGTGGCGAGCTCGACCCAGCCGAGCGAGCCCGGCGCGCTCAGCAGGGCGGCGCCGGCGAAGGAACGGGCCTGCCACAGCGAGAAGACGGCCCCTTCCGGGTCGGCCAGCACGGCGAAACGGCCCAGGTCGAAGACGTCCATCGGCGCCATCAGCTGCCGCCCGCCGGCCTCGGCGACCGCCGCGGCCTGCGCATCGGCGTCCCGGGTCGCGAACGACACGGTCCAGGCGGTCGGCTGCCCGGGGGCGTAGAGCGGGGTCAGCGCGGCGACCGGGGCGTCGCCCAGGTACAGCATGGTGTAGCCGCCCGCCTCGGCCCGCGGGTCGGTCTCGGCGCGCCAGCCGAAGACCTGGCGGTAGTACACCTTGGCGGCATCCACGTCCGAGGTGCCCAGCTCCACCCAGCAGGGCGCGCCGGGCGTGGGCTCAGTGATCTTCACGGTGTGTTCCGTCCCTCCGCACCGAACCATGGCCGGGCCGCACTGCGGTCGCGTCCGTACGCTGCCGACCGCTGTCCCTACGCAGCTGATCGTCCGATGGGCACGAGAGGGCCGCAACCGGAGGGCGGACGTGGACCAGGCGTCGGGACGGCGGACGGGACGGCTCAGACGCCCAGGTCGGACCAGCCCTTCTTCAGGTGGGTGAAGATCTCGTCCACGGCGGGCCCGGGGTCCTCGGAGCCGGCGGCGAGCCGCGGCGCGGCCAGCACATAGCGGGCCAGCGCCCGCACCGACACCGCGTCCGCCGCGGCACCGCTCTCCGCGGCGATCGCGCAGGCCAGCGCCGTCTCGTGCCGCAGCCACATCTGGTGGGCGTACTCGGTGAGCGCCGGGGTGCCGTCGATCAGCTCCCGGAACGCCCGGAACCCCGGCGTCTCGTGGGTCGAGACCAGCAGACCGCGCAGGTGTGCCTGTAGTGCGTCCAGGACCGTGCTGCCGGGTTCGCGGTCGCGTACGGCCGAGACCAGAGCGGCGCCGTGCTCGGTGTCCTGGTCGAACACCAGGGCTTCCTTGCCGGAGAAGTGCTTGAACAGGGTGGTCACCGAGACGTCCGCGGCCTCGGCCACGTCCTTGACGCTCACCTGGTCGTAGCCGTGCTCCAGGAACAGCCGGAGGGCGGCATCGGCCAGCGCCTGGCGGGTCTGGGCCTTCTTGCGTTCGCGGCGTCCGGGGGTCGGCTGGGTCATGTCGGTCACGGCCTTTCCTGTCCGGCCATCTGGCGCAGATGGCGGAGCGAGCCCTGCGGGGCGTCGGGGGCGATGGCGTTGGCCAGGCCGCGGGCGGCGGCCTCGGCGGCCCGGGCGGAGCGGGGCAGCATGGCCGTTTCGTAGGCCCGTACCGCCCTCCCCGGGTCATCGTGTTCGGTGAGTGCCAGGGCGAGTTCGCAGCCGTCGAGCATGGCGAGGTTGGCGCCCATGCCGGAGAACGGCGTCATCAGATGGGCGGCGTCGCCGAGGAGGGTCAGGCCCGGGGTGTGGGTCCAGGTGTGCGGCACCGGCAGGGCGAACAGCGGCCGGTTGATGAACCCGCCGTCGTTCTCCCTGAGCAGCGCCAGCAGCCGGTCGTCCCACCCGGCGAAGCCGTCGAGCAGTACGGCGCGGGTGGCTCCGGTGTCCGTCACCTTCACCCCGGCCGCCAGGGCCCAGTCCTGGGAGCCCCGGAAGGCGGCGTATCCGCGGATGTGGCCACGACTGTTGCGCTGGGCCATCAGGGCCTTGTTGGCGAAGCTCGCCATCATGCTGCCGTTGCCCACCAGACGGGCGATCTCGGGGTGGCGGGCGTCGGCGTCGTCGAATCCGAACTCGACGAAGGTGACGCCGGAGTAGTGCGGGGTCGCGTCGGACAGCAGCGGCCGCACTCTGGACCAGGCGCCGTCGGCGCCGATGACCAGGTCGAAGGTCTCGGTGTGTCCGTCGTCGAACTCGGCCTTGTGGCGGCCGTCGCCGAGCGGATGAAGGGTGCGCAGATAGTGGCCCCAGCGCACGGTCCCCGGGGCGAGGGAGTCCAGCAGCAGGCGGCGCAGCTCGCCCCGGTCGATCTCGGGGCGGTCGGTCGCATCGGGGGCCGGGGCGTGCTGGAAGAGCACGGTGGCGGTGCGGTCGAGCAGCCGCATCTCCTGCCCCTCGGGGCGGGCGAGGGCGGCGAACTCCTCGTGGAGGCCGGCCTCGCGCAGCGCTGTCTGACCCGTCGCCATATGGAGGTCCAGCGTGCCGCCTTGGGGGCGGGCGTCGGCGGTGGCGTCGCATTCGAAGACGGTGACCGGTACGCCGTGCCGCTGTAGGACGCGGGCACAGGTCAGCCCACCGGGGCCGGCCCCGACGATCGCGATGCGAGGAGGGGTGACGTTCATGCCATCCAGAAAACCACAGCGACTAAGAAAGTGCAATCGATACACCTTCCTGGACGCTCGGCCGACGGTCGCGGTCGAGCGTACGAGTGAGCCCATCACCCCAGGCCAGCGGCGCGCAGGGCGAGTTGGGAAAACCTCGCCGACAAAAAGGACAGTTGATCATTTCCCGAAGGGACGCTTGCAGATTTAGGTATGCCTAACCTAATATAGCGACGCGTGTCAACGACCGAACCACCTGCCACCGCACCCCCTGTGCCCGATCCGCGCCCCGCCGCGAACATCCTGCGGCGCTTACCGCTGTTCGTGGCCGGGCTCTGCGCGCTGGCGGTCTGCGCCGCCCTGAGCCTCGCCCTCGGTGCCCGATCCGTACCGCTGTCCACCGTGCTGGACGCGCTCTTCGGAACCGCTCACGGGCGGGACGCCATTGTGGTGACGGGGCTCCGGCTGCCGCGGACGGTGGTCGCGCTCGCGGTCGGCGCGGCGCTCGGCGTCGCCGGGGCGGTCGTCCAGGGCATCACCCGCAACCCGCTCGCCTCCCCCACCACGCTGGGCATCAACGCGGGCGCCGGTTTCGCCGTCGTCACCGCGATCTATGCGCTGCATCTGACCCGGCCCGTCGAATACCTCTGGTTCGCCTTCGCGGGCGCCGCGGCCGCTGCACTGTTCGCCCAGGCGCTGGCCCGGCGCGCCGGCGACCTCGACCCGGTACGCCTCGCACTGGGCGGCACCGTCCTGCAACTCGTACTGCTCTCCTGGACGTCGACGGTCATGCTGGCCAGCAAGCGCTCACTGGACGAGGCCCGGTTCTGGCTGGCCGGTTCGCTGGCCGAGCGCCCACTGGCGGTGCTCTACCCGGTGCTGCCGACCCTGGCGATCGGTCTGGTCATCGCGCTGGTCATCGCCCCTGCCCTCAACGCGCTGGCGCTGGGCGACGATTCGGCCCAGGCGCTGGGCGTGCCGGTGTCCCGGATCCGGACCGCCGGCGGTCTGGCCGTCGTCCTGCTCGCGGCGTCCGCGGTGGCCGTGGCCGGTCCGCTCGCCTTCATCGGACTGGCCGCACCGCACCTGGTCCGCCAGCTGCTGCGCACCTCCGACCACCGGATCGTGGTGCCCGGCGCTCTGATCGCCGGCCCCCTGCTGCTGCTCACCGCCGACATCCTCGGACGGCTCGTCATCCGGCCGTCCGAGCTACAGGTCGGCATCATCAGCGCGTTCCTCGGCGCGCCGCTGCTGGCGCTGCTGGCCCGGAAGGTGGCCCGATGAGCGACGTCGTACGGAACGGGAAGCCGGCCGGCGCCCTGTCTCCCGCCACCGGGCACCGGCCCGGGCGCCGCCGGACACCGCTGCTCGCCGTCGCCGGCGTCGTGGTGCTCTGCGCGCTGGTGACGGTGGCGGTGGCCAACGGCGATATGCCGCTGCCGCCCGTCGACGCGGTCAAGGGCCTGTTCGGCGTCGGTGATTTCGCGACCGTGCTGGTGGTCCAGGAGTTCCGGGCTCCGCGGATGGTCGCGGCGATCGTCGCGGGGGCGGGGCTGGCGGTGGCCGGCGCCCTGCTCCAGCGGCTGTTCCGTAATCCGCTGGCCTCCCCCGATGTGATGGGGGTGACCGGCGGCGCCTCGTTCGGCGCGGTGGCGATGCTGGCCGCCGGGGCCTCGCAGGCACTGATCCCGCTGGCGGCGCTCGGCGGCGGGCTGCTCGCCGCGGTGCTGCTGGGGGTGTTCGCCTGGCGCGCCGGGGTCAGTGTGACCCGGCTGGTGCTGGTCGCTCTCGCGGTGCAGGCGGGCCTGTACGCGGCGGTGAACTTCATGGTCGTCCGCTTCCCGGCCGAGCTCGCCGGCTCGGCGCTGCAGTGGACGACGGGTTCGGTGTACGGGCGGACCTGGACCGAAGTGTGGTCGGCGGGCGGGGCGGTGGCCGTGGCGCTGGCCGTCGCGTTCGCCCTGCACCGCCGGCTGGCCGTACTCGACCTGGGCGACGACTCGGCCGGCGCGCTCGGCCTGAACACCCACGCCGCACGCCTCCAGGTCCTGGTCGTCGCCATCGTGCCGGCCTCGCTGGCCGCCTCGCTCGCCGGCCCGGTCGCCTTCGTCGCGCTGGCCGTCCCGCACATGGTGCGGTTCCTCGCCGGGCCGCCGACCGCGGGGACGACGGCGCTGTCCGGCCTCGCCGGTGCCGTACTGCTGCTCGCCTCCGATCTGGTGACGCAGCATCTGCTGCCGGTCAGCGGGCTGCCGGTCGGGGTGGTCACCGCCACTCTGGGCGCGCCCTGGCTACTGGTGCTGATGATCCGTCAGAGCAGTTCCGTCAACAGGAGTGTCCGATGACCGCCAACCAGCTCTCCACCCACGGACTCGACCTGCGCTACGGCGACCGGCTGATCGTCGGCGGCCTCGATCTGGTGCTGCCCGGCGGCGCCGTCACCGCCGTCGTCGGCCCCAACGCCTGTGGAAAATCGACCCTGTTGCGCGGTCTGACCCGGCTGCTGGCGCCGGCCGCCGGCACCGTCGCGCTGGACGGCGCCGATATCCACCGGATGCCGGCCCGTGCGCTCGCCCTGCGGATGGGGCTGCTCCCCCAGCAGCCGGTCACCCCCGACGCGATCACCGTCGAGGCGCTGGTACGGCTCGGCCGCTACCCGCACCAGCGGCTGCTGAGCCCCTGGTCGTCGGCCGATCACCAGGCGGTGGAGGAGGCGCTGCGGCGCACCGGCACCGCCCCGCTGCGCGATCAGCCCGTAGACCAGCTCTCCGGTGGCCAGCGCCAGCGCGCCTGGATCGCCCTGGCGCTGGCGCAGGACACCGATCTGCTGCTGCTCGACGAGCCCACCACCTTCCTGGACCTGCGGCACCAGCTCGATGTCCTCGATCTGGTCGCCGCGCTGCACTCCGAGGCGGGGCGCACCGTGGTGATGGTGCTGCACGACCTCGGGCAGGCCGCCCGCTACGCGGATCACCTCGTGGTCCTCAAGGACGGGCAGCTGGCGGCGGCCGGCGCCCCGGCGGACGTACTCGACGCGGAGCTGGTCAAGTCCGTGTTCGACGTGGACTGCCGGGTGATCCCCGACCCCGAGACCGGCACCCCGCTGGTCGTCCCCAAGAGCAGCGCGCAACGGCACCCCGCCGTGACCGCCTGACCCGACCGCTCTCCCCCACGAGCGTTTCCCTCTCCGCTCCGTCCCCTCCCAGGAAGTCGAACCCTCATGCTGGACCGATCCGTTTCCCCTGGCCTTGGCCGGCTGCCGGCCGCACTGCTCGCCGTCGCCCTGGGCACCGCCGCCCTCTCCGCCTGCGGCGGCGCCACGTCCCCCGCCGCCGACGACTCGGCGAAGGGCGGCGCCGACGCCGGTGCCTTCCCGCGTACGGTCAAGAGCGCTCTCGGCGGCGAGGTGAAGATCCCCGACCGGCCCAAGCGCGTCGTCGTCCTGGACACCGGTGAGCTCGACGATGTCACCACGCTCGGCGTCAAGCCGGTCGGTGCGGTCTCCCCGCACATGAAGACCGAGGGCGGCTTCCCCTCCTACCTCAAGGACGAGATCGGGGGCGTGACGGACGTCGGTCCGCTGCTGGAGCCCAACCTTGAGAAGATCATCTCGCTCAGGCCCGACCTGATCCTGTCCTCCAAGGTCCGGCACGAGAAGATCTACGACAAGCTCAAGGACATCGCGCCGACCGTCTTCACCGAGACCACCGGCGGCCCCTGGAAGGCCAATCTGAAGGTCCACGCCAAGGCCCTGGGCCTGGAGAAGCAGGCCGACAAGAGGCTCAAGGGGTACGAGGCGCGGGCCAAGGCGCTGGGTGCGGCCATCAAGAAGAAGTACGGCAAGATGCCGTCGGCCTCCGTGGTCCGCTTCGTCGCCGGCCCGACCCGCCTCTACCAGAAGTCCTCCTACAGCGGTGTGGTCCTGGACGACATCGGGCTGGCCCGGCCGGCGTCGCAGAGCTCCACCGACCCGGCCAGGACGATGCTCGACGTCAGCGCGGAGCAGATCGACAAGGCCGACGCCGACCTGGTGTTCGTGACCGTGGCGGACACGCCGGACAAGACCCAGCAGAAGGACGTCACGTCCAACCCGGTCTGGAAGGACCTGCCGGCCGTCAAGCACCACAGGGTCTTCAACGTGCCGGACGAGACCTGGATGTCCGGTATCGGCATCCAGGCCGCGGAGCACATGCTCGCCGACGTGGCCAAGGCCACCGGTGTGCAGCTGCCCAAGAGCTGAATCCCCAGGGGTGGGGCGCCGCCCCCACAGCCCGCCCAGCCCCCGCCCCGATGTCCCGCACCGCCCTCGATCCCGAAGAGGCCCCGCACATGCGGATGTACCTGCTCGCACTCAACCCCACCGACTCGGTCACCGATGGATTCCTTCCTGCCGCCGCCCGGCTCGGCCTCGATCTCACGATCCTGACGGACCGGCCCGAAGCGCACCGGCGCGTCTCCCCTCGGACCGAGGTCCTGGAGTGCGACGTCCATGACTTCCGCGCCGTCATCACCCGCATGGCAAGCCACCACCCCGCCTCCGCGGTCTTCACCAACAGCGACCATCTGCAGACCCAAGCCGCCCTGGTCGCCGAGTACTTCGGGCTGCCCGGCAAGGACTGGCGGGCCGCGCTGCGCGCCAAGAACAAGGCCGAGATGCGCCGCCATCTCGCCGCGGCCGGCGTCGACACCGTACGGTCCGCGGAGCTCGCCGCCGGCCAGGACCCGTCCACGCTCACCGCCGCCGGCCTGCCCTACCCCTGTGTCCTCAAGCCCCGCGAGGGCGTGGCGAGCGAGGATGTGGTGCTCGCCGAGGGCCCGGAGGAGCTGGTGGCGCTCGCCAAGGAGATCCAGGCGCGACGCCCGCAGGCGGCGCTGGTCGCCGAGGAGTTCCTCGCCGGTGAGCTCTACACCCTGGAGACCCTCGGCGACGGCCGCGTACGGCATGTCCTGGGCGGCTTCCACACCGCCGTCTCCGCCCCGCCGGCCTTCATCGAGGAGCGGCTCGATTTCGTCGCCGCCCACCCCGAACCCGTGGTCGCGCAGGTGCTGGCCCAACTCGACGCGCTGGGCGTCGGGTTCGGCGCCTGCCACACGGAATTCGTGGTGCACGAGGGCCGCGCGCGGCTCATCGAGGTGAACTACCGCGTCATCGGGGACCAGTGCGATCTGCTGCTCGCGCAGGTCCTGGGCATCCCCCTCTTCGAGCACATCCTGCGGACGCACCTGGGCGAGCCGCTGCCCGCCGACCTGGGCGCGCGGCGCGACGGGGCGGGCCGGGTGGAGTACGCCTGCGCCGACCGGGCCGGGACGCTCACCGCGGCGCCCGCCGCCTCGGACCGGACGGTGGACGGCGTACGGCTCTCCTACCGGCCGCTGCGCGCGGTCGGCACCGAGCACCCGCACTACCGCACCAACCGCGACTACCTCGGCGTACTGCGGGCCACCGGCACCGACCGGGGCGCCGTGGACCGGGTGTCGGACGACTTCTTCGCGGCCGAGCGCTGGGAGATATCGTCGTGACCGTCGCGCTCGACACCGCAACCGACCGGGCCGGGACCGCCGAGGAAGCCGGGCTGCTGCTGCGTGTCCTCGGCGCGCTGCTGCGCGAGGACGTGGTCGGTCTGCGCACCCGCGGCACGCTGCTGGAGCGGCCGGACGGCCCCTGGCTGCGGCTGCCCGCCGACGAGGCCGCCGGGGCGCTGCTGCTGCCCCTCGGCGAGGACGGCTACCAGAGCGCGTACGCGGCGCGGCTGCCACTCCTGGTCCGCGAGTCCGACGGCGCCCGGCTGACCACGATCGACGAGGTCCTCGCGGCGCTGCGCGCGCTCGCCGATCCCGTCGACCACGAGGGCTTCGACGCCTTCGCCGAGGAGTGCCGCCAGACCCTGGCGACGATGCGGCTGCACGCCCGGAGCCGGGACGAGGTCGAGGACGAACTGACCCTTCGTCATGGACCGGATCCCGGTGGCTGGTCGGGGCTGGACGGCGGCCTGGCGTACGACACGCTCGCCGCCCGGCTCGACCACCCCGTCTACCCGACCGCCCGCGGGCGCTCCGGGCTGGACGAGGACCAACTGCGCGCGTACGCACCCGAGTTCCGGCCGGACTTCACGCTGCGCTGGCTCGCCCTGCCGCGCGCCGCGGTCACCCTGCCGGGCGGCGGGGCGACGCTGCCCGCCTGTTGGCCGACGCCCGCCGACCTGGGCCTCCCCCACCTCGACGGCAGTCATCTCGCCCTTCCCATCCACCCGTTGACGCTCGGCGACCCGCTGGACGGCGCGCTGCGCGAGACCGGCCTGGAGGGCGAGGCGGTGCTGTCCGAGCGCGCCGTGGTCGATGTCGTACCGACCCTGTCGATGCGCACCGTGGCGCTGACCGCCGACCCACGGACGCATCTGAAGCTGCCGCTGGCCACCGCCACGCTGGGCCTGCGGAACCGGCGCACCATCAAGCCCCGTACGCTCATCGACGGTGCCGAGGGTCAGCGGCTGCTGGAGACCGTGATCGCCCGCGAGCCGCGCTTTCGGGAGTCGGTCCTGCAGGCCGACGAGACCGTCTACGCGCACGCCGGCCACGAGCTGCTGACCGTGCTGTGCCGCCGCTACCCCGCGGGGCTGGAGGGCAGTGCCGTGGTGCCGATGGCCGCACTGCTCGGCCGGGCGCCCGGCGGGCGGCTGGTGATCGACCACCTCGCGGACCGCTTCTACGGCGGCGATCCGCTCGCCCTGCTGGACGCCTGCCTCGCCCTGCTCTTCGACTGGCAGACCACGCTCTTCGGCTACGGCATCGCGCTGGAGTCCCATCAGCAGAACATCTCGCTGGTGCTGGACCACGCGGCGGACGGCACCCGGCTGCGGCTGCTGTTCAAGGACAACGACGGGCCACGGATCAACACCGCCCGGCTGCGGGACACGCTGGGAGCCGACGCTGTGGACCCCACGGTCTTCGCCGACCCTCGGATCTTCGCCGAGAACGACCGGCCGGTGCTGGACCTGTTCGCCACCATCACCGTCCATCTGTGCGCCGGTTCGTACGCCTTCGGGCTGGCCCGGCACGGGCGTGCACCGCTCGCGCGGCTGCTGGGTCTGGTCCGCGACCGGCTCGCCGAGGCCATCGAGCGGCTGGGCACCGGCCCCGGCGACCCGGGGGCCGCGCTGCGCGCGTACGTCCTGGACGCCCCGCACCTCCCCATCAAGGCGATGGTCAGCGCCGGGACCC
The DNA here is from genome assembly GCF_003389455.1 of Streptomyces inhibens. Lineage (GTDB taxonomy): Bacteria > Actinomycetota > Actinomycetes > Streptomycetales > Streptomycetaceae > Streptomyces > Streptomyces inhibens. The sequence goes on along the minus strand of NZ_QUAC01000198.1, from coordinate 53,451 downwards.
TGCTCTCCAAGGAGCGTTCGGGCGCGGCCGACATCAACAAGCACTACACCACCGGCCCCAACTACCTGCTGTCGACGGGGACTTCCCGGTGAGGACCGCCACTTCTCGCCAGGTCGTGCCGGCCGCCGTCGAAACCAAGGACCGCCCGGGCCTCGCGCGCCGCCAGGTGCACGCCGTGGCCGGCTGCTACTTCGTGGCGTCGTTCGCCGCCCTCGGCCTGCCGCCGTATCTCACCGAGATCCTGCCCGAGCTCGGCGACGGCGCCGCCCGCTGGGCCGGTCTGCTCTATATCGTCCCCACCATCTTCGGGGCCATCGGCGCACCACTGTGGGGACGGCTCGCGGACCGCTTCGGACGGAAACGGCTGCTGCTGCGGGCGCAGTTGGGGCTGGCGGCGGCGTTCGTGCTGGCCGGCTGGGCCGACTCGATGGACACGTTCGTCGCGGCGCTGGTCCTCCAGGGCATCCTCGGCGGCACCTTTGCCGCATCAAACGGCTATCTGGGGGCTGCACTTGAGGGCGGCGCGCTGTCCCGGGCGCTGACCTTGATGCAGGGCAGCGCGCGGGCGGCACTGGTCTTCGCCCCGATCGTCGTCGGCTCGCTGACGCCGTGGCTGTCGCCGCACCGCCAGTACGCCCTGCTGGCCGTGCTGCCGCTGACCGCGGCCGTGATGCTCGCGGCGCTGCCGGAGCCGCCGGGAGCCCCGGCGGCCGCGGCGGAGATCGATGCCGTGCGGACGCCCGGGACGGCGAGGGGGACAGCTGCCGAGCCGGCCGGGCGTTCCCCGGTCGCGTCCCTGCGCGCCCTCTACGCCCTGGAGTTCGCCTTCGTCTTCTCCACCGTCATCTCCTTCCCGTACCTGATCTCCCTCATCAAGGAACGGATTCCGGGCACCGGCCCGATGGTGTCCGGCGTGCTGTTCGCCCTGCCCCATATGTGCTATCTGGTCGCGGCGATGGCGGTGCACGCCGTCTTCCGCACCTGCCCCCGGCTCGGTATCGCGCTCGGCTTCGGCTGTATCGCGCTCGGTCTGGCCGGACACGGCCTGGCCGACTCGCTCACCGGCTTCATCGTGGTACGCCTGGTGCTCGGCGCCGGGCTCACCCTTGGTCTGGTCTGCCTGTCCGTACTGGCCGCGGACTGCGCCAAGGGCCGCGCCCCCGGCGGGCTGTTCGGCTCGATCGAATTCTTCTCCAAGGCCGGCGCGGTCGCCGCCGGCGTGGCCGCCGCGATCGGCAACGACTGGTTCGGCCCGGCCGCGCCCCTCCTCACCGGCACCACGATCGCCCTGGTTACCTTGCTCGCGACCGCCGCCCCTGTTCTGCTGCCCCGTCTCCCCCCGCACCCGCTGGAGCCCGCGATGCCTCCGCTGACCAATTCACCCGGCACTGCCCCGGCCCCCACCACCCCCACCGGCCTGCCCACCGCCGACGAGGCCGTGGCGCACACCCTGCTGAACTGTCTGCTGCGCGAGGTGTCCGGCCCCGAGCACCAGACCGCCGTCGACAACGGGCAGCTGCTGCTGCGACTGCCGCGCCGCGGAGTGCTGCTGCGCATCGCGCTGCGCCGTACGTCGCTGCTCGGCGCGCACCGGTTCACCGGCCCGGTGTCCGAGCAGACCGCCGACGGCTGGGCCGAGGTCGGCTGGCGCCGGCTGGCCGAGTATGTGCACGCCGAGCTGTCGCTGCGGACCGGTGTGCACAACGAGGAGTTCCTGGCTCAGATCGCCTCCAGCCACCAGGCCGTCTCCGCCGCGCTCGCCGCCCGTACCCGGCAGCGCCCGGCCGCCGCGGACCGTGCCGCGGAGGACTGGCAGACCGGCTATGTCGTCTCCGAGCAGTCGCTGATCCTCGGCCACCGCTTCCACCCGACCCCCAAGGCCCGCACCGGCGACCTGGCCGCCTGGCAGTCGTACGCGCCCGAGACCGGGGCCGTCTTCCCGCTGCTGCTGCTCGCCGTACGCGAGGAGCTGATCGCCGAGGAAGCCGTCGACGACGCCGCCACCGCACCGCTGGACGCGCTGCATCCCGGCGTCCCGGACGGCTACCGGCTGCTGCCGGTACACCCCTGGCAGTACGAGCTGCTGCGCGACCACCCCGGCCTTCAGAAGGCCCTGGACCGTGCCGACATCCGCGTACTGGGCAGCGGTGAGCTGCCGTTCGCGGCGACCGCGTCCGTGCGCACGCTCTACGACGGCGCCGCGTTCCTCAAGTTCAGCCTGAACGTCCGGATCACCAACTGCCTTCGCAAGAACGCCAGTTACGAGCTGTCCGGGGCGGTGGCGCTGACCCGGCTGCTGGCACCGGTGCTCACCGGCCTCGCCACCCGCTTCCCCGGCAGCGCGGTGCTGCGCGAACCCGCCTACCGCAGCCTGGCGCTGCCCGGCGCCGACGGCCGCCCGGACACCGAGCTGCTCGAAGGGTTCGGCGTCATCGTCCGCGAGGGCCTGTCCCAGCGGCTGCTGCCCGGCACCACCCCGCTGCTGGCGGCCGCCGTCGCCGATGAGTACCCCACCGGCCCGGCACATATCTCCCGTCTGCTGGACGGCGCGGGACCGCAGGCCGCGCTGGAGTGGTGGGCCGCCTACCTCAACCTGCTGCTCCCGCCGGTGCTCGCCGCCTACTTCGACCACGGTCTGGTGCTGGAGCCGCATCTGCAGAACGTCCTGGTCTGCGTGGACGGCGACGGCATGCCCGCACAGGTCCTCTTCCGCGACCTGGAGGGCACCAAGCTCGTCCCCGAGCACCACGCCGGGCTGCTGGCCTCGCTGCCCGAGCAGATCGCTGCGCCGATGACGTACGACGCCCAGCGCGGCTGGGACCGCGTCGTGTACTGCCTGCTGGTCAACCATGTCGCCGAGATGCTCGCGGCGCTGGCCGATCTGCACCCGGACACCGAGGCGGAGCTGTGGGCTCAGGTCCGCCGCACCCTGCAGACCCACGCGGACCGCCATGGCTGCCCGCCGCGGCTGGCCGCCCTGCTGGCCGGCGTCCCGCTGCCCGCCAAGGCCAATCTGCTCACCCGCTGGGAGCGCAAGGCCGACCGCGAGGCCGGCTATGTCCTGCTGCCCTCGCCGCTGGCCGAGGCCGTACTGTCGGGCGCCGGGCGCACCGACGACACCACCCCCTGGAGCGCACGATGACCACCCCCACACCGCTGGTCCGCGACCGCGCCCTGGCCCTGTCCTCCGAGGAACTGCCGGCATATCTCTACGATCTGACGGCCCTTCGGGAACATGCGGCCGCGGTGCGAGCCGCCCTGCCCGAACGCGTCGAGCTGTACTACGCGGCCAAGGCCAACCCGGAGCCGGAGATCCTGACGGCGCTGCGGCCGTATGTGCACGGTTACGAGGTCTCCTCCGGCGGCGAGCTGGCGCACGTCGGCAAGGCCGTGCCCGGATCCCCGCTGGCCTTCGGCGGGCCCGGCAAGACGCCGGCGGAGCTCGCTTCGGCGCTGGAGCTGGGCGTCGAGCGCTTCCATGTGGAGAGCGTCTACGAACTCCATATGCTCGCCGCCCTCGCCGTCCGGCAGGCCCCGGGCCGCCGGATCACGGTGCTGCCGCGCTTCAACCTGCCGGTGGGCGACGGTGCGCTGGACAGCGTGTCGCTCGCCATGGGCGGCCGTCCCACGCCTTTCGGGCTGGACCCGGACCAGGCCGACGACGTCGTCCGGCTGCTCACCGACGGCACCTGCCCGCAGCTCGAACTCCGCGGCATCCACGCCCACTTGGCCAGTGGTCTGGAGGCGGCGGAACAGCTCGCGGTGGCCTCCTCGATCGTGAGCTGGTCGGCAGGGCTGGCCGCCCGCCACGACATCACACTGCACGAGGTGGTCATCGGCGGCGGTATGGCCGTCGATTACGCCGCGCCGGAGCGCCGCTTCGACTGGGCGGCGTACGGCGCGGGCCTGGAGCGGCTCACCGCCGCCCACCCCGGGCTCACCCTGCGCATCGAGCCGGGCCGTGCGCTCACCGCGTACTGCGGCTGGTACGCCACCGAGGTGCTGGATGTGAAGCACAGCCACGGCGAGGAGTTCGCCGTGGTCCGCGGCGGCACCCACCATCTGCGCACCCCCGCGACCAAGGGCCACGACCAGCCCTGCACGGTCCTGCCGTCCGACGCGCCCTGGCCGCACCCCTGGCCGCGCTCCGCCGCCCGGGGCGACCGGGTCACCCTCACCGGCCAGCTGTGCACGCCGAAGGATCTGCTGTCCAGGAACGTCCCGGCCGCCGGTCTGCGCGCCGGCGACCGGGTGGCGTTCGGCCTGGCCGGCGCGTACGCCTGGAACATCTCGCACCATGACTTCCTGATGCATCCGCGGCCGGGGTTCCACTTCCTGGGCGGGACGGAGGAGGGCTGAGTGGCGCGCCGGCGGCGGACCGCCGGCCGGATCTCACCGGGCGCCGGGGGCGACTGTGTGGCCGTCGTAACCACGGGTGATCTCCTGGCGTGACACCCGGTTAACGGGCGATCCGTAGGGTCGGGGCGAGCATCCGACCACGAAGGGGACCGTCCGTGACCGCACCGAAACCGCTGACAGAGAGCATCACGCAGGTGCGGACGGCGTGCTCGTACTGCGGTGTCGGCTGTGGGATCGTCCTGGACGTCGCGACGGGCCCGGACGGCCGGCGTACGGTCCGCAGGGCCGCCGGTGACAAGGCGCACCCGGCGAACGGTGGCCGGCTCTGCACCAAGGGGGCGACCAGCGCCGAGCTGCTCGCCGCGCCGGGGCGGCTGTCCAGCGCCCTGGTGCGCACGGACCGCGGCGACGAGCCGGTGGCCACGGCGATGGACACGGCGATCAAGCAGACCGCGCGGCGGCTGCGCGAGATCGTCGACGAGCACGGCCCGGACGCCCTCGCGCTCTATGTGTCCGGGCAGATGACGCTGGAGGCGCAGTACCTGGCGAACAAGCTCGCCAAGGGGTTTGTGCGCACCGGGCACATCGAATCCAACTCCCGGCTGTGCATGGCGAGCGCCGGCAGCGGCTACAAGCTGTCCCTGGGCGCGGACGGCCCGCCCGGCTCGTACCAAGACTTCGAGCACGCCGAGGTGTTCCTCGTCATCGGCTCCAACATGGCCGACTGCCACCCGATCCTCTTCCTGCGGCTGATGGAACGGGTGAAGGCGGGCGCCAAGCTGATCGTGGTCGATCCGCGACGCACCGCCACCGCCGCCAAGGCGGACCTGTTCCTGCAGATCGCGCCGGGTGCGGATCTGGCGCTGATGAACGGTCTGCTGCATCTGCTGGTCGAGAACGGCCAGGTCGACACGGAGTTCATCGCCGAGCACACCGAGGGGTGGGAGGCCATGCCGGCCTTCCTCCAGGACTATCCGCCCGCGACGGTCGCGGAGCTCACCGGGATCCCGGAGGCGGACATCCGGCAGGCCGCCGAGTGGATCGGCACGGCGGGCGCGTGGATGAGCTGCTGGACCATGGGCCTGAACCAGAGCACCCACGGCACCTGGAACACCAACGCACTGATCAATCTGCATCTGGCGACCGGCGCGATCTGCCGCCCCGGCAGCGGCCCGTTCTCGCTCACCGGCCAGCCCAATGCGATGGGCGGCCGCGAGATGGGCTACATGGGGCCGGGCCTGCCCGGGCAGCGGTCGGCGCTGGTGGCCGAGGACCGTGCGTTCATCGAGGATCTGTGGGGCCTGGAGCGGGGGGCGCTGCGGGCGGACGGGGCCGGCCAGGGCACCGTCGAGATGTTCCGGCGGATGGCGGACGGGGACATCAAGGCGTGCTGGATCATCTGCACCAACCCCGTCGCCTCGGTGGCCAACCGCCGGACGGTCATCGAGGGGCTGGAGGCGGCGGACTTCGTCGTCGCGCAGGACGTCTTCGCGGAGACCGAGACCAATGCGTACGCCGATGTGGTGCTGCCGGCCGCCATGTGGGCGGAGTCCGAGGGTGTGATGGTCAACTCGGAGCGCAATCTGACGCTGGTGCGGCAGGCCGCCGACCCGCCGGGCGAGGCCTGGCCGGACTGGCGGATCATCGCGCGGATCGCCTGCGAGATGGGGTACGAGGAGGCCTTCGGCTACCGGAGCGCGGAGGAGATATTCGAGGAGATCAAGCGCGCGTGGAACCCGCAGACGGGGTATGACCTGCGCGGGGTGTCGTACGAGCGGCTGCGGCGCACTCCCGTGCAGTGGCCCAGCGCCGCCGCCGACGGGCCGGACCGCAATCCGGTGCGCTACCTCAACGACGGCGTCAGCCAGGAGCTGGACGAGCGGGCGGACGGCAGCCGGCCCCGGCTGTCCTTCCCCACCGCCACCGGCCGGGCCGTGTTCTTCGCCCGGCCGCATCTGCCCGCGGCCGAGATGCCCGACGACGACTTCCCGTTCGTCCTGAACACCGGCCGGCTCCAGCACCAGTGGCACACCCTGACCAAGACCGGCAAGGTCGCCAAGCTGAACAGGCTCAACCCCGGCCCGTTCGTCGAGCTCCATCCGCAGGACGCGGCGGCGCTGGGCATCGGGGAGGGGGACGCGGTGGAGGTCGCCTCACGTCGCGGCCGGGCGGTGCTGCCCGCCGTGGTGACCGACCGGGTGCGCCCGGGGAACTGCTTTGCGCCGTTCCACTGGAACGATCTGTTCGGCGAGTACCTCAGCGTCAACGCGGTGACCCATGACGCGGTCGATCCGGTCTCCTTCCAGCCCGGGTTCAAGGTGTGTGCGGTGTCGCTGGCCAGGGTCGCGGGCGATGTCGGACATCCGCAGGGCGGGGCGGGTACGGCGCGCGGTGGCGGTGCGGCGGAGCACGGTGACGGCCACGGGCCGGGGGGCCGCGGTGCGCTGGCGGTGCTGGCCGAGGTGTTCCGGGTCGACGATCCGGCGCCGCCGGTGCTGGCCGAGCACGAGCGCCGCTACCTGTCCGGCTTTCTCGCCGGGCTCCGCTCCGCACCCGCCGTCGGCACGCCCGTACTGCCGGCTCAGGCGCCGTTCACTGCGGAGAGTGCGCTGTGGGTCAACGGGGTGCTGGCCGGGATGTTCTCGCGCGCTCCGGGCACCTCGCCGACGACGGCGGACCCGGCGGACGGGCCCGCCGAGGCGGCCGGCGCCACGCCCACCCGTGCGCTCATCGTGCTGTGGGCCTCACAGACCGGCAACGCCGAGGAGATCGCCGCCGACGCGGCCCGGCGGCTGAAGGGCAGCGGGCGGGAGACGACGCTGCTGAGCATGGACGACAGCGCGCCGGCCACGCTGCCGCGCGGCGCCGATCTGCTCATCGTCACCAGCACCTTCGGCGACGGCGACGCCCCCGACAACGGATCGGGCTTCTGGGAGACCCTGAACGCGCCGGACACTCCGCGGCTGGACGGGATGCGCTACTCCGTGCTCGCGCTGGGCGACTCCTCGTACGACGATTTCTGTGGCCACGGCCGGCGGCTCGACGCACGCCTCGCCGAGCTGGGCGCGGTGCGGCTGGTGCCCCGTACCGACTGCGAGCCGGACTACGAGCAGCCCGCGGGGCAGTGGCTCGATCAGGTGCTCACGGCCCTGGCGGACGGCGCGGAGCCGGGCGGCGGGGCGGAGGACGACACCGCCGTGGATCCGCGCACCGCCGCACCGGGCACCGCTTCGGCCCCCGCCCCGGCCGCCGCCCGCCCCTCCAAGGCCGCGCCCGCCCTCGCCCGGCTCGTCGGCAACGAGCTGCTGAGCCGCCCCGGTGCCACCAAGGAGGTGCGCCGGTTCACCTTCGACACCCGTGACGGCGACGGCACACCGCTGGACTACGAGGTGGGCGACGCGCTCGGCGTACAGCCGCAGAACTGCCCCGAGTTGGTCGCGGAGTGGCTGGCCATCGCCGGGCTCGACCCCGCCGCCGCCGTGGACCTCACCGGCCTCGGCGCCCTGCCGCTCGGCGAGGCCCTGCACCGCCATCTGGACATCACCACGATCACCCCGGGTCTCCTCCGGCTGGTCGCCGAACGCACCGGCGACCGGGTCCTCAAGAAGCTGCTACGGCCGGACAACAAGGGCGAGTTCGCGCAGTGGGCCTGGGGCCGGCAGGCCGTCGATGTGATCGCCGAACACCCGGTCCGGGCGGCCGCGGCGGAGTGGGCCGCCGTGCTCACCCGGCTGCAACCCCGGCTGTACTCCATATCGTCGAGCCCGCTGACCGACCCCGGGCTGATCCGTCTGACGGTCTCCGTCGTCCGCTACGACAACCACCGCGGCCACCCGCGCAAGGGCGTCGCCTCGGCCTTTCTGGCCGATGCCGAGCCGGGGAGCCCGGTGCCGGTCTTCGTCCGGCGCACCGCCCACTTCCGGCCGCCGGCCGACCCGGTCACCCCGATGGTGATGGTGGGCCCCGGTACCGGCGTCGCGCCCTTCGTCGGCTTCCTCGACGAGCGGCGCGCCCGCGGCCACCGCGCCCCCAACTGGCTCTTCTTCGGCGAACAGCGCCGCGCCACGGACTTCTACTACGAGGACGCACTCGACGGGCTGCGCCGCGACGGGCTGCTCACCCGTCTGGACACCGCCTTCTCCCGTGATCAGCGCGCCAAGGTCTATGTCCAGGACCGGATGCGCGAGCACGGCGCCCATCTGTGGGCCTGGCTCCAGGACGGTGCCCATTTCTATGTGTGCGGTGACGCCTCCCGGATGGCCAAGGATGTCGACCGTGCGCTGCGCGATATCGCCGTCGCGCACGGCGGCCTCACGGAGGACGCGGCGGCCGGCTACGTCAAGCAGCTCGCGGCCGAGAAGCGCTATGTCCGCGATGTGTACTGAGCTTCGTCTCCTGCCCGCCGTCTCAGGCGGGGACCGGGCGGAGCATCACCAACGAGCCTTCGTGGTAAGGCTGTTCGTGCAGTGAACCGAACTGCTTGTCCCAGCCGCCGCTGTCGAGGTCGCGCCTGGTGCACGCTGAAGGGCGTCATGGCGGCGTCGAACGAGTCGTCGACGAAGGGGAGTTGTTCGGCGACGGCGTCAACGGCGCGCGAGCGCCTGGCGGATCCGGGCGGCGATCCGGTCATCGGGCTTGCGGTGGTCGGCATATCCCTGGCCCACGGAGCCGTAGTCGACGTCTCCGGCGCTGCCGTCCGGTGTGCGTCCATGCATGGCATGAACGTAGCGCTGTACGAACGCGCTTTTGGGTTTTTTTCTTGAACGGGCCGACCACGGGCATTGGACGCACGATGGAGAGGAAGGAGAGCGCCATGACCGCGATAACCGCTGACACCATGACCGCCGACGCCATGACCACGGACGCCGTGACCGCGTGCGCCATGACCACGGAACGCGAGCCCAAGGGACCGGGCCCCGTGCCGAGCGATCCCCGTCCGGTGCCGCGTGACCCGGTTCCGGCCGAACCGGAACCGGACGAGCCGGGCCCGAACCCCACGGAGCCGCCCGGTGCGGAGCCGGGCGAGCACCCGGCCCCCGAGCCGCCCGACTGAGCCGGCCGACCCCGGTTGCACGCACAGCGTCACGACAGCAAGGTGTATTGCGTGGTGCACGCCACCCTGGTGAGGAGATGAGCATGCACGACGCGCAAACGTCGGCAGAGGCAGGAACGACGGGGGCAGGAACGGCAGAGGCAGGCGCGCCGGGGCCGCTCGGCGCCGCCGAGTTATCTGCGCTCGACGCCCACTGGCGGGCCGCCAACTATCTGGCCGTGGGGCAGATCTATCTGATGGCCAATCCGCTGCTGACGGCGCCGCTGAGCCCCGAGCACATCAAGCCGCGGCTGCTGGGCCACTGGGGCACCTCGCCCGGCCTGAACCTGGTGCACACCCACCTCAACCGCGTCATCAAGGCCCGCGAGCTGGACGCGCTGTGCGTATGGGGCCCCGGGCACGGCGGCCCCGCCGTGGTGGCCAACTCCTGGCTGGACGGCACGTACTCCGAGACGTACCCCGACGTCACCCGGGACGGCGAAGGCATGGCCCGGCTGTTCAGGCAGTTCTCGTTCCCCGGCGGGGTGCCCAGCCATGTCTCCCCCGAGACGCCGGGCTCGATCCACGAGGGCGGTGAGCTGGGCTACTCCCTCACCCATGCCTACGGCGCGGCGTTCGACAATCCGGAGCTGCTGGTCGCCTGCGTGATCGGCGACGGCGAGGCGGAGACCGGGCCGCTCGCCGCGTCCTGGCACGCCACGAAGTTCCTCGACCCGGTGCACGACGGCGCCGTGCTGCCGATCCTGCACCTCAACGGCTACAAGATCGCCAATCCGACGGTGCTCGCCCGCATCCCGCAGGACGAGCTGGACGACCTGCTGCGCGGCTACGGCCATGATCCGGTCCATGTCACCGGCGACGACCCCATGGCGGTGCACCAGGCGATGGCCGCCGCGATGGACCACTGCCTGGACACGATCGACGGGATCCGGCGCCGGGCCCGTACCGAGGGCGCGACGGAGCGCCCCCGCTGGCCCATGATCGTGCTGCGTACCCCCAAGGGCTGGACCGGTCCGCACGAGGTCGACGGGCAGCCCGTCGAGGGCACCTGGCGCTCCCACCAGGTCCCGCTGGCCGGGGTGCGCGAGAACGCCGGGCATCTGCGGCAGCTGGAGGCCTGGCTGCGCTCGTACCGGCCGGACGAGCTGTTCGACGCCGAGGGCCGGCCGCGCCCGGAGGTGCTCGCCTGCGTGCCCGCGGGAACGCGCCGGCTGGGCGCCTCACCGCACGCCAATGGCGGTCTGCTGCTGCGGGAGCTGCCGATCCCGCCACTGGAGGGGCATGCGGTGGAGGTCGACAAGCGCGGCACCGTGCTGCACGAGCCGACCCGGGTGCTGGGCGGTCTGCTGAAAGCGGTCATGGAGGCCACCGCACAGCGCCGCGACTTCCGGGTCGTGGGCCCCGACGAGACCGAGTCGAACCGGCTGGGGGCGCTCTACGGCGCCACCGGCAAGGCCTGGCAGGCCGCCACGCTCGACACCGACGAGCATCTCGCGCGGGGCGGCCGGGTCATGGAGGTGCTCTCGGAGCATCTGTGCCAGGGGTGGCTGGAGGGCTATCTCCTCACCGGCCGGCACGGGCTCTTCTCCAGCTACGAGGCGTTCGCGCACATCGTCGACTCCATGGTCAACCAGCACGTCAAATGGCTGCGGACCGCCCGTCGGCTGCCCTGGCGGCGCCCGATCGCCTCGCTGAACTATCTGCTCACCTCACACGTCTGGCGGCAGGACCACAACGGCTTCTCCCACCAGGACCCCGGCTTCGTCGACCACATCCTCAACAAGAGCCCCGAGGTCGTCCGGGTCTATCTGCCGCCGGACGCCAACACCCTGCTCTCGGTGGCCGAGCATGCGCTGCGCAGCCGCGACTACGTCAATGTGATCGTGGCCGGCAAACAGCCGAGCTTCGACTGGCTGACCCTGGACGAGGCCCGCGCGCACTGCGCACGCGGCGCCGGCGCCTGGGAGTGGGCGGGCACCGAGGACGGCGACGTCCCCCAGGCCCTCGGCTCCGGTCGAGCACGGGAGACCCGGTCCCCTGACGTCGTGCTCGCCTGCGCGGGGGACGTCCCCACACAGGAGACGCTGGCCGCCGCGGGTCTGCTGCGCGAGCATCTGCCGGAGCTGGCGGTGCGGGTGGTCAATGTCGTCGACATGGCCCGGCTGCTGCCGGCCGGGGTACACCCGCACGGCATGCCGGACTCCGAGTACGACGCGCTGTTCACGCCCGACAAGCCGGTCATCTTCGCGTACCACGGCTACCCATGGCTGATCCACCGGCTCTGCTACAACCGCGCGGGCCACCAGAATCTGCATGTCCGCGGCTACAAGGAGGAGGGCACCACCACCACGCCCTTCGACATGGTCGTCCGCAACGATCTCGACCGGTACCGGCTGGTGATGGATGTGGTGGACCGGGTGCCGGGGCTCGGGGTGCGCGCCCTCGCGCTGCGGCAGGCCATGGCGGACGTCCGTACCCGCCACCACGCCTGGATCCGGGAGCACGGCACCGATCTGCCCGAGGTCGCCGACTGGACCTGGCCGGGCTGACCCGGGCGCGAACTCCCCCGGGTGGGCGGGCTGTTCGGGACCGACGCACTGGCGCCCGCCGGACTGCCGCCGTTCGGCACCGCACTGGGCAAGGCGGTCACCGAGGAGGCGGTGGGCGACCATGTCGCCTGGTTCCTGGCGGGTGTCACCTTGCTGGCGGCGCTGGTCATGTGACGGTCGCGGCCGCGGCCCGTGCCGGCCGTCGGATCAGGCCCGCGACCCCTCAAGTACGTCGTCGACAACACTCCGGTCCAGCGCCGCGCGCACCAGCCCCGAGGCGAACGCCGCCATCTCGTCCGTCCCGACCAGCCGCGCCAGCTTCCCGCTCTCCCCCGGCAGGCCCAGCCGCTCCGCCCCCTGGACGGCCTTGGCATCGAGAAACGGGGCGAATTCGGTCCATACGCCCTGCACCTCGCGCAGAAAGATGGCGGAGCCCGCGGGCCCGAGGCCCGGCAGCCCCTGCAGTGCGCCGCGCAGCGCACCGAGGTCGCCGTCGGCCGCCTCCCGCATCCGCCGCAGGTCACCGCCGTACGTGGCGAGCAGCAGCGCGGCGCCGTCCCCGAGCTGGGTGGAGGTGCGCTCGTCGTAGCGGCGGTAACCGCCCTCCCCGAGCGCGTCGACCCGCTGTTGCCAGGTCGCGTCCGCCATCCGCCGCGGCGTGCGCATTCCCGCGTCGAACAGGGCACGCGCCGACGCCACGGCCACGGACGCGCGAATACGCGCACTGAGCAGACAGGACAGCACCAGCAGCTGATAGAGCGGCTGCGGGGTGTTGCCCACCCGGATCCCGCTCTGTGCCGCGTAGGTTTCGCCGTGACGGTCCAGCAGCGTCCGCGCAATGGCCCGCTGCCCGTCGCGGGGGCTCATGGCGCGAGCCCGTACGGGCGAATGCGGTCGCAGAAAGAATGTCCGGCCACGCCCTGCCCTCCGTCGTTCCGTGCGCTCTTCCGCTTTCAGCGTCCCCGGTCCGCCGAGCAGGAAACAGCCGCTGCTCCGTGGGGCGCAATGCCGCCGCGCCGGTCACCGCAGCCCGTCGGGCCGCCTGCGCGCGCTGCGCAGTGAGCGCCCGCGGGTCGGCACCCCGGACCACGGCTTGGACCGCGCCTGCTCCACCACTGCCGCCTACCCCTCAATGACCAGCCCTGAGCGGTGAGTTCAGGGCCGCTGAGCAATCCGACGAGCAGCCCGACGAGCTGCCGGGCGGCCTCCCCGTACGGCCCTGAAGTCGGAGCCCGGCGGACCCGGATCGCACACCAGCCGGTCCGGATGGCCGGGCCGGCTGACTCGGCGACAGCCGGCGGTGCGGGCGTACGGCAGTTGCGCCGCCGCGCCGGTACGGCCGCCTGCCCGCCCGTCCTCCCAGCTGTCGCCGAGTCAGCCGGGCCGTCGCAGAGTGAGTACGGACGTACACCGAGGATCCGTGCGGATGGTGCCGCATGGCCGGCACAGGAATGGCAAGGAGACCCACATGCCACAAGGAGCGAGCGCCCCNCGCCGAGTCAGCCGGGCCGTCGCAGAGTGAGTACGGACGTACACCGAGGATCCGTGCGGATGGTGCCGCATGGCCGGCACAGGAATGGCAAGGAGACCCACATGCCACAAGGAGCGAGCGCCCCGCACGAGCGCCACCGGGACCCGGTGCCTCCCACTCCGGGTCCGGGCCCCGGGCCACCCGGACCCACGCCAGGCCCGGGGCCCGGCCCGGTCCCCGCCCCTGGACCCGATCGGGTGCCCCCGCCGGTGCCGCGTCCTGAGCCGGACCCGCTCCCGCCGAACCCTGCGCCGCCGACGCCCGGACCGCAGCCGGGACCGGCGCCCGATCCGGTCCCTCTGCCCGGCACCACATGGCGGGCCTGACAGCCGCGTCCTGTCGCGCCGGCCCAGCCCTGGCGCCACGTCGCACCGGGCCCGGGCGACCGGGAGCCCCGTCCGCAGCACATCGCGTTCGCCACCGACGCCACCGTCGCCGCCGTCCGCCTCATACGCGCCACCGGCGCGGGCCCGCTGCCCCTCTCCGACAACTCGTACCTCCAACGCACCGGCGGATACCGCGGGTACGGCGCGCCCGGAACGCCACCGTCCGTCTCGCCGCCCCGCACACGGCCGAACACCGGGTGTGCCAGGCCTCCGCACGTCCCTGACATGCGGATGACCGGTGCCTGTGGAAGCGTGGAGACAGGGCATGACCACCGTCGGTTCCCGCCGGTGGCCAGGTTTCTCAAGTGAGGAGTGACCCATGGCCGCTCAGAAACAGAGCGTCGGCGGGTGGACCGCATTCGCCGGAGTCCTGATGATCTTCGGTGGCGCGATGACCCTTCTGGAGGGCATCTCCGCCATCGCCAAGGACAACGTCTTCGTCACGACGCGGAACTACGTGTTCTCCTTCAACCTCACCGGCTGGGGATGGATCCATCTGATCCTGGGCATCGTCATCCTCGTCGCGGGCATCGCACTGCTTGCCAGCGGCGCGATGTGGGCGCGGGTGATCGGCGTCGTCCTCGCGGGTCTCGGAGCACTGGCGAACTTCCTGTGGATCCCCTACTACCCGTTCTGGGCCATCGTGCTGATCGCCATCAACGTCTTCATCATCTGGGCGCTGTGTGCGGGAGACAAACACCACTCCATGGCCTGAGCCCATGGGACCGCGGCCATGACCTCCGGACCACCGGCATCGGCCACCGCACGGGAACGTGCGGAACAGGGCAGGGCACTTCGCACCGAGGTGCCCCGCTCCAGTCATGCGGACTTCAGCCCCGCGGCCGACCGGGCCGACCCGGTGGACATCCTTGAGCGGCAATCGGCGCTCCGGGTACCGGAGTTGGTGCCCATTCGGTACGGCCGGATGCTGGAGTCGCCGTTCCGCTTCTACCGCGGCGCCGCCGCCATCATGGCGGCGGACCTGGCCACCACCCCGGCCACCGGGCTGACGACCCAGCTGTGCGGGGACGCCCATCTGCTCAACTTCCGGCTGCTGGCCTCCCCCGAGCGCCATCTGATGTTCGATCTCAACGACTTCGACGAGACCCTGCCGGGACCGTGGGAGTGGGACATCAAACGGCTGGCGGCCAGCCTTGCCATCGCCGGGCGCGGGAACGGCTTCGACACGACGGTGCGGGCCGGCATCATCGGGGCCGCCTGCGCGTCGTACCGCACCCGGATGCGCCGGTACGCGGACATGCGCACCCTGGAGGTCTGGTACGCCCATGACGATATGGCCGACATCGAGGCCGAGGAGGCGCAGGAGCTGGGCAGCAGGGGCCGTGCCCAGCTGGCCCGCACCATGGCGGAAGCCCGTACGCGCGACGCCGTGCAGGCGTTCCGCAAACTCACCCGGGTGATCGGCGGTCAGGTACGGATCGCCCCCGATCCGCCGCTGATCGTGCCGCTGGGCGATCTGCTGCCGGACGTCGAGCGCGATCTGCTCACGGACGAGATCCGCGAACTGATCACGAGCTACGCCCGCACTCTGCGGTCGGACCATCGCAGCCTGCTGGAGCAGTACCGGGTGGTCGACACGGCACGCAAGGTCGTCGGGGTCGGCAGCGTGGGCACCCGCTGCTGGATCGTGCTGCTGCTCGGCAAGGACACCGACGACCCGCTGCTGCTCCAGGCCAAGGAGGCCGATGAGTCGGTGCTCGCCCCGTACGCCGGACCGGGGCGCCACACCAACCAGGGTGAACGGGTGGTGTCCGGCCAGCGGTTGATGCAGGCGGCGGGCGACATCTTCCTCGGCTGGGAGCGGACCACCGGCATCGACGGGCGCCAACGGGACTTCTACGTCCGGCAGTTGCGCGACTGGAAGGGCATCATGAAGACCGAGCTCATGGTGCCGGTGGGGCTGCGGCGGTTCGCCGTGCGCTGCGGGGCCACGCTGGCCCGTGCGCACGCCAGATCCGGCGACCGCATCGCGATCGGCGCGTACCTCGGCAAGGGGCCGGCCTTCGACGAGGCGCTGGTGCGGTTCGCGGAGCTGTACGCGGACCAGAACGAACGCGATCATCAGGCGCTGGCGGAGGCGGTCCGCGAGGGGCGGGTCACGGCCGCGGCCGCCTGAGCGGTGGGGGGCTGAGCGGCGAGGGGGTTTAGCGGCTGGGAGCCTGGGCGGCGAGGGGCCGCCACCCGATCGGCACACCTCGGTACGGCCCGGGATGTACGGTGTACCCGCCCCGCCTAGCATGGAGCCGAATGGCACCGATGAAGGCGGCCCCCATGCGCCCCACGGCGAAGTTCTCCATCAGCTTCGGCCTGGTCACGATCCCGGTCGCCGCGTACAACGCCACGGACAGTTCCGCGTCGGTCAGCTTTGTGCGGATCCATTCGCGGGACGGCGGACGGGTACGCAATCAGCCCGTGTGCTCGCTGGAAGGCGCCGAGGTCCCCCCGGACGAGATCGGCCGCGGCTACAAACCCGGCGACGGCGACCTGGTCGTACCGCTGAGTGACGAGGATCTGGACGCGCTGCCGCTGCCGACCGCGAAGACGCTGACCATCCTGGCCTTCGTCGCCGGCGGGGACATCGACCCACTGCAGATGGGCAAGGGCTACTACCTGGGCGTCGACAGCCCCGCCGCGGTCAAGCCCTATGTGCTGCTGCGCGAGGCGATGGAGCGGCACCAGCGCGTCGGACTCGGCAAGATCGCGCTGCACGGGCGGGAGACGCTGGCCATGATCCGCCCGATGGAGGGCGCCCTCGTCATGCAGGTGCTGCTCTGGCCGCACCAGATCCGCCCGATGGACGGGGTGCTGCCCGAGCGGCAGGTGGACGTCGCCGCCAACGAGGTGGCCGCCGCCGAGGCGCTGATGGACTCCTTCGGCGAGCTGTCACAGGACGATGTGCACGACCACTACCGCGAGGCGCTGGAAGAGATCGTGGCGGCGAAGCTGGCGCATCGTGAGCCGGAATTCGAGGCCGGCGAGGAGCAGCCCGCCGGCCAGGTGATGGACCTGATGGCGGCCCTGCAGGACAGCGTGCGCGCCGCCAAGAGGTCCCGCGGCGAGGACGAGGACACCGAGCACGTCGCGGACACCGCCCGGTCCGGCCGCTCCGCGAAGAAGAGCGCGGCGAAGCAGGCAACGGGGAAGGAGGCAACGGGGAAGAAGACGGCCGCTCAGCAGACCACCGCCGCGAAGTCCACCGCCAAGAAGACAGCCGCCGAGAAAACGGCCGCGGCGAAGAAGACCGCGAGCAGGAGCGGGCGCCGGGCCGGCTGAACCTCCGCCCGCGCACCACGTAGCGCACCCGGACATAGGGCGTCTGCGTATGGGTACGCGTCCTTCAACACGCCCTACTGTCAAGACAGTTATGGAGGCTGACACATGGGTATCGGCGGGTGCATCGGTCTGCTCGCAGTGGGGGCCATCCTCACCTTCGCGGTGGACTGGCACATGGCCGGAGTCAATCTCGACCTCGTGGGCGTCATCATGATGATCGTCGGCATCATCGGCCTGGCGACGTATGTGAGCATTCTGAAGCGGCGGCGCACCCAGCCACCGTCCCCCGGTGCTCCCGTCGTCGACATCGAGGACACTCGTTACTACAAGTAGCTCCCGACATGCGCGCTCCCGGCTCAGCCGCAGGAGGTATGGGGCTTCGGCATGATGCCGTGCAGCAGGAAGCCGTCGACATACCGCTGTACGCAGGTGTCGCCGGTGGTGTAGGCGGCGTGCCCCTCACCCCGGAAGGTCAGCACGATGCTGGAGTTGTCCAGCGCACGGGCCATGTTGAGGGCGCCCGCGTACGGAGTCGCCGGATCGTTGGTGGTCGCGACGAGCAGTACGGGCGGTGCGTCGGGCGCCGCGACATCGCGGGAGGTGTCGTCGCCCGGAATCGGCCAGCCGTCGCAGTCCAGCAGGGTCGGGGCGATGTCCGGACCGAAGAGCGGGGAGGCCCGGGTGAGTTCCCGCTGCGCCCGGGCGTAGTCGCCGGCGCCGTAGCGTTCGGAGGTGTCCCGGCAGG
Source organism: Streptomyces inhibens (assembly GCF_003389455.1). Lineage (GTDB taxonomy): Bacteria > Actinomycetota > Actinomycetes > Streptomycetales > Streptomycetaceae > Streptomyces > Streptomyces inhibens. The sequence continues at coordinate 35,534 of NZ_QUAC01000198.1, read as the reverse complement.
AGATCGCGCGCAGGGCCAACTGGTCCTGCGGCGGCAGCTCGTCCTGCCCGATGTGGCGCACCGGGGCCCGTCCTGCGCTGCTGCCGCCGCTGTCGCTCAGGCGCAGGATCCCGGCCCCGTCGCCGCGCCGCAGCTGCGCCAGCGCCTGGCGCAGCGCCGGCCAGTCGCTCCTCCTGTACAGGGCCTCCCGCAGCGCATACACATACGTCGTCTCGTCGACCGTCTCCCCCTTCACCTTCATCGGCGCATCACTCAACTGCTTGTACCAATGGCGCAGTTGGTCCTCTGCACGGTTTGCGTCGGTGCCCAGCGGGCAGCCGGCGTCATGGGTGCAGTCGGCGGCGAAGTCGTCCAGTGCCCGCTGGAAGCCGCGGGCCTGGGCGAGAGCGGTCTGCCAGGTGTTCCTGGTCGGGTCCTCGACGCTGTCCAGGACCATCCGGCCGACCTTGTCGGGGAATTCATGGGCGTAGACCGCGCCGAGTTTGGTGCCGTAGGAGAACCCCAGGTAGTTGAGCTTGTCGTCGCGGACCGCGGCACGCAGTACGTCCATGTCCCGGGCGACATTGGGGGTGCCGATCCACGGCAGCAGCCCACCGGAGTACCGGCCGCAGGCCTCGTTGATGCGCTTCTCCTTCGCGGCGAGGCTGTCGTCGGCGGCGTTGCCGGGGGGCGGCGCGAGCTTGCTGCCGCAGGAGACGGGTTCGGTGTGGCCGGTGCCGCGCGGGTCAAAGCTGACGATGTCGTACTGCTGCCCCAGACGGGCGAAGGCAGTGCCGCTGTCGATCAGATAGTTGACGCCGGAAGCACCCGGCCCTCCGGGATTGAGCACCAGCGAACCGAGCCGTTTGCCGGGCCCGGTCGCCTTCAGCCGGATCAGCTGGACCAGCATGGTGCTCCGCCCGGGATGGGCGTAGTCACGCGGCACCTCCAGCCGGGCGCACTCCAGCCGCTCCGCATAGCCGGGCGGCTGCGTGGTTCCCTGGCTCTGCGCGCCCTTCTTCACGTCGTGCCCGCACGACTCCCAGGAGAGTTGCTGCTGGTAGAAGCGCGTCAGATCCGGGCCATCGGCGGTGCCCACGGCCGGAGTTCCGGCGAAGCCACCGGTCAGCGCGACGACCGCCGCCACGGCCAGCAGCCGGACGGACGCCGTGCGCCGGCGAACACACCGCGCTCCCCCTACTCCCACACGAGACGGTGCACGGCGTGTTCCCGGCATATTCCGAGCCTAGGGCCGTTGCCCACCTTCCGCACACCTGCCGCCGCGCAGCTGCCGCGAGGGAGGGGCCATTCGCGATGTATACGTCGTAAACATCGATGTGTACGATGTAGACATGGTGGAGCGGAAAACGGCGGACCGTATCGCCGCCGCGGCACTCGACATCCTGGTCGGCGAAGGCCCGGAAGCGGTGAGCATGCGGCGGGTGGCGGAGGCCGTCGGGGTGACACCTATGGCGATCTACCGCCACTACCCCAATCGTGAGGTGTTGCTGCGCGCGGTGGCCGCGGACAGCCTTCAGGAACTGGGCGCGCAATGGGCCGCACGCCAGGACCCCGACCCGGTGACCAGGATCTATGGACTCCTCACCGATTTCCTCGACTTCGCCCTCGGCCGGCCGAACCTCCATCTGTTCCTGATGGCCGAACGACGCGAGCGGGCCCCACACTTCCCCGAAGACTTGCACTCCGGGGAAACCCTGGCATGCGGTGTGGTCGTGACGGCGGTCGAACAGGGCATGCACGAAGGCACACTCAAACCCGACGACCCGCTTGAGGTCGCACTGGCCCTCACCGCCCCTGCTCAAGGACTTGTCCAGCTCTATCTCGGCGGCCGTATCGCCATGCCCGAAAGCGAATTCCGCGCACTGTGCAGGCGGACGACGGAGCGAATCCTCCACGGCATTACGGCATAGGCCTCGGCTTGGAGCTCGGCATGGACCTCGGCGCAGGCCCTACCGACCTGGCTCGGCTCGCTGCCGGTACCGCTTCCAGCACCGCTTCCAGCACCAAATGCAGGCGCCGGAACGGCCGTTGCCGCGGCATTCCTCGCCTTCGGTTCCCGACGGCCGCTCGCTCCTGATGCATCGGCGGCCGATCTCTATGGCCTACGCAGCGGCACCGGTTGCATTCCCAGGGTGCTGACAGCGACTACCCAGCGCAATCCAACCGGCGCGGCGCGAAGTGGAATCCCTACTTCGGCTCGCTCGGGATGCGCAGGTCTGCACACGGATCACTCTGGAGATATGGCGCCGATCGGCAGCATGCCCACGAAAAGGTGACGCACCCATGAACGAATCCAAGTTTCTGCTCGCCGCCGCCCTGGCCGGTGGCTATGTCCTGGGCCGCACGAAGAAGGCCCGGTTCGCTCTCACGGTGGCGTCCTACCTCGCCGGGCGCCAATTCGGGCTTGAGCCACGCCAGCTCTTGGCGGAGGGGGTCCGCAGACTCAGGGAGATCCCCCAGGTCGCGGAGCTGGGCGAACAGCTGCGGGGAGAAGTCATGGATGCCGGGCGGCAGGCCGTCAAGTCCGCCGCCAACCGTCAGCTGACCACGTTCGCCGATTCGCTCCATGAGCGCACCCTCCGCCTCGAAAGCGGCGAGCAGGAACCGGAAGAGGAGGAGGAAGAGGAAGAGGAGGGATACGAGGGCGAGGAGGGCGAAGAGCCGGCGGAGGAATACGAGGAGGAAGAGGAGCCCGAGGAGGAGCCCGAGGAGGAGTACGAGGAGGGCGAGTACGAGGAGGGCGAAGAAGAGCCCGAAGAAGAGCCCGAAGAAGAGCCCGAAGAAGAGCCTGAGGAGGAGCCCGAAGGCGAGGAAGAAGAAGAGGAAGAAGAGGAAGAGGAGCCGGCAGAAGAGCCCGAGGAGCGGCCCCGCCGCCGTGGCAAGAAGTCCGCCGGGAAGAAGGCCGCACCCAGCCGGCCGGCCGCGAAGAAGGCTGCGCCCGCCAAGAAGGCCGCTGCGAAGAAGGCGCCGGCCAAGAAGGCTCCGGCCAAGAAGGCTCCGGCCAAGAAGGCTCCGGCGAAGAAGACCGCGGAGAAGCGGACCACCAAGAAGGCCGCGGCCAAGAAGGCGGCCCCCGCCAAGAAAGCCGCCGCCAAGAAGGCCCCCGCCAAGAAGGCCCCCGCGAAGAAGGCCACCACGAAGAAGACCACGGCAAAGAAGACCACGGCGAAGAAGACCGCCGCCAAGAAGGCTCCTGCCAAGAAGACCGCCGCACAGAAGAAGGCAGCCCCGGCTGCGAAGAAGACCGCCAAAAAGACGGCACAGAAGACTTCCCAACAGACCGCCAAGAAGACATCAGCGCGCGGCAAGAGCCGGAGGTAACCGGTTATGGCCAAGACGGGACAGGACAACGCGGACTCGGGGCTCGATCGACTGAAGGACGAGCTCGGGGGCTTTGTGACGGCGTGGGCGGGGAATCTGGCCGAACGGGCCGGCGACAAGCTGATGGATGTGACGGGCCAGCTCACCGACGTCGCCCAGAGCGGCGGTTCGCTGTCCAAGATCGGGGCCAACCTCCTCGGGGGCGACTCCCCCCTCAAGGCCGTGATCAGCGGAAAGGCGCAGGACGTCAAGGACAAGATTGTGGGCAAGGCCAAGGAGGTCCTCGGAGGCGGTAAAGGACGCAAGTCGGGAGACCAGAAGGTCACCAACATCATCGAGGTCCTCGATGTCGGAGTGCCGTTGCGTACCGCCTATGACCACTGGACGCGGTACGAGAAGTTCAACACCTTCACCAAGGGCGTCCGCAGTGTGTCGCAGAGCGATGAGACGACCAGTGACTGGAAGGCCAAGGTCGGCCCGTCGACCCGCGGCTGGAAAGCCACCGTCCAGGAGCAGGTGCCGGACGAACGCATCGTCTGGACGTCCGAGGGCGCCAAGGGATCGACCCGGGGTGCCGTCAGTTTCCATGAACTCGGCCCCAACCTGACCCGCATCGTGCTGGTCGTCGAGTACTACGCCTCGGGGTTCTTCGAGAAGACCGGAAATCTGTGGCGCGTGCAGGGGCGGCGGCTGCGGCTGGACTTCAAGCACTTCCAGCGCTACGTCACGCTCACCGACGAGGAGCCTGACGGCTGGCGCGGTGAAGTGCGCGACGGCGAGGTCGTACGGACCCATGAAGAGGCCGTCGAGGAGGAAGAGGCCGAGGCCGAAGGCTACGACGAGGACGAGGAGTACGAGGAGGAGGACGGCGAGGCCGAGGAGGACGGCGAGGCCGAGGACGAGGACTGGGAAGAGGCCGACGAAGAAGCCGGCGAAGAAGAGGAAGACGAAGAGGCCGAGGACGAGGAGGAGTGATCGTGCGACGCCCGGCGACGGCCTCGTGCGGTGTCACTGCGGTAGCCGGGGTGTCACTGCGGTAGCTGGGGAAGCACTTTGGTGCGGTAGAAGTCGAAGAAGCCCCGCGGGCCGTGCCCGATCTGATGGACGCAGACGGTATCGAAGCCCGCCTTGGTGTACGCGGTGATCGCGGCGAGATGCGCTTCCACATCGTCTCCGCAGAGCACGCTCTCCGCGACGCGATCGGGGCTGATCAGTTCGGCGGCCTGCTCGAAGTGGCGGGGTGTGGGGAGGATCTGCGGCAGCTCGCCGGGCAGCTGTTCGGTGGCCCAGAGCCGGTGTGCGGTCCGTAGCGCCTCCTCGCGGTCGCTGGACCAGCACACCTTCAGTCCGCCCATGGCCGGCTTCGAACCGCCGCCGCTGCGCCGGAACCGCTCCACGGCCTCGGCGTCGGGCTCCATGGTGAGGAAGCCGTCCCCGACGCGTCCGGCCAGCTCGGTCGCGGCCGGACCGAAGCCGGATACGTCGATGGGCACCGGCTCGTCGGGAAGGGTGTACAGGCGCGCGTTCTCGACCGCGTAGTGCTTGCCGTGGTGGCTCACCTCGTCGCCCGCGAAGAGCTGGCGCATCACCTGAACGGCCTCTTCCAGCATCTCCAGTCGCACCGCCGCCCGCGGCCAGGGATCACCCAGGACGTGTTCGTTCAGCGCCTCGCCGGTTCCCACCCCGAGCCGGAAGCGGCCCTGGGTCTGGACGGCGGCGGTGGCGGCCGCCTGGGCGGTGACGGCGGGGTGGAGCCGCATGATCGGGCAGGTCACCGCGGTCTCGATGGGCAGCGAGGTGGCCTCGGACAGTGCGCCGATCACCGACCATACGAAGGGGCTCTGGCCCTGTGCGTCGTTCCACGGGTGGAAGTGGTCGGAGATCCACAGCGAGGTGAATCCGGCCTGCTCGGCCATCCGTGCCTGCTCGACGAGCGCGGCCGGGCCGTGCTCCTCGCAGGACAGGAAGTAGCCGTACTCAGCCATTGATCCTCCACGTGTGTGCCGGGGGTCGGCGGCGCTACCGCTGCGGCTCTCCTCGTCCGGGCAGGCGCCGGGCTGAGCTGTCGTGGTGCGCAGGGCCTCTTCGACCGTACGGATCCTCGCCGCGCTCCGCACCCGGAGCGCGGGGCCGGTCCGCGACGTCCGCCGGCGGTGCCGGTGGGCGAGCCAACGGGGCGGTACTCGTGAGTCGGCATCGGTGGTCACGATCCAGGCCCGGTCGGCGGGCGGCACGAGCAGCCGCATCGCAAGGGCGGCCCCCGTCGTCGCGGGGAGTGCGGCGGCGGGGGCCGGGCGGTGGCGGTCAGTGCCTGAGCGTGTCCTTGCCCCGTTCCACTGCCTGCTTCACCTTGCCCTTGGCCTTCTCCATCTTTCCCTTCTTCTCCAGGCTTTCGTTGCCGAGGGCCTTCCCGGTGGTTTCCTTCGCCTTTCCTTCGGCTATGTCGCCGATGTTCTTGCTCTTCTTTCTGATGCCCATGTCGTGCTCCTTCAGGGCCTTCGGCCGAGCAAGCGGGGTTCGGCCGGTCGGCCGGCTGTCATTCGGACGGTGGCAGCAACGTCCCGAGAGGTCCGAGATCGAGATTGAGGTCTTGCATGGAAAGGTCGTATCGGGCACAGAGCTCCACCATGCGCTCGTGCAGAATCATGAGTGTGGCGCCCAGCCGCTCCTCCTGTTCCTCGGTGAGATCTCCGACGTCGACCCGGTGCAGCGCCTGGCGTTCCATGAGCTGTCGCAGCAGTTCGACGAGGGTGAGAACGAGCTTGATCAGGTCCCGTTCCACCGTGTCGGGGTTGGTGGTGACCCGGTGTGTGCCGCTCCCCGCCGCCGTGCCGCGCGGCGGCTGGAGGTCCTGCGGTGCCGCGGGCAGCAGCCGGAAGGCGCGGCCGGCCGCTTCGGCGACGTCGTCGAAGCGGTCGGCGGGCCTTGGGACTTCACCTGTCATGACCGTCTCCCAGGGGTGTGACGGCAGGCCACGGGGAGAGGTTCTGTTCGCTGATGGAGACGATCAGCGCGTTCAGCGAGACGCGTACGAGGTCGATATCGGCGATCGACAGCACGATGTCACCGGTGAGGACCACACCTCCGCTCAGCAGCCGGTCCAGCAGGTCGATCAGCGCGATCTGCCGGTCCGGCAGCGGCTCTTCCGCCGTGGCCGGCGGCCCGCCCGCCGCCCTCACGGCGCGGCCCTCTTCAATGGTTCGGCTTCGGCGGGGGTGGCGAACGAGTAGGGGGCCCAGGGCCCGGTGACCTCGACGCGTACCCCGGGAAATCCCTCGGCCGCCCGCAGCACGTCGGTGCGGAACCGTTCGGCGTGCTCCAGCGGTACGAGGTAGGCGTCGTTGACGACGTTCTCCCCCGGCCCGCGGGCGAGTTCGCCCTGCTGCGTCCGGTGCTGGACCCGGTCGACCGCCACACCGCGGGCCGCGTCCTCGACGTGCCGGGCCGCCTGTTCGGCTTCGCGGTAGGCGTCCTCGCGGGCATGGCGCTGCGCTCTGCGGTGGCTGAGGTAGGCGCGTCCGGGGCTCAGGTCCGGCTCCGCGGACGGCTCCGCCGGACTCTCGTCGGCCGCGGGCGCCTCGACGTAGATCTTGACGCCCCACTCCACATGCGCGGCCAGCTCGGACAGCCGGTCGGCGAACGCCTCCAGACGGACGTCGAGCATCTGCCGCACCCGTTCGTCGTCGAGGTAGACGGTGGCCAGGCGGAGCGGCAGGACGGTGGTGCGCGCGGCCAGCGCCTCGATCACCCGGTGATGGGCGCGGGCGACCGACTCCAGCCAGTCCAGGTCTTCGAGGTGTGCGCGCAGTGCGTCCTCCTGGAAGTCCTGCTCGGGCACCGGGCTGACCGCGACGACCACGTCACCGCGGTGTCCGGTGCGCACCAGATGCACCGGCGCATCCGCCACGCCGGGGAGCCCGGACAGCTCCTCCTCCAGCGATCCGTCGGCGTCCCGCGCCACGGCGTAGGCGTAGCTGATGGCCTCGGTCATGACTCGTCCCGCTTCTTGCCGCGGGGGCTCGACTCGGCCCGTTTGGTGCGTGAGGTACGCGAGGGACGCCGGGTGGCGGCCGGGCGGCTCTCCTCGTCCTCGTCCTCGTCCTCGGCGGGGGGCAGTTCACCGCCCTCGCGCAGGGCCTCGATCTCGGCGCGCAGCCGCTTGTTCTCCTCGGCGAGCGAGTGGTAGCCGCCGTTGGCGGCGCGGGACGACAGTGCGGGGTCGTGCTCCCACCAGTCGATGCCCATCTCCTTGGCCTTGTCCACCGACGCCACCAGCAGCCGCAGCTTGATGGTGAGCAGTTCGATGTCGAGGAGGTTGATCTGGATATCGCCCGCGATGACGATGCCCTTGTCCAGGACCCGCTCCAGTATGTCGGCGAGATTGGCCGATGAGCCCTGGCCGTACTGGGCGGACCTGGACGGGAGTTCGCCAAGTCTCCTGGCAACGGGTTCCGACACGGCCACTACCTCGATTCCCTGGTAACCCGGCGTCCGGACGGGAGCGCGGGACGCCCTCCGGAGTCAGCTGTCGCGATCAGGTGTCGGTGCCCTGCTCATGGGCCCTGATCTCGTCCAGCCGGTCCAGCAGTTCGTCCTCGCGCCGGTCGAAGGTTTCCTCGTCGATGTCTCCCGCCAGGAGCGCTCGCTCCAGCTCGGCGAGTTCCCGCTCGACGGGTTCGGTGTCGTAGTACTCGTTCTCCGCGGCCTCCATCACGCGCTCCATGACCCAGGCCACGCCGCGCACCGGCGCCAGCGGAAAGGTGCCGAGCTGAGTCAGCAGGCCCATGACGTCTCCCTAGACGAAGCTGTAGGCGGGCAGTGGCCCGCGCAGCCGCAGATCGAAGTCCTCGCCCAGCTCCTCGGCGAGCTCCTGCTCGGCGGCGCGGAGGCGCTTTTCGTCCTTCTGGTTCACCAGGAAGGACACGCTCACGAAGTCGTTGCCGGTCGGCCTCGACGCGCTCTCCTCACGGGCGAACTCGCGCAGTGCGTCGACGACCGCCGCGGCGAGCCGCTCCTGGCGCGCCTCTACTTCCTTCGCGACCAGTTCACCGAGCGCGAACGGCAGATCCGGGCTCGCATTGCCGCTTCTGATGTCCTCGTTGAGCCGACGCGCCTCGTCGGACTCCCTAAGGATCTGGCGCAGCATCGCGTCCTCGTCCTGAGCGCATTTCAGGTGGTATTCGGCGCAGCCCTTCAGCGCCTGCAACCGTTCGGTGAATTCGTCCGTACGCTCCTCCAGCACCTCGCGTACGGCGTCGTCGTTCGTGGTGGTGAAACCGAACTGCAGCGGCAGGACTGTGCCGTCGGCCATGAGCCGCTCCTGGACGGCCTGGTGGGCGCCGAGGTCCCGGCGTTTGGGCCGTAGCTCCTCGGGGGCGTCGCTGACGACCGCGGACAGTTTTTTCGCGTGCACCGTGCGAAGGGCGGTGGGCGGGTCCCCCACCCCGTCGAGACCGTCCAGCCGCTGGGGATGGTCGGTCGCGACGATGGAGTAGACGTATACGGCCATGGCTCATTCCTTCCGGCGCCGGACCGGGCGACGAGCCGGCCGCTCCCGCTTTTCCGCGTGCTCCTTGCGCCGCTCCGCGGGTTCCTTTTCTTCCTCGTCGTCCTCGCTTCCGCCCTTGAGAGCGTCGGTCACCGCCTCGGCGGCCCCGCTCAGCGCTCCCTTGGCCTTGCCGTGCGAGCCACCCTCGGTGACCTCGCCGACGATGTCGGTCAGTTGGGAGGGCGCCTTGCGCCCCTCCTCCAGGTCGAGGCGGTTGCACGCCTCGGCGAAGCGCAGGTAGGTGTCCACGCTGGCCACGACGATCCGGGCGTCGATCTTGAGGATCTCGATGCCGACCAACGAGACCCGTACGAAGACGTCGATGACCAGTCCGCGGTCCAGAATCAGATCGAGGATGTCGTAGAGGTTGCCGGAGCCTCCGCCGCCACCCTTGGCGACGGTTCCTCCGCTTTGCGGCACCACAGTCACGGTGCCTCCCTTCCTCGGCTCGCCCCTTCCTGCGCGGAGTGGCCGTGTAGTTCGCTCGGCGAACGGTTCTGCGGTGGCATCCGGAGCCTTCAGCTGCCCCGGTCGATCTGACTTCGGGTGTAGCGGCGGATGCGCTCGTATGCCACCAGTTCACCTTCCTTGTCCAGCACCACCCGGTAGGTCGCCATCACGCTGGTGGTCGACGGGACGCGTTCCAGCTCCAGGACTTCCACGTCCGCCTGCCAGCCGTCCTCCGTGGGTTTCACCGCGGAGACGGACTCGGGGGCCCGCCCCAGAAGCTGCTGGAGCTGCTCCGCCGCGTTCCGCATGGCCCGCGGCGCCGAAACTCGGCGGGCCACGCGCTCCGTCTCGCCCTCGCCCTTCCGGCTGTCGGCCCGAGCACTGCTGGTTGTCCTGGCGGTCTTTTTGGCGGTCTTCTTACCGGACGGACGCCGCACTCGCTCTGTCTCGTCCTCTTCGCCTGCGGCCATGTTCCCTCTCCGGAACGGAGACGACACGCTGCCCGCGCCACGTTCAAGAGGCGCCATTACATGATATACGTCCACAGCTCACCGCAACTCGGGGTATCTCGGGCACAGTGCGTACCCGAGTGCCGCACCACAGTGAGCGGCGTAACGTCGGCACTGTCCCGTGGGAACGTCATGACGACAGCTGTGTGAAGGTGCGAGATGAGCGACGGAGCCGGGTCCGACGCTGTGGACCGGGCGCTTCTTCGGGCGATGCGGGAGACCGGGGCATCCGCGGGCGGGCTCTATGTGCTGGCGGCCGACGAGCCGGTGCTGCAGCTGACCGTCATGAGCGGGGTCCCGGCGCCGTTCCTGGAGCCGTGGGGCCGGGTCGCGCTGGCGGCCCCGATTCCGGTCGCCGTCGCCACCCGCCAGCAGTGCCTGGTGTGGGCGGCCGGCCATCAGCAGATGACCCGTGACTTCCCCCGTACAGCGGTGGCCGTCCCGTACGACTTCGCGCTGGCCGCGGCTCCGATCAGCGACACGACCGGGCGCCGGGGCGCCTTGCTGCTGCTGTGGCCCGCCGGCCATCCGCCGCAGCTGTCGGCGGACGAGGCCGAGACGGTGCGGGCCGGCTGCCGGCGTCTGGCGGCGCTGCTGGCGAAGCGCCCCCTGCCTGACGGGGAGCCCGCCGAGGTGCCGCGCGTGCTGTCGCCGCCCCCGGTACGGGCCGTCGGCCAGGAGGAGGCGCTGGCGGCGGTCGACTACGTGGAGCGGCTGCCCGGCGGCTGCTGCGCGCTGGACCTGGACGGCCGCATCACCCTGGTCACGACCGGCGCGGAAGAACTGCTCGGCGAAAAGGACACCCGGCTGATCGGATCGCACCCCTGGGAAGTCCTGCCGTGGCTGCGCGACCCGGTCTTCGAGGACCGCTACCGCGCCGCGGTGATCAGCCGCCGGCCGACGTCCTTCACCGCCCTCCGGCCCCCGGAGCAGTGGCTCACCTTCCGCCTGTTCCCGGACGCCCGGGGCCTGAGCGTGTGGATCACCCCCTCGGGCGAGGATCACGACCCGGTGGCGTCCTACCCTGCGGAGTCCGTGCCCGTGCGGGCCGGGCAGATCTACCACGTTCTGCATCTGTCCGCGGCGCTCACCGAGGCCGTGGGCGTACAGGACGTCGTCGATCTGGTCGCCGATCAGATCGTGCCGGCCTTCGGCGCCCAAGGCATGCTCATGTACGCGGCGGAGGCGGGCCGGCTGCGCACCATCGGCCACCGCGGCTACCCCGCCGAAGCCATCGCCGCCTTCGAAGGTGTCGCCCTCAGCGCCGCCAACAGCCCGGCCGTACACGCCCTCGGCACCGGCGAGCCCAGCTTCTTCTCCTGCCCCGAAGAATTGGAACGCGACTACCCGGGGCTGCCGCATCTGACGGGCAAGGCCGCCCGGGCCGTGCTGCCGCTGATCGTGTCCGGCCGCCCGGTCGGCTGCTGCATCCTCGGGTACACCCGGCCCCGCACCTTCAGCGTGGAAGAACGCCAGGTCCTCACCTCGCTGGCGGGGCTGATCGCCCAGGCACTGGACCGTGCCCGGCTGTACGACACCAAGCAGCAACTCGCCCATGATCTGCAGGCCGGACTGCTGCCGCACAGCCTTCCCCCGGTACCCGGGTTCGCCGTCGCCGCGCGTTACCTGCCGTCGACCCGCGGTATGGACATCGGCGGCGACTTCTACGATCTGATCCGGCTCGGCGAGGACAGCGTCGCCGCCGTCATCGGTGACGTACAGGGGCACAACGCGGCGGCCGCCGCCCTGATGGGGCAGGCCCGCACCGCCGTGCACGCCCACGCCACCGCCGGCGCCTCACCGGCCGAGGTACTGGCCCGTACGAACCGGCTGCTGACCGATCTGGACCCGGATCTGTTCACCAGCTGCCTGTACGTCCATATCGATCTGCGTACCCGGCGGGCGTGCCTGGCCAGCGCCGGCCATCCACCGCCCCTCCTGCGCCACCCCGACGGGCACACCACGGTGCTGGACGTACCGCCCGGGCTGCTCCTGGGCATCGAGCCCGATGCCCAGTACGAGGCCACGGAGATCGCCCTGCCGCCGGAATCCGTGCTGGTCCTCTACACCGACGGCCTGGTCGAAGCCCCGGGCGTCGATCTGGACCGCGCGGTCGCCGACCTGGCCGGGCGCCTTGACGACGCCCCGCCACAGGGCCCCGACGGCCTCGCCGACACCCTTCTGCAGAACCGGCAGGGCGAGGCGGACCGGCAGGACGATGTGGCCCTGATGCTCCTGGCCGCCCGGCCGATCGCGCCGACGGCAGCTGCCTGAGCGCCGACGGCACCTCAACCCGCCCTCTCCTGGCGGGCGTTGACGAACGGGGCGGCCAGCGCGCGCTGCGCCCGGCTGAGGAGGCTGCCCGGCGCGCGCCTGCGCAGGGCCGCGCGGGCCGCGTTGGCTCCGGGGGCGCCATGTACTCCGCCGCCCGGGTGCGCGCCGGCGGATGCCAGATAGAGGCCCTCGACCGGGGTTTCCGGGCGGCCGAGGCCGGGCAGCGGGCGGAGGACCAGCTGCTGGTGGACGGCGATGGTGCCACCGTTGAGGGCGCCGCCGTGCAGATTGGCGTTCATCGCCTCCAGGGTGGGCGGGGCGAGGATCCGGCGCGCCCTGATCCGCGAGCGGAAGCCGGGAGCGAAGCGCTCGACCTGTGCCTCCACCCGGTTCGCCATCATTTCTTCTTCCCGTGGGTCCCAGGCTCCGCTGATCCCGTCCTCCCCCGCGTCCCCGCGGATCCCATGAGGTACATGGGTGTAGGCCCAGGCCGACTCGGTGCCGGCCGGGGAGCGGGTGGCATCCGCGGTGGTCATCTGGCCGAAGAGGACGAACGGCCGGTCCGGCACCCGCCCCATGGCGATCTGCGCGGCGAAGCGGGTGAGTTCGTCCATCCCGTCGGCCAGGTGCACGGTGCCTGCGGTGGCGGCGCCCTCCGCGGTCCACGGCACCGGGCCGTCGAGCGCCCAGTCCACCTTGAAGGTGGCGAAGTCCCATTGGAAGCGCCGCAGATCGGCCAGGAGCGGGCCGGGCAGATGCCGGGAGTCGACCAGCCGGCCGTACAGGGCCGGTACGGACACATCCGCCAGTACGGCGCGGCGGGCCGGCACGGTCTCGCCGATCGAGGTGCGTACCGCCACCGCGCGCCCGGAGCGCACAATGATGCCGACGACGCGCTCCCCGCAGCGCAGTACGCCACCGCTGCGCTGCAGCCGCCGCACGAGCGCCGCGGTGAGCGACTGGGCGCCGCCGGCCGGTACCGGAAAGCCGTAGGTCTGGCCGAGCATCGACATCAGCCACCCGAAGCCGCCGCTGCCCGCCGCCTCGGGGGCGAGGTCCGCGTGCAGGGCGTTGCCGGCCAGCAGGAGCCGGCCGGCTTCGCCACGGAACTCCTCATCTCCCAGGCGCCGTACGGGCAGCAGCATCGTGCGCGCCAGCCGCAGACCGCCCGCGCCGCGCAGCCGCGCGGCGAGCCGGGCCGTCGCGCGCAGCGGCGGGAACGGGGTGAACATGGCGTCGATGAGGTCGCTGCCGACGCGGTCCCAGACTCCGCACAGCGCCTGCCAGGCCGCACCGTCACCCGCGCCGAAGGTCTCCAGCCCGGCCGCCGTGTCGGCCGTATCGCGCTCCAGCAGCGCACAGCGGCCGTCGGTCAGCGGATGCGCCAGCACCCGTGGCGCATGGCTCCAGACCAGCCCCTGTTCGTGCAGGCGGAGGGCCGAGAGGACCGGTGAGGCGGCGGCCAGCGGGTAGAAGGAGCTGAACAGGTCGTTGACGTAGTCGGGGTGCACCCCGCGGTCGCTGCGGACCGCGCCGCCCGGCTCGTTCTGCTCTTCGAGCACCTCCACGGTCCATCCGGCGTCCGCCAACAGGTTGGCCGCGACAAGTCCGTTGGGCCCGGCACCGATCACCACTGCGTCCGGCATCGCTGTCTCCTGTTCACCGGGCCCGGCCGTGGCCGTCGGCACAGCCGGCGGGGCGGCGGTCAGGGGCCTGTGTGCGCGCCGTGCGGGGCGTTTTCGGCAACCGCCGCCAGCCTGCTGAGCATGCTGCGGTGACGCAGCTGCAGCAGGAATTCCAGGCCCGCGTTGTGCAGCCGCCCGGCGGGGCCGCGCAGCGGATGCTCGTCGACGATGACCAGCGAATCCTCGCCCCAGCTGCGCACCTCGATGGCGATCCGGACCGTGCCCAGTCGGCCGCTGTCGACTTCGAGTTCGAGTTCCCGTGGCGGGGAGCTGTGCCGTACGACGGTGTGGCCGGTGAGGTCCCAGGGACCCAGGCGCACCGTGTACTCGATCGCGGAGCCGACCTCCGGCCAGTTGTCGTCCACGGGTCGCGAGTGTGCGGTGCCGACCACCCAGTCCGCGTACCGGGAGCCGTCGGCGAGTACCGCCCACAGCGCCTCGGGAGAGCGCTTGATCAGCTGGTGCCGTACCGCCACAAGCCTTCCACCGCCTCACCGCACGTCGGCCTTGGCCTCCTCACCCAGCGTAGAGCGGGCCCGCGGGCCCGGCCTCCCGGGGCGTTTCCTTCTGTGGGCCGGATCGTTGAGGCAGCCGTGGCAGCTGCGGAGAGTGCAAACAACCAGGCCGGGGGCGGTGCCACGGAGCCTGGACCCGACCCCGGGGAGACGCGGTGGCGACTGGGGTGCCGGCTGATGACGGGGCCCGGGGACACGTACGTGGTCGCGGCGGACCTCGTCCGGCACCGCACCACGGCGGCGGACGGATCGCCGGGGTGGGGGCACGGCCTGGTCTGGTCGTTCATCGATGTGCGGCGGCGCTCCCATACGGCCGAGTCATGGGTGGACCGGAGCGCGGTCGACGCCTTCCGCGCGGCGGCGGCCGCCGGGGCGATGGATGCCCAGGTGCGGGCGGCGCTGCTGGAGGCCTTGGCGGCGGGCTTGCCGGTGGCACCGGACCGGCTGCTGCCGGATCCGGTACGGCTCGGCCCCGGCCCGTACGACATCGGCTTCGGCACGGCGGGCACGCTGCATGAGGAGGACGGCGGCGGCCGGTACGGGCTCACGCTGCGCGGCGAGCGCGCGCACTGCGACCTGGTCTTCTCCCCTGTACCGGCCCCGGCCTCCGCGGGGACGACCGGCGACGCAACATACGCGCCGCACTACGCCGTCGCCGGCCGGGTCGGCGCTCCGGGCACGGAGGGCACGGTCGACGTCTCGGGCGAGGGCTGGATCGAGACCGGCTCGGGCGAGGAATGGTGCAAGACCGGCTCGGGCGACGGCCGGTACCTGGCCGACCCGGGCGACGGCCGGTACCTGGCCGGCCCGGGCGGTGAGCCGCTGTCGGACGAACTCCCGGCCGGGACAAGGGACATCGGCTGGCAACGCCTCACCGTGCTGCTGGACGACGGCTGGCGGGTGACGGCCGAGAGCGTGGATCACGTCGACGTGCCCTCGCGTGCGGTGCTCGCCCATCAGGACCTGCTGACGGCATACGCCCCCGACGGCCGGGCGCTGCCGGCCGACGACGCGCACTGCCGCTCCGCCGCCCCCTGGACGTCCCTCGCAACCCTGACCACCTACCCCACCACCTGGACGGTCACCTCCGAGCAACTCCGGCTACGCCTTGACGTCACGGCGCACTTCCCCGGCCAGGAAGTGCGCACCATGCTCGCCGGCCACGGCTTTCTGTGTGCCGCGGCGCGGGTGTCCGGTACGCGGGCCGGCCGGGCGGTGACGGGCTGGGCCCTCGTGTCGGCCGTGCCCGCGCAACGGATCGGTGATCTGGAGGAGTATCTGGGCCGGCTGCACAGGGTGACCCGGCGTGAAGTCCGCCGCCTGTACCCCGACCGGCCGTCGTCCGCGACGACCAGGTCCCTGCTCGGCGGGACCGGCGCCTCGCTCGACGGCTTCACCGACACCGCCGTGCACCGGACCCTGGTACGCCCGGTCCGGCATCTGACCGACCCGGGCGGCCGCGGCTGGCGGACGTACGTCTGCTGCGCCGCCATCGAACTGGTGGGGGTCCGGGCC
The DNA here is from genome assembly GCF_003389455.1 of Streptomyces inhibens. Taxonomy (GTDB): domain Bacteria; phylum Actinomycetota; class Actinomycetes; order Streptomycetales; family Streptomycetaceae; genus Streptomyces; species Streptomyces inhibens. Next base: position 19,717 of record NZ_QUAC01000198.1, on the reverse strand, counting down.
GATCCGTACACACCGCTGCTGGCCGCGGTCGAGGTGATCCACAGCGCCAATCTGGCCATCGACGACGTCCAGGACGGCTCGGTCCACCGCCGCGGTGTCTCCGCGGTGCACCGGGTCTTCGGGGTTCCGGCCACCGTCAACGCCGCCACGGCCGCCTACTTCGCCCTGGACCGGGTCATCGACGACCTGGTACCGGCGGACGACGGGCTGAAGCTCGCCGTCTGCCGGACGTATCTGGGCACGCTCCGCGCGGCGCACGGCGGCCAGGCCCTGGATCTGGCCGGCCACACCGAGGAGATGGATGCCGCGGTGGCCACGGGTGACCCGCGGCCGCTGCTGCGGCGGCTGCGGGCGGCGCACCGGTTCAAGACCGGGGTGCCGGCCCGTGGCTTCGCGGAGCTCGGCGCCCTTGTCGCACGGGCCGACGAGGCGCAACGCGCCGCCATCGGCGCCTACTTCGAGGCGGTCGGCACCGCGTACCAGATCTCCGACGACGTGCTCGACCTGCTGGGCGCCACCGCCCCGGCGCCCTCCGGCAGCAGCCGCAAACACACCGGTGAGGACCTGCGTTCCGGGACGGTGACCATGCCGCTCGCCCACTGCGTCGCGCTGCTCCCCGCCGACCGGGTGCGTCTGCTGTGGAAGGCCGTACGCGACGGCGGCGCCGATGCGGACACCGTGCACGGTGTGGCCACCGCCATCGCCCGGTCCGGTGCCGTCCAGGCCTGCCGACGGGAGGCGCGGGCACTGGTCGACGACGCCTGGCGCAAGCTCGCGCCGCTGCTGCCGGCTTCCCTGACCAAGGTCCTGGTCCGGGCGCTGGGAACGTACGCGGCCCTGCGCGAACCGGAGCCGCCCGCCGCGCCGGCGCCCCGCCCGAAGTGACCGGTCGGGGCGCTTCGATGCCTCCGGCAGCAGCGCGGACGATGTGATCCGGGAGCCCGGAACCAGAACCTGTTACGCCGCGACCATCTGTGGGACCCGCGCGGAGGTCTCGGCGGACCTCAGCCACTCGGTGAGGTCGGCACAGGCACGGGCCACCCGGGAGCGCACGGTGCCGACCGGACAGCCCACGACCGCCGCGGCGTCCGTGTACGGCAGTCCGACCAACTGTTCCGCACCCTCTTCTTGGACCCTGATCAGGGATTCTGCGGGGCCGTCGCCGCCCCGCACACTCCCCCGGAAGGGCGTCATGCCCATGCCGCCTCGACCTCTGATCCCCTGCCTCCAGGCTGAGGGCCGGCCGGATCATCCGCACCTCAGCCCTGCATGACGGAGAGAGCCGCTCGGCCGTGAGCCGGAGAAGCCAGCAATCACCGCCTGATCTCACCGCCGTCGTTCGTGGCTCAACTCCATTGATGTTTGGACAAGTTGACGGCCATCGCCGCTTTCCGTCGACCGACGTACCCGGCAGCGCCCTGGCCAGGGCATCCCCGCGCCAGGCGCCTGCTCCCTTCGGCGCGCACGATCGCGCCGGAGCTGGTCTGCTGGTAGGGGGCTTTCCTACCCGTACACCGGAGAGATCCAGATGAGCGTTTATCGAGTCGCGCAGGTCGACACCGCCGGCGGGCCGTTCGAGATCGTCGAGCGGGAGGTGCCGCAGCCGGGCCCGGGCCACGTACGGATCGCCGTGGACGCCTGCGGGATCTGCCACAGCGACGCCCTTTTCGTGAACGCCGCATTCCCCGGCGTGCGGTTTCCGCTGGTCCCCGGGCATGAGATCGCCGGGCGCATCGAGGAGGTCGGCGAGGGGACGTACAGCGGCTGGCAGGTGGGCGACCGGGTGGCGGTGGGCTGGTTCGGCGGCAGCTGCGGCCACTGCACGCCCTGCAGACAGGGTGACTTCATGGTGTGCGAGAACCTGAAGGTACCCGGATGGGCGTACGACGGCGGTTACGCCGAGTCGGTGATCGCACCGGCAGACGCGCTGGCCCGGATCCCCGACGCACTGGCGGCGCCCGATGCCGGGCCCCTGGCCTGCGCGGGCGTCACCACGTACAACGGGCTGCGGCGCAGCTCCGCCCGGCCGGGGGACCTGGTCGCCGTCCTCGGCATCGGTGGCCTCGGCCATCTGGGGGTGCAGTACGCGACCGCGATGGGCTTCGAGACCGTGGCCATCGCCCGCGGCGCCGGCAAGGCCGACTTCGCCAAGCAGCTCGGCGCGCACCACTACGTCGACAGCACGGTGGACACCCCCGTCGGGGACGCGCTGCAGTCCCTCGGCGGCGCCAAGGTCGTCCTGGCCACCGCCGCCAACTCCGAGGCCATCACCGCGACCGTGGACGGGCTGACCCACCGCGGCGAGCTGGTGGTCATCGGCGCGGACCCCGACCCGCTGGGGATCAGCCCGGCCCAGCTGCTGATGAGCGGCAAGATCGTCCGGGGCCATCCGTCCGGCACCGCGCAGGACGTGCAGGACACCATGGCGTTCAGCGCCCTGCACGGGATCCGCCCGATGACCGAGATCATGCCGCTGGACCAGGCCGGGGACGCGTACCAAAAGATGCTCTCCGGCACCGCCCGCTTCCGGATGGTGCTCACCAACCGCTGACGCAGCCACCTCACCTCTTCACCGCGGCCCGGCCCCGCCGGGACCGGGTGTGCGTTCGGTCGTTCCGGGGGGACCATGGATGCCGAAGCACTCACCAGACAGGGGGCAGGGCACGGACCGGAGCGAGGGGACAGCCCGCGTGGTCCGTCAAGCGGAAGGAGTGCCCGGGTGAGCGCAGCCGACGGGCGTCCGGCTGACGCGGATGAGCCCGAGGACAGGCCGCCGCAGCCGAGCGGGCTGATGGATCTCCTCGGTGTCGCCGCGGTGCTGCTGGACGCCGAGGGGCGGATCGTCCTGTGGAGCCCGCAGGCCGAGGACCTGTACGGCTACACCGCCCACGAGGCACTCGGACAGTACGCCGCGCCGCTGCTCGTCCACGAAGAGCACTGGGACCTGGTGATCAAGAAGTTCGCCGACGTCATGGAGACCGGCCAGAGCTGGGGCGGCTCATTCCCCGTCCGGCACAAGGACGGCACCGCGCGGCTGGTGGAACTGCGCAACATGCGGCTGCTTGACGACCGCGGCGACTTCTACGCCCTCGGGCTCGCCACCGACTCACCGACGCTGCGCGAGGTGGAGCGGGATGTCGCACTGTCCACCCGGCTGATCGCCCAGTCCCCCATCGGGGTGGCGATCCTCGACACCGATCTGCGGTACGTGGCCGTCAACCCCGCCCTGGAGCGGATGCACGGCATCCCCGCGAAGGACCACCTCGGCCGGCACTACCGCGAGATCATGACCTCCGCGAAGTTCGCGGTGCCCGAGGCCGCGATGCAGCAGGTCCTCGACACCGGGACTCCCCTGGTCGACCACTCCACGATCGTCGGCCGCACCCCCGCCGACCCGGGCCACAAGCACGCCTGGTCGATCTCGTTGTACCGGCTGGAGGACCCACAGGGGCGGGTTCTCGGGGTCGCCGACCTCGTGGTGGATGTCACCGACCGGTATCAGGCAGCCGTGGAGGCCGCCGAGGCCCGGCGGCGCCTGGCCCTGATCGCCGACGGCTCCGCCCGCATCGGCACCACCCTGGAGGTGGGGCAGACCGCCCGTGAGCTGGCCGAGGTGACCGTTCCCGAGCTCGCCGACGTGGTCACGGTCGATGTGCTCGACTCCGTACTGGACGAGCACCGCCCTGCCAGCGGAGACGGCCCCGCGGTCTTCCGCGCCCTCGCGGTGCGGGCCGCCTACCCCACCGAAGCCGTCCAGGCCGCCGATCCACCCGGCGAGATCGCGGCCTACGACACCGACCGCCTCGCCACCCAGTGTGTGCGCACCGGCCGTCCGATCCTGATCTCCCACGCGGACGACAGCGACCTGGCGCGCATCGCCCGCGACGACCACGCCGCCACTTTGCTGGCCCGCGCCGGGGTGCACTCCTACATGCTGGCCCCGCTCACCGCCCGCGGCCACATCCTCGGTTTCCTGGGGCTCAGCCGCGCCCGTAACCCTCTGCCCTTCGACGAGGACGACCTCGCCCTCGCCGGCGAGCTGGCCTCCCGCGCCGCCGTGTGCATCGACAACGCCCGCTCGCACCAGAGCATGCGCAACGCCGCCGAGACCCTGCAGCGCAGCCTGCTCCCCGACCACCCGCCCCACCTTCCCGGTCTGCAGATCGCCTCCCGGTACCGGCCCGCACTGGCCACGTACGAGATCGGCGGCGACTGGTACGACGTCCTCCCGCTCGGCGACGACAAGACCGCGCTCGTCGTGGGCGACGTCATGGGCAGCGGCATCGACGCCGCCGCCACCATGGGCCGCCTGCGCACCGCCACCAGCGCCTTCGCCGACCTCGATCTCGACCCCGCCCAGGTCCTCCAGCACCTCGACAAGATCACCTCAGGGCTGGAGCACTACATCGCCACCTGCGTGTACGCCGTCTACGATCCCCACCGCGCCGTATGCCATATCGCCACCGCCGGCCACCTCCCGCCGGCCCTCGTACGCCGCGGCAAGCGCCCCGAGCTCCTCGACCTGCCCACCGGCACCCCGCTCGGCGTCGGCGGCGTCCCCTTCGAGACCACCACGTTCGGCCTCGGCCCCGGCGACCAGCTGATCCTGTACACCGACGGCCTGGTCGAGACCCGCCACCACCCCATCGACGAGCGCCTCGAAACCCTCCGCCAGCTGCTCGACGCGCCCGACCGCTCCCTGGAAGAGACCTGCGACCGGCTCCTTCGCGAACTCCGGCGGCCCGACGACCCGGATGACGTCGCCCTGCTCATCGCCCGCACACAGCCCTTCCCCCCTGGCTCGTAGCCAGGTCCGGGGCCGGAAGCCGAGCAGGGCGGTCGAGGCCCCTGCCGTGACGGGCAGCAGTTGCCGCTGCAAGAGGCTGGGACCACAGTGAGAGGGAGTGTGTACACGAGATCGGAGAGACCCGTGATCGTTCTCGGCATCATCCTGCTGGTCATCGGCTTCCTGACCGGCATCGGCATCTTGTGGACCATCGGGATCGTGCTAGCCGTTCTCGGGGCGATCCTGTGGGTCCTCGGTTCACTGGGACACGCGGTCGGCGGGCGAAAGCACTACTGGTAGCGCCACCCCGCTTCAGCCACCACGGCCTCCGGCGCCACCCGCAGCGGGCGGCGCCGGAAGTGTCCGCGGGCGAAGGAGGTCGCCTGCGCGCCGGCGGTGTGGATACCAGACAGCCATCGGTGTGGGCGCGTACGACATAGGCGGTGGGCAGGGACGCGTACGACATAGGCGGTGGGCAGGGAGATGGACAACTCTGCCCGGCCCGCGCCGAAGAGCGCGGCGGTGATCCGCTGTTGCTCGGCGTCCGGCGACGGACTCTGCCCGGGGCGGGGTGAGGCCCTGGCGGGTGAGGCAGGCGTGGGTGAGGCCCTGGGCGGCGGCCTTGATCACCTCGTCCGGGGCGGGGCACCGGGGCCGTGCAGCCGATCAGGAGACAGCCGGTCAGGAGCAGGGCCACGGACAGCAGCCCAGCGGCCCGCGTACGAAGGCGCATCTGCGAATCAGCCCGGCTCGCACCGCATGGTGGTGTCGCTCACGCCGTCGAACCTCGCCGCCCAGGCAGTCCAGTTGTTGTAGTAGTCATCCGGGCGGATGGCGCGGCCCGGGCAACGGGCACGGCCTGGGCAACGGCCAGGACGGTGGCGAGGCGGCGGAGGCGGTGACGAGTCGACGCACGCCGATCACGGCGACGCCTTCGGAGACGACGGATTTCACGGCCGCGGCATCGCTCATCCCGCCGTCATGAATGTGCCGTTCGCTGCGATGGTGCGCTGATGACCATTACTCTCGCCAGGCATGAGCGACGACATTGCGGGCCGCGGACCGGTCCGCGACGCATCCGTGGTGGTGGCCCGCGACGCTGACGGTCTGGTGGCCCTGCTGAGCACCGACTTCCCCTGCCACGGCGGCGAGTTCCTGTTCCTGCCCGGCGGACGGAAGGAAGACGGTGAGACAGCGGAAGAATGCGCACGCCGCGAGCTGCGCGAAGAGGCCGGCATCAGCGCTGAGACGTGGAGGTCGCTCGGCGCGTATGCCATGACTCTTGGCGCGACCGCGCGGGTGCACCTCTTCGAGGCCCGACAACTGACCTGTGGACCCCAGGAACTCACCCCCACCGAGGAGGACTTCAAGCTCTCCTGGTGGGCCATGGATGACGCCATCAATGCAGCGTCAGACGGCCGATTCCTCCTCACCGCCGGCCCCTTGGCCCTCCTCCTCGCACAGAGGTCGGGGCAGCTACAGTGAGCTGCCGTCCTCGGTCCCTGAGGACTCCTCTACCGACGGCAGCACAAGGGCCCTCGCCCATGCACCTTCCCGTATCGGTCTGTCGAGTTCAGAAGCTTGCCCGGGTGCCGGCGAAGGCAGATGGCTCAGCGTGGCGGCGCTCATCTTCCCAGCGCCTTACACGGACGCTATCCGGGGATAGCACCACATTGGGAGCACGGGGCGGATGCAATGCACGGCCCACGCGCTCGCCTGATCCACTTCCTCGGCGGCGATGAAGACCGTCCCGACCGCCTGCCCGATGCCACGGAACTGGCCCGAGAGGACAGGCTCCTCGTCGCGGCCGAAGACATGACTGCAAGAGTGGATGGCGTGGGCCTCCAGCGGCGCTTTGGCGGTCTGTGGCAGGCCAGTCATGCGCTGGTGGTGATCCCCCTTGTGCTCATCGCGGTGATCACGATCGTCGACATCAATGTCCCCGCCGACGTCCATCTGGGCCCGCTGCTGGTCGTCGCGCCTGCGATCACCGCCTCCTTCGCCGGCCCCCGGCTCACGGGGCTGATCGGGCTCCTGGCCGTCATGGCCCAGGCGTACCTCAGACTGCACTTCGGCGTGCTGTTCACGGAGCGCAACGTGACGGTGCAGGTACTCGCCCTCGCAGTGCTCTCGGCGGCGATCGTGTTGTTCTGCGTCGTGCGCGAGCGGCGCCGGCAGGAGTTGGCCAAGGTGCGGTCGGTGGCCGAAGCGGCACAGAAGGGACCGTTGCGGCCACTCCCCCACCGGATCGGCCCGCTACCAGGCCGTCTCCACCTGGCCACGATCCCCATGAGGCCAGCAACTGACCAACGAGACGGAACCTCGGTGTCTGCGACCGACGATCACCCCGATCCGATCGGCCAGCCTCTGACACTCGCTCTTTCCACATCACGTGACCTTGAGGCCTGGAGCGCAGATACTGCCCTCGGAGCGACTCACTCCGCGTCCGCCCTGAGTACCGACACCCTGTCAGGAAAGTCAGCATCAGTCCCGCCCAGCCCCGACTTCGACCACCGAAGAGCACCAAGATCAACAGCGGATCACACCTACCTTGACCTGGGAAAACACAGGTCAACGACCCGACTGCCAATCTCACCAGGAGGTACCCATGAGGATGCTGATCAACGTCGCCGAAACCGTGGTCGCGGATGCGCTGCGCGGGATGGCCGCGGCGCATCCCGAGCTGGTGGTGGATGCCGAGAACCGGGTGATCGTGCGGCGGGATGCGCCGGTGGCGCAGAAGGTGGCGTTGGTGTCCGGGGGTGGCAGTGGGCATGAGCCGCTGCACGGGGGGTTCGTGGGGCCCGGGATGCTGGATGCGGCGTGTCCCGGTGAGGTCTTCACCTCGCCCGTGCCCGATCAGATGGTGCGGGCCGCGGCGGCCGTGGACAGCGGCAACGGGGTGTTGTTCATCGTGAAGAACTACACCGGGGATGTGCTCAACTTCCAGATGGCGGCGGAGCTGGCGGAGGACGAAGGTGTGCAGGTCGCCAGTGTGCTCGTCAATGACGATGTCGCGGTGATCGACTCGACGTTCACGGCGGGGCGGCGCGGCACCGGGGCCACGCTGTTCGTGGAGAAGATCGCGGGGGCGGCGGCCGAGGAAGGGATGCCGCTGGAGCGGGTGGAGGCGCTGGCCCGTCAGGTCGTGGCGTCCTCGCGCAGCTTCGGGGTGGCGCTGAGCGCCTGTACGACGCCGGCGAAGGGCAGTCCGACGTTCGACCTTCCGGCCGGGGAGCTGGAGTTGGGGGTCGGGATCCACGGCGAGCCGGGGCGGGAGCGCCGCGCGATGATGACCTCGCGCGAGATCGCGGACTTCGCGGTGGACGCGGTCCTGGAGGACCTCGATCCGCGGCTGCCGGTGCTGGTGTTGGTCAACGGTATGGGCGCGACGCCGCTGCTGGAGCTGTACGGCTTCAACGCGGAGGTCCGCCGGGTGCTCGACGAGCGGGGTGTGGCGGTGGCCCGTACGCTCGTCGGGAACTATGTGACGTCGCTGGACATGGCGGGCTGCTCGGTGACGCTGTGTCAGGTCGACGGGGAGCTGCTGCGGCTGTGGGACGCGCCGGTAGAGACGGCGGGGCTGCGCTGGGGGCGGTGAGGGAGGACCGAGGAGCCGTATCCGTAGCCCTATCGGCTTCTTCGCGCAGTGTGCCGGAACAACTAAGGAGAGTAGTCCGTGTCCGAAACGGCCTTGGATGCCGCGTTCTTCGTACGCTGGATGACGGCGGCCGCCGCCGTCATCGACCGGGAGGCCGAGCGGCTCACCGAGCTGGATTCGCCCATCGGTGACGCCGACCACGGCGCGAACATGCAGCGCGGCTTCGTGGCCGTGGCCAAGATGGTGGAGACGGAGCCGCCGGCGACGCCCGGTGGCGTGCTGACCGCCGCCGGGCGGCAGTTGATCTCCAGTGTGGGCGGCGCGTCCGGGCCGCTGTACGGGACGCTGCTGCGGCGCGCCGGCAAGGCGCTCGGCGACGCGCCGCAGGTGTCGGCACAGGAGCTGCGGTCGGCGCTGGGCGCCGGGGTGGATGCGGTGGGGCAGCTCGGCGGCTCGGCGCCGGGTGACAAGACGATGCTCGATGCGCTGGTGCCGGGGGTGGCGGCGCTGGCGACGTCCTTCGACGCGGCGGCCGAGGCGGCCGAGGGGGGCGCGCTGGCGACGGTGCCGATACTGGCCAGGAAGGGCCGGGCGAGCTATCTGGGCGAACGCAGCATCGGGCATCAGGACCCCGGGGCGACCTCGTCGGCGCTGCTGTTCTCGGCGCTCGCGGAGGTGGCGAAGTGAGTGCGGAGGGCAGCGGCGGCGCGACGGCGCCGGTCGGGGTGGTGCTGGTGTCGCACAGCGGGCCGGTCGCCGAGTCCGTGGCGACGATGGCCGCCGGGCTGGCCGGGGGCGGTGCCACGGCGCCGGTGGCCGCCGCGGGCGGTACGCCGGACGGCGGGCTGGGGACGAGCGCGGAGCTGATCGCCGAGGCGGCGCGGACGGTGGACCGCGGTGCGGGCGTGGCGATCCTGGTCGACCTGGGCAGCGCCGTACTGACCGTCAAGGCCCTGATCGCCGAGGGGGACGAACTCCCCGAGGGATCACGGCTGGTGGATGCGCCGTTCGTGGAGGGTGCGGTGGCCGCCGTGGTCACCGCCTCGGCCGGGGCGGATCTGGACGCGGTCGCGGCGGCGGCCGGCGAGGCGTACGGCTATCGCAAGGAGTGAGGGAGGCCGCCCGCCCCGCCCGGCTCAGGGTTTGCGGGCGATGCCGGCGTAGCAGGCGGCCTCCGCGTCGGTGACATGGGTGGCGTCCTCGGGGCGGTCGGGGCGCCACTGGTGGGAGAGGGCGACGCCCGGTTCCAGCAGCTCCCAGCCGTCGAAGAAGCGGAGGAATTCGGCGCGTGAGCGGAGCTGGAGCCTGGTGCCGGCGTCACCGTAGATTTTGATGATCTTCCGCATCGCCTCGGGGGTGAAGTCCGCTGTCGCATGGCTCATGACCAGGGCGCTGCCGCTGGGCAGGGCGGCCTTGAGGGTCTCGACGATGGTGTGGGCGCGGCGCTGTCCGTCGTCGGGGACGAAGTGCATCAGCGCGTTGAGGCTGAGCGCGACCGGGCGGCTCAGATCCAGAGTGTCCAGGAGTTGTGGCGCCGTGAGGATGCCGGTGGGGTCGGTGACGTCGGCCTGGAGGTATGCGGTGCGGCCCTCGGGGGTGCTGAGCAGCAGTGCCGCGGCGTGCGCGAGGACGATCGGGTCGTTGTCGGTGTAGACCACCCGGGCGTCGGGGGCGATGTCCTGGGCGATGTCGTGGAGGTTGGGCGGCGTGGGGATGCCGGTGCCGATGTCGAGGAACTGCCGCAGGCCCGATGCGGCGAGGAACCTCGTGGCGCGGTGCATGAACTCCCGGTTGATGCGGGCGGCGACCAGCGCGGCGGGGAACACCCCCAGCACCTGTCCGGCGGCCATCCGGTCCGCCAGGAAGTTGGTCTTGCCGCCCAGGAAGTAGTCGTAGATCCGGGACGAGTGGGCCCGGTCCAGCCGTAGATCCACCACGGGCCCGGGCTCCTGCTCGTTCATCGTGCGCTGCCTCTCCACTACGGCACGCCACCCCGGTGCTTCACCGGCGCACGGTGGCGCCACTTTTCAAGCCGTGCGCCCCTATGGCGTCCCACACGCCGCCGCGCGCCCGGCTGTTGGAGCAATGCCCCGTACGCCCTGGATCATGCGGAAAGCCTCCACGACACGGGTCGTGGCGGCCGACCACCCCTTTATCACGAGTAGTCATATGAATACGCAGCGGAAGATTTTTATGCCCCTGATGCCACAAACAGGGTCGCTTTCCTGTTCATTGGAACGTGAGGGCAAACCGTCCTCCCGCTGCTGTCGGCGTTTCGCGCCCGCGCGGCGGTGCACGGCGAACGGAACGAGGACGGCTCGTGAGCGCAGACCGGGACCGACTTCTACCGGCGTGCGCCCCGGCGCACGTCCGCATCGCGGAGTTAGCCGCGCTCCCGCGCTGTCCACCCCGGGCCGTCGCCACGGATCCGTCCGACCGCCAGCTGTCGATCACGTTCGAGGCGTTCCTGACGACACACGCCCGTAAGTGGCTGACGTACGCGTATCTGCACACCGGCAGCGAGGCCGCGGCCCGCGAGGTCACGCTGGCGGCCTATGAGCAGCTCGGCCGGCTGTGGCCACTTGCGCTGCGGCAGGCGTCGGTGGAGGCGTACGCCTGGTCGGTCCTCAAGGAACGTGTCGTGGAGTGGCTCTACGACCACCAGCAGCCCACCGCGCTCACCGAAACCGCCGCCTTCGCCGTCGTCACGCATGCGCTGCTGCGCGAGTGCCAGCAGCAGTTCGCCATGTTGGAGAGCCAGTTGGGGCTGTATGCGGCCATCGCCCGGCTGCCGGAGCGGCAGTGCGATGTGATCGTGCTGCGGCATGTCATCGGCTACAGCGATGCGCAGATCGGCTCGCTGCTCGGCGTCGACGAAGTCACCGTCCGCTCCTACGCGAGCCGCGGCAAGCGCAAGCTCGCCGCGGCGCTCGGTATCGACCAGGGAAATACCAGGGGGAACTGAAAAATGTCGCACATCATGCCACCCGGCCGCCGGGAGACCGTCGAGACACTGCTCAGCGCCGCGGCCGCGGTGTCCGGAATCGATGGTCCGGCCGGCTTCTGTGACCTCGACGACGGGGGTGCGCTCGGCCGTCTCACCGTCCCCCGGCAGGCGGGGGCGGCGGCAGCGGACGGGCCGCGGGCGACGCTGTCGCCGGGCCGCGCCGACCGCGGTGCGCCCAGTGCCTATCCCAGCGCCCGCGACGAGGCCACCCATGAACTCCAGCTGGCCTGCGCGCTGGTCGTCAATGCCGCGGCGGCCGCGGCCAGCCTGGAACGGCTGGTCAACGACCACCACATCGACCCCGAGGGCGCACTGGTCTTCGCCTGTCTGCTGCACATCACCGGGCGCTGCGACGCGGCGCACTTCTGGTGGCACTTCGGCGCCGGCGCCGGCAGCCGCACCGCCGCCTACTGCCTGTATCTCTCGCACCGCCGCAACGGCGAGTACCGCGACGCCGCCTACTGGCGCGAGCAGGCCGCGCACGCGCCCGATGAGGAGCGCCGGTCCGTGGCCGCGTTCGACGAGAAGCAGTTGCTGCCGGACGCGGCCCGGCACAATCTCCTCGTCCAGTGGCACAGCGGGCTCGCCCCGACCCTGCCGACGGCGCTGGAGAATGTGATCAACCGTCTCGTCGTGGACGGCGACGACGAGGATTTCGGTGAGATCCCGCGTCCTTCGCCGACCCTCGTCCAGGACCTGGGCCGGGCCGAGTAGCGGCCCGGCCCGTCGGCGGGCGTTCAGAGGAAGTTGACGCCCTGGGCGAGCGGGAGATCCGCGGAGTAGTTGACGGTGTTGGTGGCCCGGCGCATATAGGCACGCCAGGCGTCGGAGCCGGACTCGCGGCCGCCGCCGGTCTCCTTCTCGCCGCCGAACGCACCCCCGATCTCCGCCCCTGACGTGCCGATGTTGACGTTGGCGATCCCGCAGTCGGACCCGTCGGCGGCCAGGAACCGCTCGGCCTCGCGCTGGTCGCGGGTGAAGATGCTGGACGACAGGCCCTGCGGGACGCCGTTGTGCAGGGCGATGGCCTCGTCGAGGGTGCGGTAGGTCAGGACGTAGAGGACGGGGGCGAAGGTCTCGGTGCGGACGATCTCGGTCTGCTCCGGCATCCGGACGATCGCCGGCCGGACATAGGCGGCGTCCGGCGCCTGTGCCTCGTAGCACCGCTCGCCGCCGGTCAGCAGCTTGCCGCCGGCCTGCTGCGCGGCGGCCAGCGCATCGGACATCGCCGTATGGGCGGCGGTGCTGATGAGCGGGCCGACGAGCGTCGACGCGTCGAACGGGTCGCCCAGCGGCAGTTGGCCGTACGCCTGCACGATGCGCTCCACGAGGCCGTCGGCGACATCCTCGTGGACGATCAGCCGGCGCAGCGTCGTACAGCGCTGGCCCGCGGTGCCGGCGGCGGAGAAGACGATGCCGCGGACGGCGAGGTCGAGGTCCGCGGAGGGGGTGACAACGGCGGCGTTGTTGCCGCCGAGTTCGAGCAGACAGCGGCCGAAACGGGCGGCGACCCGAGGGGCGACCAGCTGCCCCATCCGTACCGATCCGGTCGCGCTGACGAGCGCCACCCGCGGATCGTCGACCAGCCGCTCACCGCACGCCCGCGCCCCGAGGAGCAGCCGGTGCACCCCGGCGGGCGCGCCCACCTCGGCGGCCGCCCGGGCCAGCAGCCCGTCACAGGCGAGGGCGGTGAGCGGGGTCAGCTCGGACGGCTTCCATACGACGGTGTCGCCGCAGACCAGGGCGACGGCGGTGTTCCAGGACCAGACGGCGACCGGGAAGTTGAAGGCGGAGATGACGCCGACCACGCCGAGCGGGTGCCAGCTCTCGGAGAGCCGGTGGCCCGGCCGTTCGCCGGCGATGGTGCGGCCGTAGAGCTGCCGGGAGAGGCCCACGGCGAAGTCGCAGATGTCGATCATCTCCTGCACCTCGCCGAGCGCCTCGGAGCGGATCTTGCCCGCCTCGATCGTGACGAGGTCGGCGAGCTCTTCGCGGTGCGCGGTGAGGAGTTCACCGAGCCGCTTGACCAGCGCGCCACGCCGTGGGGCGGGCACGGTGCGCCACTCCTGGAACGTACGGTGCGCCTCGGCGATGGCCGCGTCGGCCTGCTCGGGGGTGGTGGCGGGGAGGTGGGCGAGGGTGCCGCCGGTGAGCGGGGTACGGGCGGGGAGGGTGTCGCCTTCGTGTGCCGGCGGCGCGGTGTGGGCCTCGAGGTCGATACCGCAGCGGCGGAGGGCGGTTGCCGCGCGGGCGCGCAGGGTGGCGGTGTCGGGGAGGCGGGGACCGGCGGCGGGGGTCGCGGGCATGTTGGGGCTCCTTGGGAGATCCGGATGAACGGGCCGGCAGGGCGGTCAGGCCGGCAGGGCGGTCAGGGCTTTCAGGGCGGCCAAGGGCAGGTGGTCAGAGGGCCGGGGCTCCGGCGTCCGGATCACCGCTGTCCTGATCGGTGGCGACCAGTTCGCCGTCGTCCAGAGCCCGCAGCGCCGCGCACGCCCCGAGCGTGAACAGCGCCTGCCGCAGCGAGCGGTCCTGCTGTTCCGCGTAGAGCCCGAACGGGTCGAGCACCGGCCGGCCGATCGCTTCGGAGAGGCGGTGTGCGTCGAAGGGAGTGCCCGCCAGCTCCGTGTCGCGGGTGCCGTCCTCGGTCAGGTTGGACCGGAAGATGCCGGCGGCGGAGCGGGGCAGGAAGTCCTCGTAGACGATGGGGTGGGCGGTGAGCCAGCCGTGGGTGAGCAGGCCGGTGAGGTCGGCGGGCGGGCGGCGTCCGTCCCGGGGCCGTCCGGTCACCGGGCGGTAGGTGAAGAACGCCTGGTGTTCCACGGCGAGTTGGTGTTCGGTGCCGGGGAAGCCCCGCTGCCACAGGGAGCGGGCGACCTCCTGCCGGTCGGTGTCGGGGCGCAGCCCCGTCAGGCGGTCGGTCTCCGCCATCAGGCCGTCGTAACGGGCCCGGCCCGCGCGGGTCAGGGCGATACCGCGCGCCTCGACCTCGCCGAACCGGACCCGTAGCGATCCGCCGGTGACGCTGCCGTCGGGCTCGCGGAACTTGCGTGGCTCGGCCAGGGCCCGGAAGGAGGTCTGACGCAGCAGCACATCGGGCCCGGCCCAGCGTGGTGGCCCCTGGATCCGGTCGATCATGGTGATACCGCGCTCCTCCATGCGCCGGTAGAGGGCGTCGATGTCCAGGACGCGCGGGGTGAGGTGGTTGATGTGGGTGGCCGCCACCCCGCCGATGTCGGCGGCGACCGCGGAGACCCGCTCCAACTCGGTGTACCAGGCGCGGTCGACGGGTTCCGGGGACAGTTCGAACGCGGCGACCGCGAGGGCGAGGAAACGTTCGGCCTCAGACTCGGGGAGCCCGGCCTGCTCCTCGGCGCGCTCGGCGAGGGCGAGCAGTTCCGGCGGGAAGAGCTGCCGGCGGGCGAGGAAGGCGTCGAGCCGGGATTCCAGGCCGGCGTCGAAGAAGCGGCGGTCGGAGGTGGTGAGCAGCGAGGTGAAGACGCGGAAGGGGTTGCGGTCCAGTTCGTCGGGGTCGGTGGGCCGGAAGGCGGTGGAGACGACGGGTACGGCGCCCTCGTCGCCGTCGCGCAGGTCGTAGAAGCCCACCGGATGCATGCCGAGGGCGGCGAAGATCTGGGCGGCCTGGCGGAGTTCCTCGGGTGTGCCGACGCGGATCGCGCCGTGGCGTTCCGCGGTGACCCGGGCGATGCTGCCGAACCGGCCGGCATCCGGGTCCCGGGCCGCGACCTCGTCGTTGACCTGCCCGGCCACCTCCAGCAGCGTGGTGTACGCGGGGACTTCGGTGCCGTACATGTCGGACAGCCGACGGGCGAACGCGGCGCGCAGTTGCCAGGTGGGGACCATTCGGAACTCCCGGGACGAGGGGCTGGGGGCAGGAGGGGTCAGATGATGTGGGCCTCGGGGCGGACGGCGCGGCCGTCGAAGCGGGTGGCGGCGAGCGGGGCGATATCGAGGAACGGCTCCCGGCCCAGGTAGAGGTCGCGGACCAGCTCCCCCACCGCGGGGGCCTGCAGAAAGCCGTGGCCGGAGAAGCCGGTGGCGTACAGGAAGCGGCCGACGTTCCGGGCCTCGCCGATCAGCGCATTGCGGTCGGGGGTCATCTCGTAGAGGCCGGCCCAGCCGTCGACGACCGGGAGGCGGGCGAGTGCCGGTGCGCGGCGGGCGGCCGCGGTACGGAACGGATCCAGCCATTCCCGGCTGAACTCCCGCTGGAATCCGGGCTGTTGGCGGGGGTCGGACAGGCCCATGAGGAGGCCTTCGGCGGCGTCGTTGTGGAAGTAGAGGGTGGAGTCGTAGTCGAGGGTGAAGGGGATGCGGGGCGGGGCGGGGCGCAGTGGTCCGGTGAAGGCGATCTGCCGGCGCAGCGGCGTGACGGGGAGTTCGACGCCCGCCATCGCGCCGAGGGCGCCGGACCAGGCGCCCGCGCAGCAGATGACGGTGTGGGTGCGCACGGTGCCGTGCGGGGTGCGGACCGCCTGGAGTGTGCCGTCGGCGGTGTCGATGGCGGTGACCGGGCAGCGGGTGCGGACGGTCACGCCGAGCCGGCGGGCCGCGCGCAGATAGCCGGCCACCGCGGACCTGGGCAGCGCATAGCCGTCGGTGGGTGAGAAGGCGGCGGCGACGATGCCGCTCGGGTCGACGTACGGGCACAGGTCCTGGGCGGCGCGCGGGGTGATGATGCGGCTGGGTACGCCGTATGCGTTCTGGACCTCAACCCCCTCGGTGAAGGTGGCCAGTTCGCTGTCGTTGCCGAGGAGGAAGAGATAGCCGACGTTCTCCAGTCCGATGTCGGCGCCGGGCCGGCGGACGAAGTCCCGCCAGGCGTCCAGGCTGCGCAGGCCGAGCCGGATGTTGAGCGGGTCGGAGAACTGGGCGCGGACGCCGCCGATGGGTTTGCCGGACGAGCCGGACGCCGGCCGGTCGCGCTCCAGCAGGAGCACCCGGGCGACGCCCGCTTCGGCCAGGTGGAACGCGATGCTCGCCCCGATGACACCGCCGCCGATAATCACGACGTCGGCCTGCTCGGGGACGGGGACAGGGGCATCGGCCGAAGCCGTGGTGGAAGCCATCCGGGCCGCCTTCCCGTCTTCTTGTTCCGGACGGAGTGGGATGTGGGATGTCGGAGGTGCCGGAGCGGGTGGCGGGTCGGCCACCGGTGGTTCAGATGGTGACGGGCGGACCGTGCCGCGTCCATGCACAGTTGCTGGACGCGATCTCTTAAGAGTTCTGTGAGTAGAGGGGTTTCGCAAGGCGGCACACCTCGTGGCGCCGGGCGTCCCGGAGCCCGTGGGTAGGGTGCCGCCATGGAATTGCCAGGTGTCCAGCTCAAAACGCTGCTGGAGCTGACCCGGAGCGGCACGATGACCGCGGCGGCCGCGGCCCTCGGCTACACACCGGGCGCGGTGTCCCAGCACATCGCGGCGCTGGAGCGGGCCACGGGCACGGAGCTGGTCCGGCGGACCGGCCGCCGGGTGGAGCTGACGGACGCCGGGCACACCCTCGCCACCCATGCGGAGCGGATCCTGGCCGCGCAGGCCGAGGCGGTGGCGGCGCTGGAACGCACCCACGGCGAGGTCCGCGCGCGGCTGCGGCTGGGGGTTTTCGGTACGGCGGCCGCCGGGCTGCTGCCGCCGGCCCTGCGCCGCCTCGGTGCCCGGCACCCGGGTGTGCGGGTAGAGAGCCGTGAGGTGGATGTGGACCAGGCGTACACGGAGGTGTGCGCCGGCCGGGTGGATCTGGCGCTCGGCCTGGACTATCCGGACGCGCCGCTGGTCCGGGACGGCACGGTGGAGTTGGTGCGGCTGTGCACCGAACGGTTCTCGCTGGCGGTACCGGCGGGGCAGCCGCCGTGGGACGCCTACGACGCGGGGGCGAAGGAAGAGGGGGCGGACGACGCGGAGACAGAGGATGAGGCGACGGACGACGCGAAGGCGGGGACCGCAGCGCTGCGGCTTGCCGACACCGCCGGCTTCGACTGGATCCTGCCGGCCCCCGGCTCGTACTACGGGCGGGCCGTCCGCGCCGCCTGCCGCCGGGCCGGGTTCGAACCGCGGGTCGTCCACGAGGTGACCGACACCGCCACCTCGCTGGCGATGGTCGGGGCGGGGCTGGGTGTCGCGCCGCTGACGGAGCTGATGCTGCGGCTGCGCTCGGAGGGCATCACGTCCGTGCCGCTGCGGGATCCGGTCGTCCGGCACATCGTGGTCGCGGTCGGCTCTGCCGCGTGCCGGCGGCCGTCGGTGGCGGCGCTGATCGACGCACTGCGCGAGGGCGCCGCGTCGTAAGGCGAATCCCGCCGCCGTCACCCCGCGGCAGCCCCGGGACCCCGGCACCTGCGCTCCCCCTCTCGGGGCGTAGGACGTCTGATGTCCGATGCCGCGTTCGCCCCTAGGGTCCCGCCACCGCCCCCGCAAGACGCATACCCCCACCCTCACACCGTCGCTCACACGGGCCCCACGCGGCCCATCACTCCACTTCTTCCCCGGAGTTGACGGCCCCTCACCATGACCTTAGATTCGCAGGACGTCCGATGTCCGATCCCTCCGTTATGCCCGTCGCGTTCCGCGCCGCGTCCCGCCCTGGAGGTCTCGGTGAAAGCCGCCCGTCCCGTCACGCTGGCCACCCTGCTCGCCGCCGGCGCCGGCCTGCTGTCCGCCCCCGCGGCACCCGCCGCCGAACCGCGCCTGGTACCGCTCCGCGCCACGGTCCGGCCGGCCCTGTACGAGACCACCGATCTGGCGGTATCCGGGCAAGGAGCGCACACCTACCGCATCCCGGCGCTGACCACGCTGCCGGACGGCACCCTCGTCGCGGCGTACGACCGGCGCAACGACAGCGCGGCCGATCTGCCCGGCAATGTGGATGTGATGGTGCGTCGGAGCACCGACAAGGGGCGTACATGGAGCGCCCCACGGGCGGCGGTGGACTACGACGGCGGGGTGGGCGCGGGCGACCCGAGCCTGCTGGTCGACCGGAAGACCGGCCGGGTCTTCCTCTTCCATGCGTACGCGCCCAAGGGCGTCGGGTTCGGCAACGCGGGCGCCGGCAACGCCCACGACAGCACCACCGTGCTGCACACCGACTACAGCTACTCCGACGACCGGGGCCTCAGCTGGCGCCACCGGCGCCTCACCCATGACCTCAAGGACCCGTCCTGGCGCGGCATCTTCGCCTCGTCCGGCTCCGGCAGCCAGCTCGCCGGCGGGCGGCTGCTCCAGCAGTACGCGTTCCGCAAGGCCGACGGCAGCATGTGGGCGGCCAGTGCGTACAGCGACGACCACGGAGCGACCTGGCACATGGGGACGCCGGTCGGGCCGCTGATGGACGAGAACAAGACCGTCGAGCTGGCCGATGGCCGCGTCATGCTCAACAGCCGCACCAGCAGCACCACGAAGCGACTGGTCGCACACTCACGGGACGGTGGACTGTCCTACAGCGCCCCGGCCCCGGACGACGAGCTGATCGACCCGGCCAACAACGCCTCGATCCTGCGCTACGACCCGGCAGCGCCGGCGCACCAGCCCCGGTCGCACTGGCTGCTGTTCAGCAATACGGCGAGCACCGGCGCGCGCGAGAACCTCACCGTGCGGGCGTCCTGCGACGACGGCGAGAGCTGGCCCATCTCCCGGGCCGTCGCACCGGGCGCGGCGGCCTACTCGACGCTGACCCGGCTGACGGACGGCACCTTCGGGCTGCTCTACGAGTCCGGCCCGTACCAGAAGATCACTTTCGCGCGGTTCGACGATGCCTGGCTGGGGGTGAACTGCCCGGGCGGCCGGCCGTCACCCGGCTGAACCGGCGCCTCACACGGACGGGTCCTCCACCGCGGGCGGCCAGGCCGGGCGGCTGCCGTCGGGGACGGCGGCCAGCGCATGGCCGACCGTGGGGTAGCAGGAGAAGACGCCCAGGGACTGGGTGCCGACCAGCAGGCGCAGCATCCGCACACCGAGCGAGGCCAGCAGCAGCCGGCCCTCCAGGCGCCGGCACAGCCATTCGAGGGCGAGCAGACAGCTCAGCCCCCGCGAGTCACAAAAGCGCAGGGCGGTCAGATCGAGCACGAGAAAGCGGTGGCCGGCCGAGACCACCGACCGTGCCTCGGCGAGAAAGGCCTGCTCGGTGCGGAGGTCCAGTTCCCCGCTGACGCGCAGGACCGCGCACTCATCCGCCTGCACGATCGCAGTGACCGCCAACGACCGCATCTCCGAGCTCATGCCGTCCAGACTAAGCGCCGCCGCCTGCCGCACCATCGCTGCGGCCCGCCGGCGCCCCCGGGCCCGCTCCCGCCCGCGGCCCCGCCCGTGGCCTC
>NZ_QUAC01000182.1 GCF_003389455.1 Streptomyces inhibens | reverse complement strand
CGGCCGATCTCCGCCTGCGCCGAGGCGGCCCGGCCGCGGGCGGCGGTGACCTGCCCGCTCAGCCGGGCGAGGCCCTCGCGCCGGTCGGCGATGGCCCGGGCCACGTCCCGCAGCCGCCGCTCCTCGTCCGCCAACTGCCGCTCCAGCCCGGCGCGGTGTTCGACGGTGTCCTCCAGCGCCCGGCTCGCCGCCTCCAGCGCGGCCGTCAACTCCGCTTCCTGCTCGCGGATCCGGGCCGCCTCCCGCTCCATGTCCTCGGGATCGCGCCCGGACCGTTCCTCCGGCGGGGCCGCCGAGGCGCTCTTGACCCGGGCCTCGGCCAGCGAGATCGTGCCGCGCACCCGCTCCGCGAGCTGCGACAGCTCGTACCAGGTCTGCTGCGCACGCTGCACCCGCGGCGTCAGCGTACGCACCTCCTCCTCCAGCGCCGCCTCCCGCTGCTGGGCGGTGCGCAGCTGCGCCTCGGCGGCCTGCTTGCGTTCCTTGAGCGCCGCCTCGTCGGCGATCTCGGCGCGCAGCGCCCGGCGCAGGGTGACGAGATCGTCGGCGAGCAGCCGCAGCCGGGCGTCGCGCAGATCGGCCTGGATGACGGCGGCCCGCCGGGCGACCGCCGCCTGCCGCCCCAGTGGCTTGAGCTGGCGCCGCAGCTCATCGGTCAGATCCTGGACGCGGGCGAGGTTGGCCTTCATCGCGTCCAGCTTCCGCAGCGCCTTCTCCTTGCGCTTACGGTGCTTGAGGACGCCGGCCGCCTCCTCGATGAAGGCCCGGCGCCCCATCGGGTCGGCGTGCAGTACGGAGTCGAGCTGGCCCTGCCCGACGATGACATGCATCTCCCGGCCGATACCGGAATCGGAGAGCAATTCCTGGATATCCAGCAGCCGGCAGGTGTCCCCATTGATCTGGTACTCACTGCCGCCATTGCGGAACATGATCCGGGTGATGGTGACTTCGGCGTACTCGATCGGCAGTGCACCGTCGGAGTTGTCGATGGTGAGCGAGACCTCGGCGCGACCGAGCGGCGGCCGCCCGGTCGTCCCGGCGAAGATGACGTCCTCCATCTTCCCGCCGCGCAGCGACTTGGCACCCTGCTCGCCCATGACCCAGGACAGCGCGTCCACGACATTGGACTTGCCGGAGCCGTTGGGGCCGACGACACAGGTGATGCCCGGTTCGAACCGCAGCGTCGTGGCGGACGCGAAGGACTTGAAACCTCGCAGGGTCAGACTCTTGAGATGCACGCCGTTGGACTCTACCGGCCGCCTCTCGACGGGTGAGCCCAACATTCCGGCTCCGGGCACCACCCCGTACGGCCCCCGGGTATACCGCGCCGTTCATTTTCGGTTTCACCGAGGAAAGCGCAGGGCACATCATGCGGTAAGGGAGGCGCGGCACGGCTGAAGTGGCCGCATTGTTCGCATTAAATGCGGGAAACGACGAACCGGGAAACGACGAAGGGACGCCGAAGCGTCCCTTGCAGATCTTGAAGAGAGCGGTGCCTCAAGCGGCTCGCGAGCAGCTCTACCGGCCCTCGGGTTGGGGTCAGGTGAGCGCGGGCTCCGCCTGGGGTACGTCGATGTCGAGCATCGAGTCGTCGCGACGTGCGGCAGCGGACAGCATGTCGTTTTCGGCCTGCATCCGAATAAGCTCGGATTCAAGGTCTTGGACGCGCTGCTGAAGCCGTCGCATCTCGGAGAGGACTCGGGGGTCGGAGCCGCCGACGTAACCGAGAAGCGCCTTTGCCATGATGGATGGTCCTCCACAATGAGTGACCGACCGAAGCGGTGTGGGTCGTGAGGGATTCGCACCCGCGGTGCTTGTCATTCTCTGGGTGTACTCAATGCCAAACAGCTAAGGTGCGCGGGGATTCCAGAGTCTCACCAAACGGTTTGACGGTCAACACGATCACGCCCCGTATCCTCGGGCACCTGAGAGTGCGCGGCCGCGAGGGCGCTGCGCCGACTCCCCAGAAAGGTCCCGCGGGGGCGTGGAGATCATCCGTACAGCGGCAGCCTTGCACGGGTCGGCCGAGTTGGCAACCACCAGGCCTTATCTCCCGTAAGCAGCTGACAAAGACGCACCGGCAAGATCGCCTGTGACGGCCGTACGGACGGTTTCGGCGGGCCGTTTCAGCGGATCTCGAAGCCGTCGTAACCACCGCGGGGCGTGGCCCAGATCTCAGTGACTCCGTCGACCCGCCCGGGCGTGTCTCCGGTACGCAGCCAGTCCAGCAGCTGATCGCAGTGGCCCTTCGGCCCCTCGGCGACCACCTGGACGCGGCCGTCGCCGAGATTCACTGCAAATCCCGCGAGTTCGCCGATGCGAAGAGCATTCGCTCGGGTGAACCAGCGGAAGCCGACGCCCTGGACCTGACCCCGTACCCACGCGGTCACACGAACATCCTCATTCATGTGTGCACGTTAACTGGCCAATTGCTCAGCAGGCACTTCTGCCCCTTGCGTCATGGCGTACAGTCCCCCGACAGCGAGGCTCACCCATATGGGTGAGCCGCTTTGACGCTGAAGAAAGCTGTGCGGCGGTAGCCGCTCCAGTGGAGCCGGTGCTTGCACCGGGGGAAGGAAGACAGCGGATGGGCCGCCATCGACGCTCTGCTCCCCACACGCCCGAAGCCCCCGGTGCAGGGCATGTTGACGCACCGACGGCAACGCTGCCCGACGGCCCGGTGCGGCACCGCGCCCCTCGCGCGCCGCGCGCCCGCGGCATGGCTCCGGTACGCACCGGACTGCTCGGCGCCTCCGCCGCGATGGCGATGGGAGCGGTGGCGGTCGCCTCCGGACTGATCCCCGGCAGCGGCCAGTTCGACGGGGGTACGAGCGGCGGCGACCGGGTCCGTGCCGACGCGCTGCCGGAGGCCACCGCGCCGATGGGCAGCCTCTCCGAGGCCCCGTCCGACCGCACCACGGCCCCGGCGAGCCGCGGCGGCACCCGCCCCACCGCCGCCCCGGACACCGGCCGCCCGTCCTCCGCGGCCACCCCCTCCACCTCGCCCTCCCCCCGCCGGCCGTCCAAATCCCCCACCGAAGCGTCCGGTTCGCAGCGCACCGCCACGCCCACCGACACCCCCTCCTCCGCGGCGCCCCGCCGCTCCGCGACCCCGTCCAAGACCCCCGACGCCCAGTCGTCGGCCGAGGCGCAGGTGCTGTCGCTGGTCAATCAGGAGCGCGCCCAGGCCGGCTGCTCCCCCGTGACGGCGGACAAGGAATTGGCCGGTCTCGCACAGCAGTTCAGTGACGACATGGCTCGGCGCGGCTTCTTCGACCACACCGACCCCGACGGCAACACCCCCTGGGACCGGGCCCGCGCCCAGGGCATCACCGACCTGGGCGGCGAGAACATCGCCCGCGGCCAGGCCAACGCCCAGTCCGTCATGGACTCCTGGATGAACAGCCCCGGCCACCGCGCCAACATCCTCAACTGCGAGTACAAGACCCTCGGCGTCGGCGCCCACTTCGGCCCGGGCGGCCCGTGGTGGACGCAGGACTTCGGCTTCTGAGGCAGCCTTCCCGGCCTGCGTGACACGGCCGCGGTCACGCCGGACGCCCGCGCCACCCCGCGAGAGATCACGGGGCGGCGCGGGCGTCTGCGTTACCGGGGCCCTGGGGGGCGGACCCTGGTGCGCCGGTCAGGCGGCGAGGGTGGCCCGTCCCGCGGTGAAGACGCGGGCCTGCTCGACGATCCGCCGGCCGAGGTGCTCGGCGGTGGCGATATCGGCCTTGTGGACCGCCTCGGCGCCCTGGTCGTTGTCGGACTGGGCGGCGGCCCCCAGGAAGAAGCCCAGCCGGTTCAGGTCGTTCTCGGAGGCGGTGGAGGAGTTCCAGCCGGGGAGCAGGTTGAGGCTGACCCAGCTCATGCCGTGCTGGGCGGCAAGCACCGTGAAGAACTGCAGCGTGTGCAGCTTGTCCCCGCTCTTGGAGGCGGAGTTGGTGAAGCCGGCCGCGAGCTTGTCCTGCCAGGCGCGGGTCGCCCAGCGCTTGGCGGTCGCCTCGGCGAAGGTGTGGAAGGCGCCGGAGGCGGTGCCCATGTAGGTCGGCGAACCGAAGACGATCGCGTCGGAGCCGTCGAGCTGCTCCCACTGGGCTTCGGTGATCTCGTCGACCTTGATCAGGTGGACGGTGGCGCCCGCCTCGGTGGCGGCGGCCCGGACGGCCTCGGCCAGTACGGCGGTGTGGCCGAAGCCGGAGTGGTACGCAATGGAGACGACGGGGGCGGGCAGGGCGGCGGTGGTCACGGCGGATTCTCCTTGAGGTCACGGCATCCCGGGGCGGTCGGTGTCCGGGAACGGTGGGCTGCGATGAGAGAAAGAGAAGCACTAACTTTTAGAAAGCGCAACCCAGCAGTTAGCGCTGCGCCGGAGTATGGTGTCGATATGGCGACCGAACCCCCTGCCGAGACGACCGAGGAGCCCGGCTCCGGCTGTACGGACGATCTGGCCTTCGACGTTTTCGCGCGCGACTGCCCGTCCCGTGACGCGCTCAAGCACGTCACCGACCGATGGGGCAGCCTGACGCTGGACGCGCTGCTCGACGAGACCTTCCGCTTCAACGAACTGCGGCGCCGGGTCGAAGGGGTGAGCGAGAAAATGCTGGCCCAGACCCTGCACGCACTGGAGCGGGACGGACTCGTGCACCGCGAGGCACAGCAGACCAACCCGCCTCGGGTGGATTACGCGCTGACGCCGCTGGGGGACCAGGTCGCCCGTCAACTACGGATGCTGATCGACCTGGTGGAGGACCGGATGCCGCAGGTGCTCCAGGCACGGGAGCGCTACGACGCCCGGCACGCCGCGCGATGAGCCGCTCGGCCGCGCCGGGGCGCCCCGCTCAGGGGCGCGGCGGCCGCTGGCAGCGGGGGCAGAAGTAGCTGGAGCGGTTCATCCAGGGGCGGCGGCGGATGGGGGTGCCGCAGCGGCGGCAGGGTTCGTCCTCGCGGCCGTAGGCGTCCAGGGACCGCTCGAAGTACCCGGACTCACCGTTGACGTTGACGTAGAGGCTGTCGAAGCTGGTGCCGCCGACGGCGAGCGCGGCGTTCATCACGTCCCGTACGTGACCGAGCAGCTCGGCGGTGCGCGGGCGGGTGAAGGTGGCGGTCGGCCGCTCGTAGTGGAGCCTGGCGCGCCACAGCGCCTCGTCGGCGTAGATGTTGCCGACGCCGCTGATCAGCGTCTGGTCGAGCAGCGCCCGCTTGATGGTGGTCCGGCGGCGGCGCAGCGCGTCGTGGAAGGCGGCGTCGTCGAAGGCCGGATCGAGCGGATCGCGGGCGATGTGGGCGATGACGTCGGGGAGATGGTCGACGTCGCCGGGGACGGTGTCGTGCAGCGAGAGGCCGCCGAAGGTGCGCTGGTCGACGAAGCGGAGTTCGGTGCCGAGCGCGTCGGCGAAGCGGACCCGTATCCGCAGATGCTTCTCGTCGGGGGCGTCCTGCGGCTGGACCAGCAGCTGGCCGCTCATGCCGAGGTGGGCGAGGATCGCCAGACCGTGGGTGACGGACGGCGTGATCATCGGGCCGATGCCCTCCGCGGCGGTCTGCGCGGCCGGGCCGCCGCCGGTCACCGGGAGCCAGAGGTACTTGCCGCGCCGGCACGCCACGCCGATCCGCAGGCCCTTGAGCCGGGCCGCGAAGTCGGCCGCGCCGGCCGTGTGCCGGCGGATCGCGCGCGGATGCCGCACCTCGACGGCGTCGACCGTGCGGCCGCTGACCCAGCGCTCCAGTCCGCGGCGTACGACCTCGACCTCGGGCAGCTCGGGCACGGCAGGGCTCCTTGAGAAAGACTTCTGACCCCGTCCGGAGCGGCGCGGGGCCGCCCGGAAGGGGTCAGAAACGGTGATTCAGTGTGCCGACGACGGGCTGTCGCCGGAGGCCGGAGCCGAATCAGGCTGCGCGGCGGTATCCGGTGAGCCGGTGCTTGCACCGGGGGCCGGCGAAGCACTGTCGCCGGAAGCTGCCGCCTTGGCCGCTTCGTCCGCCGCGGCGCGAATCGCACGCCACGCGGCCTCCGCCGCCTGCTGCTCGGCTTCCTTCTTGCTGCGGCCGGTGCCGGTGCCGTACGAGACACCACCGACGCGGGCAGCAGCAGTAAAGGTCTTCTCGTGGTCCGGGCCGGTCTCGGTGACCAGGTACTCCGGGACGCCGAGACCTTCGGTCGCGGTGAGTTCCTGGAGGCTGGTCTTCCAGTCCAGGCCCGCGCCCAGGCTGGAGGACTTTTCGATGAGCGGGTCGAAGAGCCGGTGCACCAGCTCGCCGGCCGCGTCGAGGCCCTGGTCGAGATAGACCGCGCCGATCACCGCTTCAAGGGTGTCGGCGAGGATGGACGCCTTGTCCCGGCCGCCCGTGCCTTCTTCGCCCCGTCCGAGGCGGATGAAGGCGCCGAGGTCGAGGCCGCGGCCCACCTCGGCAAGTGCACGCGAGTTGACCACCGCGGCCCGCAGTTTGGCCAGCTGGCCTTCCGGCAGATCGGGGTGGATGCGGTACAGCGTGTCGGTGACCACCAGGCCGAGCACCGAATCCCCGAGGAATTCGAGCCGTTCGTTGGTGGGCAGACCGCCGTTCTCGTATGCGTACGAGCGGTGCGTCAGCGCACGCACCAGAAGGGCGGACTCGAGCTTGTACCCGAGCCGCCCTTCCAGAAGCGTGTGGGACGAGGCTGTGTCTGCCGTTGTCGGTTCACCGCCGCGCGGTTCACCTCCGCGGTTGCGGAGAGACGAATTGGCATCTGACATGGAGCCTGTCACCAGCCGCTCAGACCTCGAGGACCTGGCGCTTGTTGTAGGTGCCGCAGCTCGGGCACGCAATGTGCTGCAGCTTCGGCTCGTGGCAGCTAGCGCATGCCACCAGGGTGGGGACCGCAGCCTTCCACTGCGACCGGCGGTGGCGCGTGTTGCTGCGCGACATCTTCCGCTTCGGAACAGCCACGGCTACTTCTCCTGCTTCTCGTCGACGCCCGCTTCGGCGCCGCCCATGTTGTCCTTCTCGCCGTCCTGGGTGGTCTCGGCGAGTCCCTGCAGTGCCGCCCAACGGATGTCGACGGCGTCGTGGTGGTGGTCCGGGTCGTCCGCCAGCCGCACTCCGCAGTCGGAGCACAGGCCCGGGCAGTCGTCCTGGCACACCGGCTGCATCGGCAGTGCAAGCACCACCGCGTCACGCAGCACGGGCTCGAGGTCGAACATGTCGTCCTCGAGGAAGAGGGTGTCCTCCTCGTCCTCGGCGTCGTCGCCGGCGTCCGTCTTAGGGACCCGGGCATCGGCGTCGGGGTAGGAGAACATCTCCTGGAAGTCCGCGTCGAGCTCTCGCTCCAGCGGCTCCAGACACCTTACGCACTCCCCCGTGACGGTTGCACGGCCGGTGCCTGTGACAAGCACCCCGTCCATGACCGATTCCAGGCGGAGCTTGAGCTCGATCGATGCGCCCGCGGGAACTCCGATGACCTCGTTGCCGAGGTCCCGGGGGGCCTCGACGGAGCGGGAGACCCTCTTGAGCGCACCGGGACGCCGGCCCAGCTCGCGTGTGTCGAACACGAGAGGGGAGCGGTGGTCGAGGCGGGCGTTGATGGCTTCCTGCTTTCTACGGGGTTTTCGCGCCGCCCGTATCCCAGCTGTGAAATTCGGGCAGCAGAGATCGCAGACATACGCGCGACCGAAGAGCCAGGATACTGGACGGGCCCCGATAGGCCCAATCCGCTCCCGGCCGGACACCGGTCCGTGGCCGGGTCGCCTACTGGCGCCCCTCTTCGTACTGCCGGAGCTGGTCCAGGTTGATCATGCTGGTGTCGAACAGGCTGGTCTCGTCGAGCGCACCGGGCTGCGCGGCATGGTCGTGCGGGGCGTGCTGGGGCTGCTGGGGCACCTGCTGCTGATACCCGGTGTTCGGGTCGTAGCCCTGCTGCTGGGCCTGCTGCTGCCAGTCGTAGCCGTACGGATCCTGATGCTGGGCGTACGGCACCTGCTGCGGCTGCTGATAGCCGTAGACGTCCTGCTGCTGGTACGCCGCCGGGTCGTAGTACTCCTGCTGCTGGACCTGGGGCTGAAGCGGCTGCTGGAGCTCCTGGGGCTGGGGCTGCACCTGGGGCATCGGGGGCGCCGGGGGCGCCTGGGGTGTCTGCAGGTCCTGGTCGGCGCTGATGCCCGCCAGCCCGGCGAGATACTCGGCGTCGGCCTGCGGCTGCCCGGACTGCGGATCGCCCTGTGCCGCCAGGTGGGCACCGAGCTCGTCGATCGCCCGGGCGCCCTGCAGCTTGTCGCGGCCCCGGCCGACCGCCTCCAGCGTCTTGGTCAGCACGGCCTGGAACGCCCCGAACTTGGCGTCCACGTACACGTCGGCGCGCTGCCTGAGGGTCTCCGGGTCGGCACTGCGCTCGGGGGCCTCGGCGTCCTCGTAACCCTGTTCGTCGAGCCCGGGTCCGCGGCCGAGCAGCTTCTCGCGGCCGCGGTCGACGGATCCGATGGTCTTGGTGAGGACGACCTCGAAGTTGGCGAGCTTGCTGTCGACGTAGTCGTCGGCCTCGGCACGGATCTCCTCCGCCTCCTGGCGGGCCTCCGCCAGGATCCGGTCCGCCTCGTCCTGGGACTGCCGGGCGACCTCGGTGTCGGAGATCAGCGAACCGCGCTGGGCGTGCGCGGACTCGATGATCCGCTCCGCCTCGGCCCGCGCCTCCTCGACCATCTGCTCCCGCCCGCCGAGCAGCTCCTGCGCCTGCGCGAGGGAGCCGGGCAGCGCCGCGCGCACCTCCTCCAGCATGGCGAGCAGCTCGGCGCGGTTGATCACGCACGATGCCGACATGGGCATGGACCGGGCGCTGCCGACGGTCGCGACGATGTCGTCGAGCTTCTTCTGCACGTCCACCTTGGACTCGCCACTCTCTGAGGGGTTGGAACGACGGAACGGGACGACTGTACGTCCACGGGCCCTTTGCCCGACACCAACTGACGCCCCGTCAGTTGGGCATCGCGCTCAGTGCGCCACGGGTGGGGTCAGCCCTTCTTGCGCAGGCGCTCGGTGAGGGCTTCGAGGACGAACGGCGGGACCAGGTGGGAGACATCACCGCCCCAGGCAGCGACCTCCTTCACGAGGCTGGAGGACAGGAAGCTGTAGGTGGGGTTGGTGGGGACGAAGAGGGTCTCCACACCGGACAGGCCGTTGTTCATCTGGGCCATCTGCAGCTCGTAGTCGAAGTCGCTGACGGCCCGCAGCCCCTTGACGATCGCGGGGATGTCGCGCTGCTTGCAGAAGTCCACGAGCAGGCCGTGGAAGGACTCGACCTCGACATTGCCGTACTCGGCGGTGGCCCTGCGGATCAGATCGATCCGCTCCTCGACCGTGAACAGCCCCTGCTTGGACTGGTTGATCATCACGGCGACATGGACGACGTCGTACAGCTTGGAGGCACGGGCGATGATGTCCAGGTGCCCGTTGGTGATGGGGTCGAACGACCCCGGACAGACGGCGCGGCGCAACTCGGGTTCCTCGCTCTCCGATCCGGTCATGACACGCTTGCTGACGTCGATTCGGCGGACGTCGAAGCGGCGCGACCGTACCAAAGCGTCCCCTCGCCGTAGCGACGGGCCTTGATCGCTTCAAATCCGTCCGGCCATGGGAACGTGCCGCCTCTGGTGCTGCGCTCCACGGTGACGAGTGCCTCGTCCGCAAGCCACCCCTGACCACGGAGTGTGAGCAGGATCTCGCACAATTCCTCGTCGGTGACCGCGTAGGGCGGGTCGAGGAAGACGACGTCGTACGGCTCGCCCGGGGCAGGTACGGCGGCGGTCTGCTCGGCCTTGCCGGCCCGGACCTCGACGCCCGGGAGGCCGACCGCGCGGACGTTGTCCCGGATGGTGCGCACGGCGCGGGCATCGGCCTCGACCAGCAGGACATGGGCGGCCCCGCGGGAGAGCGCCTCCAGGCCGACCGCGCCGGAACCGCCGTACAGATCGAGGACCCGGGCGCCGGCCAGCGGTCCGTCGAGCGACTCCCAGGTGGAGAACATGCCCTCGCGCGCCCGGTCGGAGGTCGGGCGGGTGCCGTTTCCCGGCGGTACGGCCAGGCGGCGGCCGCCGGCCGCACCGGCGATCACGCGGGTCATGGGCCCGTCCTTACGTTGCGCGTGGTGGTGTGCTGTGGGGTGGGAGCCGGGCAGGCTCCGCCCCTCCACGATATTCCGTCAGGAGGCCGCGGGCGCCCGGCCGGGGCGTCCCCAAGGCACCCGGGCCCGTGATCGATCTCACGCGACGGCGGGCGGCTCGGGTCCGCGCGCACCTCTCAGCCCTTGTCCAGATACTGCTCCCGTTCCTCGTCCAGCAGGGCGGACAGGGCGATCCGCAGCTCCGGATGGCCGGTCAGCTCGGGGTCGGCGGTGACCAGCTCGGTGGCCTCCTCGCGGGCGGCCGCGATGATCTCCTCGTCGTCGATGACCGTGAGCATCCGCAGCGAGGAGCGGACGCCGGACTGCGCCTGTCCGAGGACATCGCCCTCGCGCCGCTGTTCCAGGTCGATACGGGAGAGCTCGAAGCCGTCGAGGGTGCCGGCCACGGCGGCGAGCCGGGCGCGGGCCGGACTGGCCTCGGGCATCTCGCTGACCAGCAGGCACAGGCCGGGCGCCGAGCCACGGCCGACCCGGCCGCGCAGCTGGTGCAGCTGGGAGACGCCGAAGCGGTCCGCGTCCATGATCACCATGGCGGTGGCGTTCGGGACGTTCACCCCCACCTCGATGACGGTTGTCGCGACCAGCACATCCAGCTCGCCGGCGGCGAAGGACCGCATCACCGCGTCCTTGTCGTCCGGCGCCATCCGGCCGTGCAGCACCGCCACCCGCAGGCCGTCGAGCGGCCCCTTGGCGAGCTGGTCGGCGATGTCGAGCACCGCGAGCGGCGGCCGCTTCTCCGCCACGTCCTCCGGTGAACCCGCCTTGGCCGCCGCGCCCTTGGAGCCCGCCGCGCCCTTCTTCGTCCCCTTGGGCGCCTCCTCCTCGTCGTCGCCGATCCGCGGGCACACCACATAGCCCTGATGCCCGGCCGCCACCTCTTCGCGGACCCGCTCCCAGGCGCGCGCGAGGAAGTGCGGCTTGTCCTTGGCGGGCACCACATGGCTGGCGATCGGCGAGCGTCCGGCGGGGAGTTGGTCCAGGACGGAGGTCTCCAGATCGCCGAAGACGGTCATGGCGACCGTGCGCGGAATGGGGGTTGCCGTCATCACCAGGAGGTGCGGCGGCTGTTTGCCCTTGCCGCGCAGCGCGTCCCGCTGCTCGACGCCGAAACGGTGCTGTTCGTCGACGACGACCAGTCCCAGGTCGTGGAACTGCACCTTGTCCTCGATCAGGGCATGGGTGCCGACGACGATTCCGGCCTCGCCGGTGACCAGATCGAGCAGCGCCTGGCGGCGGGCCGCGGTGCCCATGGACCCGGTCAGCAGCACCACCTTGGTGCCGTGCTCGGCGCCTCCGAGCAGACCGCCCTCGGCCAGCTCCCCCATCATCTCGGTGATCGAGCGGTGGTGCTGCTGGGCCAGGACCTCGGTCGGCGCCAGCATGGCGGCCTGGCCGCCGCTGTCGACCACGCCGAGCATGGCGCGCAGCGCGACCATGGTGTTGTGCGTGACGGTGAAGTGGTCGGTCACATAGGCGTGGGCGGGGTGCGCGACGCTGATGCACTGGACGGGCTTGCGGCCGACGTACTCGATGGCGTCGATGGTGCGCCGGAAGCCGTCGTCGTCCGCGGACGCCCGCACGGCGCCCCCGTCGGCTGCCTCGCGGAAGGGCGGGTACGCCTCGGGCAGCGCCACGGACACGTCGTACGCACCATCCCGTACGGGCCGAAGCCGGGCGCGGCCGCCCAGGGAGCGCACGAGCCAGGCGAGATCGTCGGCGAGGGGGGCGGGCGCCGCGCGGAACGCCGCGCCGGGCCCTGAGGGCTCGCCCCCGGCGTCCATCAGCCCCTGCAGCACGGCCAGCCGGTCCTTGAGCGGTGCGTTCCGGTAGGCGTCCGGCACCCGGCGCGCGCGCAGCGCCCGGCCCGTCGCCCCGTCGAGGTCCTCATCCGCGCCCGCAAGCCGGCCGTCGCCCAGCATCCGCCCCACCCGATACGGATCGAGCACCCGCTCCGCACCGCCGTCGAGGTCCACGGGGGTGGCCGGCGCGATGGACCACCGGGGCCGGCCGTCACCGTCATGGAGCGCGGCCCGCAGCTCGCGCGTCGTCAGCACCCGCTCCCCCCCGCCGTCGGCCCCGACGATCCACAGATGCTCGTCATCGCACTCGACGGTGCTCCCGTCGGACAGCACGAGCCGCCACACCTCCCGCTCGCCCTGCGGGAAGACGCCGTCCACCACGGCGATCTCGCCGCTCGGCACCACCACCTCGGTGCCGACGGTCATCTCCCCCATGGGACGGAAGCCGCGCGGTGTCAGCACCAGCGCGTCCAGCGGCTGCGCCTTGCCGGAGCCGACCTCGCCCTGGAGGAGGCGGTGCATGGGGTGCTCGGTCGCCAGGTCGTCGAAGATCTCCCGGCTGACCTTCTGCTGGCCGTCGGTGAGCGTGAAGGGCAGCTTGGCATCGAAGGCGTCGAGGATTCCGTCCTTGACCAACGTCCTCGGTACGGCGGGGAGTTGGGTGTCGGCGAGGCGGCGCCGGGCGAGCGCGACCTGCATGACGAACGCCTCGTCCCACTTCAGCCGGGCCCGCGCATCGGCGACATCGGCCTTGCTGCCCGGGCGGTGGATCTTGAGCAGCGCCTCGGTCAGCGGGACCAGCGCCCGGCCCTCGCGCAGCGCCTCCGGCAGCGGATCGACGGCGTCCTGCGCGCTGGGCAGCACCGCGTCGACCGCCTTGGCGAGTTTCCAGGACGCCATCTGCTGGCAGGCCGGGTAGATCGGCATGAGCTGATTGGCGAAGGCGCTGACCGCGTCGGCCCCGCTGTCGGCGTCACGGTCGAGGAGTTCGTATTCGGGGTGGGCGAGCTGCAGTTTGCGGTTGAAGAGCGACACCTTGCCGGCGAACATCGCGCGGCGCCCCGGGAGCAGGTCTTTGTGCGGCTTGTGGATGCCCTTGCCGAAAAAGACCAGCTGGAGCCGGCCGCTGCCGTCGGTGAGCGTCACTTCCAGACGCTGTCCCCGGCCGCTGTTGAATTTCAGCACCCGGGAATCCGCGACCTGCGCGACGACCGTGACATGTTCGTCGAGCGGGAGATCGGCGAGTCGGGTCAGCTCGCCGCGCTCGGCATAGCGCCGCGGATAGTGATGCAACAGGTCGCCGACCGTATGCAGGTCGAGATGCTCGGCCAGCACCTTCGCGGTGGTGCCGCCGAGGGTTTTCTTCAGGGGTTCGTCGAGCGCTGCCACGCGTCTATTGCACACCACACCGCTGACAATCGCGGTGTGCCCGGCGGCCCGGCGCTCTCACCTCGTGCTCATTCCGAGCCCGTTCCGGGCCCGTCCCGGCTCATTCCCGGCGTGCTGTCCGGCCCGCTCCGCGCTCATTCCACGCCGATGAGCAGCGGTGCCGCGTACTGGCCGCCGTCGTAGACGACGGTGTCCACGGCGAGATGCCGCTCGCGCACATGGCGCTCCAGCCGCTCGGCGAGGGGCTCGGGCGCCTTCGCGCCCAGGACCAGGGTCACCATTTCCCCGCCCGCGGACAGCATCCGGTCGAGCACGGTCATCGCGGTGCCGGTGAGGTCGGAGCCGATCACCGCGACATCGCCGTCGATCAGCCCGAGGACGTCCCCGGCCTGGCAGACGCCGGCCATCGTCCACGACTGCCGCTCGGCGACCGCCAGCTCGGCGTAGCGGGTGGCGCCCGCGGCCGAGGTCATCGCGACCACGTCCTCGTCGAAGCTGCGGCCCGGCTCGTGCACGGCCAGCGCCGCGAGGCCCTGGACGGCGGAGCGGGTGGGGATCAGCGCGACGCGTACGCCTTCGGTCCGGGCCTGTTCGGCGGCGGCCGCCGCGGTGTGCCGCAGTTCGGGGTCGTTGGGCAGCAGCATCACCTCGCGGGCGTGCGCCTGCCGGATCGCCTGCACCAGTTCGCCGCTGGCGGGCGGCTCCCCGGGGCGTACGGAGACGGCGGTCGCGCCGGCCTCCGCGCACAGTCCGGCGAGCCCGTCGCCCGGCACCACCGCGACCACGGCCCGCGCCGCCATCGCGGGCTCCTTGGTGCGGGTGGCGCCGCCGAAGTGCGTGATACGGATCCGGTACGGACGGCCCGCCTCGATGCCGGCCTCCACCGCGGCGCCCGCGTCGTCGACATGGACATGGACGTTCCACAGGCCGTCGCCGCCGACCACCACCAGGGAGTCGCCGAGCCCGTCGAGCCGGGTCCGCAGCCGTGCCACGGCCGCGTCACCGGCCTCCAGCAGGTAGATCACCTCGAAGGCGGGTCCTTCGCCGTCCGGGTCACAGCCGTCCGCCGCCACCCGGCCCGCGACCTCGCAGCCGGCCGCCTCGGGGAGCGGGGCATCGGCCCGTACGGCGACCGGCGTCACCGAGACCTCACCGGACAGCGCGTCGGCGAGCGCGCCCAGCAGCGCGACGAGCCCGCAGCCGCCGGCGTCCACCACGCCCGCCCGGCCGAGGACCGCGAGCTGCCCGGGGGTCGCCTGCAGGGCGGTACGGGCGCCGTCGTGGGCGGCGCGGGCGACCTCGGCGGCGTCGCC
>NZ_QUAC01000178.1 GCF_003389455.1 Streptomyces inhibens | reverse complement strand
GGGCGCCGGCCGGGGGCGATACCGCGGCCCGGGTCAAGGCCGCGGCCCCGGGGCCGCGCGGCGTCGAGCGGCTGCCCGCCGGGCCCGCCGATCCGGTGCTGCTGGAGAAGGCGCTGGCGGAGCTGGAGCGGATGGTCGGCATGGAGCCGGTCAAGCGACAAGTACGGGCGCTGTCGGCGCAGTTACGGATGGCGCGGCTGCGTGCGAGCCAGGGGCTGCCGGTGCAGCCCCCCAAGCGGCACTTCGTCTTCTCCGGCCCGTCCGGCACCGGCAAGACGACCGTGGCCCGGATACTCGGGCGGGTCTTCTACGCCCTGGGGCTGCTCGGCGGCGACCATCTCGTGGAGGCCCAACGGGCGGATCTGGTCGGCGAGTTCCTCGGCCAGACCGCCGTCAAGGCAAATGAGCTGATCGACTCGGCGCTGGGCGGGGTGCTGTTCGTCGACGAGGCGTACAGCCTGTCCAACTCCGGCTACAGCAAGGGCGATGCGTACGGCGACGAGGCGCTACAGGTGCTGCTCAAGCGCGCCGAGGACAACCGCGACCGCCTCGTCGTCATCCTGGCGGGCTACCCGGAGGGCATGGACCGGCTGCTGGCCGCCAACCCGGGCCTGTCCTCCCGCTTCACCAGCCGCGTCGACTTCCCCAGCTACCGGCCGCTGGAGCTGACCGCCATCGGCGAGGTACTGGCCGCCGAGAACGGCGACCGCTGGGACGAGGAGGCCCGCGACGAGCTGTGCAGCATCAGCGGCCATGTCGTCGAGCAGGGCTGGATCGACGAGCTCGGCAACGGCCGCTTTCTGCGCACCCTCTACGAGAAGAGCTGCGCCTACCGCGATCTGCGGCTCTCCACCTGGCGCGGCACCCCCACCCGCGACGACCTCGCCACCCTGCGGCTGCCCGACCTGATGCAGGCGTACGGCGAGGTCCTCTCGGGGCGGGGGCCCCATACCCAGGGGCCGCCGAAGGGACCGGACTACTGAGGCCCGTGCCGGGAGCTCTCCCCCGGACGGGCCTCGGCCGGGCAGTGCGCGGGCTCAGCTCGCCAGCGCCCGGTCCTCCGTGGGCAGCGACGCCTCCTCGCGGGGCTCGGTGACGCGCTCCCCCGTGTCGCGCCGGGCGGCGCGGGCGGCGGGAGCCCGGTGGTGGGAGGGGTCACGGACCTCGCCGACCAGCATCTCCAGGACGTCCTCCAGGGCGACCAGGCCGAGCACCCGGCCGGTCGCATCGGCGACCGCCGCCAGATGGGAGGCGGCCCGGCGCATCGCCGTCAGGGCGTCGTCCAGGGGCAGCTCGGCGCGGAGCGTGGTCATCGGGTGCCAGACGCGCTGGGGCACCGCGCGGTCCCGCTCCTCCAGGTCGAGGACGTCCTTGACGTGCAGATAGCCCATGTACGCGCCGCCGGACGCGCACACCGGGAAGCGGGAGTAGCCGGTGCGTACGGTCAGCTCCTCCACCTGGCGGGGCGTCACCGTCGGCGGGGCGGTCACCAGGCCCGCCCGGTCGAGCAGAACATCCGTGACCGGGCGGCTGCCCAGTTCCAGGGCGTCGGAGAGGCGCTCCTGTTCGGCCGGTTCGAGCAGGCCCGCCTGGCCGGAGTCCTCGACCAGATGGGTCAGCTGCTCGCTGGTGAAGACCGCCTCGACCTCGTCCTTCGGCTCGACGCGGAAGATCCGCAGCACCCCACGGGCACAGGCGCCGAGCAGCGCGGTGACCGGGCGGCACAGCCGCGCGAAGGCGACCAGACCGGGGCTGAACCACAGGGCGGTCTTCTCGGGCGCCGCCATCGCCAGGTTCTTGGGGACCATCTCGCCGATGACGAGGTGGAGGAAGACCACCAGTGCCAGGGCTATGACATAGCCCAGCGGGTGGACCAACGCCGTGGGGAGCCGGGCGGCCTCGAAGGCCGGCTCCAGGAGGTGGGCCACGGTCGGCTCGGCGACCGCACCGAGGGTCAGCGAGCAGACGGTGATGCCGAACTGGGCGGCGGCCATCATCTGCGGGAGGTTCTCCAGGCCGTGCAGCACCTGCCGGGCCCGTGTGGAGCCTTCCGTCGCCAGCGGTTCGATCTGGCTCCGGCGTACAGAGACCAGGGCGAACTCGGCGCCGACGAAGAAGCCGTTGGCGAGCACGAGCAGCACCGCGAAGAGCAGCTGGGCCAGGATCATCGGGCCACCTCCGCACCGGCCGCGACGGGCTCACGGGACGCCCCGGGGGCGACGGGCGCCGCAGCGGCTGCGGCGGGGGCGGTCCGTACGAGTCTTATCCGCTCGGCGCGGTGGTGCGACACCAGCCGCACCCGCAGCCGCCAGCCGTCGAGCTCGGCGGTGTCGCCGGGGGCCGGGATCCGGCCGAGTATGTGTGCCACCAGTCCTGCCACCGTCTCGTACGGTCCTTCGGGGGCGTCCAGGCCGATCCGCCGCAGGGTGTCGACCCGGCAGCCGCCGTCGGCGTCCCAGGCGGGGCGGCCGTCCTCGGGCGGGGCCTGGCCCAGTTCGGGCAGGTCCACGCCGTCGTGCTCGTCACGGACCTCGCCGACGAGCTCCTCGATGATGTCCTCCAGCGTGACGACGCCGGCCGTTCCGCCGTATTCGTCGACGACCACCGCGATCGGCTGTTCACTGCGCAGCCGCTCCAGCAGCGGCTGCACCGGCAGCGTCTCGGGCACCAGCAGCGGCGGCACGGCGATCCGTCCCGCCGGGGTGCGCAGCCGGTCGTGCGCGGGGACGGCCAGCGCGTCCTTGAGGTGCACCATGCCGACGACCTCGTCGAGCCGGGTGTGGTAGACGGGAAAGCGGGAGAGTCCGGTGGCGCGGGTGAGGTTGACCACGTCCTCGGCGGTCGCGGACGCCTGCAGGGCGCTGACCCGTACGCGCGGCGTCATGACGTTCTCCGCGGTCAGATCGCCCAGCGAGAGGGTGCGGACAAAGAGGTCGGCGGTGTCCTGCTCGATCGCGCCGGCGCGGGCGGAGTGCCGGGCCAGCGAGACCAGCTCGCCGGGCGTGCGGGCGGAGGCCAGCTCATCGGTCGGCTCCACGCCCAGGGCGCGTACGAGGTGGTTGGCGACGGTGTTCAGCAGGGTGATCACCGGGCGGAAGAAGCGCGAGAAGGCCTGCTGCGGGCCGGCGACGACGCGGGCGACCTGCAGCGGCTTGGAGACCGCCCAGTTCTTGGGCACCAGCTCGCCGATGACCATCTGGACGGCCGAGGCCAGCAGCATGCCGATGACGACGGCGACGCCGGGGACCGCGCCCTTGGGCAGGCCGACGGCGAGCAGCGGGCCGTCCAGCAGCTGGGCCAGGGCGGGCTCGGCGAGCATACCGACCACCAATGAGGTGATCGTGATGCCCAGTTGGGTGCCGGACAGCTGGAAGGAGAGTTCTCGCAGGGCGGAGACGACGGTGTGCGCGCGGCGGTCGCCGTCGGCCGCGGCCCGTTCGGCGTCCGCCTTCTCGACGGTGACGAGTCCGAACTCCGCGGCGACGAAGAAACCGTTGGCCAGGATCAGGACGAGGGCCGCCGCGAGCAGCAGCAAGGGGCCGGTCATGCCGCCGCCTCCGTGGTATGCGGGGGTTGGGGAGGGGCGGCGCAGGTACTACAGGACGATCCGTCCATTGCCGGAGGGAGTCACTCCTCGGGTCGCAGTTGGCCCACTGAGGGGCGGGGCGCACGGCGCGCCCCGGAGAACAGAGTAAACAGCGGGGCCCGGATTAGGGCAGGCTCACCCGGCCGTGTGGTCGAGCGCACCGTGCTTCTCGGTGAGGTCGCGCAGCGCGCGGGCGTCCCGGATGGCTTGGTCCTTGGCGATGCCGGGCTGGATGCCCATGGCGGGCAGGCTGGTGCCGTCGGCGAGGTCGAGGTGGACCCAGGGGTCGCCGGCCCGGAGGTTGACACGCAGGATCTGGGCCCAGGCCAGTTCGCGCTTGGTGGTGAGGTTGACCACCGTGACGCCCTCCTGCCGGGCGACCACCTTGGGGCGGCTGAGCAGCAGGAGGACGGCCAGCACCAGCAGTCCGGTGACGACGAAGCTGGCCCGCTCGCCGCCGCTCAGCTTCGGCAGCAGCAGCGCGATCGCGGTGAGGGCGGCGAGCTGGGCGATGCCGACGGCGTACAGGACGGCCCGGGTGCGGGTCGGCCGGAACGTCACCGGGAGGCTGGGCAGGGGCGCGGACACGTCGTCGGTCTTCCGTCGGTGGGTGAAGCGGTGCGTTGGGGTGGTCGGTGGCGGTGCGTCAGAGCCGGCAGGCGTGGATGCCGGTGGTCAGGATCGCGCGGGCGCCGAGGTCGTAGAGCTCGTCCATGATGCGCTGGGCGTCCTTGGACGGGACCATCGAGCGGACCGCGACCCAGCCCTCGTGGTGCAGCGGGGAGACGGTCGGCGACTCCAGGCCGGGGGTGAGGTCCACGGCCTTCTCGACGTGCTCGACACGGATGTCGTAATCCATCATCACGTAGCGCCGGGCCACCAGGACGCCCTGCATACGGCGGAGGAACTGGCGCACCTTCGGGTCGTCGTCCGGTGCGCCGGTGCCACGGATGACCACGGCCTCGGACTTCAGGATCGGCTCGCCGATGATCTCCAGGCCGGCGTTGCGCAGCGTCGTGCCGGTCTCCACCACATCCGCGATGATCTGGGCGACGCCGAGCTGGATGGCGGTCTCCACCGCGCCGTCGAGGTGGACGACGGAGGCGTCCACACCGTTGTCGGCGAGGTGCTGGGTGACCAGGCCGGCGAAGGAGGTGGCAATCGTCATGCCGCCGAACTCGCTGACGTCCTTGGCGGTGCCCGGACGGGTGGCGTAGCGGAACGTCGATCCGGCGAAGCCCAGCTGGAGGATCTCCTCGGCCGGCGAACCGGAGTCCAGCAGCAGGTCACGGCCGGTGATGCCGATGTCGAGCTTGCCGGAGCCGACGTAGACGGCGATGTCACGCGGGCGGAGGAAGAAGAACTCGACCTCGTTCTCGGCGTCGACCAGGACCAGTTCCCTGCGGTCCTTGCGCTGGCGGTAGCCGGCCTCATGGAGCATCGCCGACGCAGGCTCGGACAGTGAACCCTTGTTGGGGACAGCGATGCGCAGCATGAGAGCGAGTTCCTTTGCAGCTAAGGGTGTTGGAGCGGGTGCGGGGGCGGATCAGAGGTGGGCGTAGACGTCGTCGAGGGAGATGCCCTTGGCGACCATCATGACCTGGAGGTGGTAGAGGAGCTGGGAGATTTCCTCGGCGGCGGCCTCGTCGGATTCGTACTCGGCGGCCATCCACACCTCGGCGGCCTCCTCGACGACCTTCTTGCCGATCGTATGGACACCGGCCTGTACCAGCTCGGCGGTACGGGAGGTCGCGGGGTCGCCGGTGGCGGCCTTCTGCTGGAGCTCGGAGAACAGCTCCTCGAAAGTCTTCTTGGACATGATGGTGACTACCCTACGCGGTCGCCCGCTCTCCTCAGCGCCAGGGCTCGGACACGGAACGGAGCGTCGCGGCGGTGGCGACCGCGGCGGTGACCGCTTCGTGGCCCTTGTCCTCGGTGGATCCCTCCAGGCCGGCCCGGTCCAGCGCCTGCTGCTCGGTGTCGCAGGTCAGCACGCCGAAGCCGACCGGTACACCGGTGTCCACCGAGACCTGGGTCAGGCCCTGGGTGACGCCCTGGCAGACATAGTCGAAGTGCGGGGTGCCGCCCTTGATGACCACGCCGAGGGCGACCACCGCGTCATAGCCGCGGCCGGCCAGGACCTTGGCGACGACCGGCAGCTCGAAGGCGCCGGGCACCCGCAGCAGCGTCGGCTCGTCGATGCCGAGCTCGGTCAGGGCGCGCAGTGCGCCGTCCACGAGGCCGTCCATGACCTGTTCGTGCCATTGCGCCGCGATGACGGCCACCCGCAGGTCGCCACAGTTCTTCACGGTCAGTTCGGGTGCGCCCTTGCCGCTCACGGTTCTCCTCGTACGGGTGGTGGTGCTGGGGGTTCGGTGATGTCGTGCCGGGTGGTTACTGGTTGCCGCAGGTGGTCGCGCGGTCGGCTTCCAGCCAGGGCAGGTCGTGCCCCATCCGGTCCCGCTTCGTGCGCAGATACCGCAGATTGTGTTCGCCGGCCTTGACGGGCATCGGCTCGCGGCCGGTGACCTTGAGGCCGTGCCGCACCAGGGCGGCGGTCTTTTCGGGGTTGTTGGTCATCAGGCGCAGCGAGTGGACGCCGAGGTCCTGGAGCATCTGCGCGCCCGCGGCGTAGTCCCGGGAATCGGCGGGCAGCCCCAGTTCGAGGTTGGCGTCGAGGGTGTCGCGGCCGCGCTCCTGGAGTTCGTAGGCGCGCAGCTTGGACAGCAGTCCGATGCCGCGTCCCTCGTGGCCGCGGAGGTAGATGACCACTCCGCGGCCGGCCTCGGTGATCCGCTGCAGCGAGGCCTCCAGCTGGGGGCCGCAGTCGCAGCGCAGCGAGTGGAAGATGTCGCCGGTCAGGCACTCGGAGTGGACCCTGACCAGGACGTCCTCGCCGTCGCCGAGCTCGCCGGCGACCAGCGCGATGTGTTCGACGCCGTCGACGGTGGAGCGGTAGCCGTACGCGGTGAACTCGCCGTGCGCGGTGGGCAGCCGGGTCTCGGCCTCGCGGCGGACGGTGGGCTCGGAGGTCTGCCGGTAGGCGATCAGGTCCTCGATGGAGATGATCGACAGACCGTGCTTACGGGCGAACGGCACCAGCTCGGGCAGCCGCAGCATCGTGCCGTCCTCGCCGGCGATCTCCACGATGGCGGCGGCCGGGCGCAGTCCGGCCAGCCGGGCGAGGTCGACGCCGGCCTCGGTGTGGCCGTTGCGGACCAGCACACCGCCGGGCCGGGCGCGGAGCGGGAAGATGTGGCCGGGCCGTACGAAGTCGCCGGCCACCGATTCCCCGGAGGCGAGCAGCCGCAGGGTGGTGGCGCGGTCGGCGGCGGAGATGCCGGTCGAGACGCCGTGCGCCGCGGTGGCGTCGACGGAGACGGTGAAGGCGGTCCGCATGGACTCGGTGTTGTGCTCGACCATCTGCGGGAGTTCCAGCCGGTCCAGTTCCGGGCCCTCCATGGGGGCGCAGATCAGTCCGCGGCACTCGCTCATCATGAAGGCGACGATCTCGGGGGTGGCCTTCTCCGCGGCGATGACGAGGTCGCCCTCGTTCTCGCGGTTCTCGTCGTCCACGACGACGACGGGACGGCCGGCGGCGATATCGGCGATGGCCTGCTCGACGGGGTCGAGCGCCAGGGATTCGGCGTCGTACCAGCTCTGCAGTGCGGTCATGCCGCTGCTCCTTCCAGGACGGGGCGGCTCTCCGCGCGCGAGCGCAGCCACCAGTCGCGCATGCCCCACACGACGAGGGCGAGATAGACGACGTAGACGAAGCCGGAGAAGACGAGCCCGCTGCTGAAGGCGAGCGGGACGCCGACGAGGTCGACCAGCAGCCAGGCGAACCAGAACTCGACCAGCCCGCGAGCCTGGGCGACCATCGCGGCGAGCGTGCCGACGAAGATGTAGGCGTCCGGCCAGGGGTTCCAGGACAGCTGCGGGATCAGGGTGAACAGTCCGCCGACGGCCGCGGTGCCCACGGCGGTGCCGCCGAGCAGCAGTCCGCGCTCGCGCCAGGTGGCGAACCGTACGGCGATGGAGCCGTCCTGGGCCTGCTGCCGGCCGCGCCGCCACTGCCGCCAGCCCCACAACGCCACGCCGATGACGAGGAGTTGCTTGCCGACACCGCCGCTGAGGTGGGCGGAGGCGTAGGCGGCGACGAGGATCACGCCGGAGAGGAGCTGGGCGGGCCAGGTCCATATCGAGCGCCGCCAGCCGAGCGCCAGGGCGGCCAGACCGATGGTGTTGCCGATCATGTCCGACCAGATGACGTGCTGGCCGAAGGCCGTGAAGGCCACACCGTTCAGTGGGTCGAGGACGCTCACCGGTCCATCTCCTTGACTTCCTCAAGATCCTTGATGTCCGACGCGTGCGACGTGCCCTGGCCCAGCAGCCGCTCGACGTACTTGGCGAGGACGTCGACCTCAAGGTTGACCGGGTCACCGGCCTTCTTGATGCCCAGGGTGGTCAGGGCGAGGGTGGTGGGGATGAGGCTGATGGTGAAGTAGTCGTCCGCGGCGTCGACGACGGTGAGGCTCACGCCGTCGACCGTGATGGAGCCCTTCTCGACGACATAGCGGGCGAGCGCCGCCGGCAGCGCGATCTTGACGATCTCCCAGTGCTCCCCGGGGGTGCGCTCGACGATGGTGCCGGTGCCGTCGACATGCCCCTGGACGAGGTGTCCGCCGAGCCGTCCGCCGAGCGCCATCGGGCGCTCCAGGTTGACGCG
This sequence comes from Streptomyces inhibens, assembly GCF_003389455.1. Classification (GTDB taxonomy): domain Bacteria; phylum Actinomycetota; class Actinomycetes; order Streptomycetales; family Streptomycetaceae; genus Streptomyces; species Streptomyces inhibens. The sequence continues at coordinate 2,685 of NZ_QUAC01000178.1, read as the reverse complement.
CGAACCGGCGGCCAGCGCGCCGAGGCTGGAGCGGTTGAGGGTCTCGGCCATCACATCGGCGGTGAATTCACCGTCGGCGGTGTCCACGACGGTCAGACAGACGCCGTTGACGGCGATCGAGTCGCCGTGCTTGGCGTCCTCGGTGACGACGGGGCCGCGGAGCCGGAACCGGGAGGAGTCACCGAGGTTCTCGACGGCGACGACCTCACCCAGTTCTTCGACGATTCCGGTGAACACTTCAGTTCTCCTCGTGGAGGGTGTGGCGGATGGGGGTGGCGGTGATACGCAGATCGGGGCCGAGTCGTTCGGTGTCGGTCACATCGAGCCGCAACGCCTGGGCGATGGTGGTGATTCCGGCTTCGCCGACGGCCGCCGGTCCGGCGCCGAGCAGCACCGGGGCGAGATAGCCGACGACCTTGTCGACGGCCTGGGCGGCGAGGAACGCCCCGGCGAGCGTGGGCCCGCCTTCGAGCAGTACGGAGCGGATATCGCGCGCGTACAGGGCCTGGAGCAGTGCGGGGATGGAGAGGCCGCGCCCGTCGACGGCGCGCGGCAGCCGGAGCAGCGGCGCGAGGCCTTCGAGATGGGCGGCGTCGGCGTCCTCGGCGACCGCGACGAGGGTGGGTGCGGTGCCGTCCAGGACGCGGGCGCCGGCCTTGACGGCGGTGGCGCCGGAGTCGACGACGACCCGCAGCGGCTGGCTGATCTCGTCGTCGGACAGCCCGCTGATCCGGGCGCCGAGCTGGGGGTCGTCGGCGCGGGCGGTGCCGGAGCCGACGATCACGGCGTCCGCGGCGGCCCGCAGCCGGTGCACATCGGCGCGTGACTGGGGCGAGGAGATCCAGCGGCTGGTGCCGTCGGCGGCGGCGATCCGGCCGTCGAGGGTGGCGGCGTACTTCCACAGCACGAAGGGGCGGCCGCGCAAGACCGAGGTCAGCCAGGCCTCGTTGCCGGCGGTGGCCTCGTCGGCGAGGAGTCCGCCCTCGACGTCGATCCCGGCTTCGGCCAGGGTGACGGCGCCGCCGGTGGCGGTCGGGTTGGGGTCGGAGACGGCGTAGACGACCCGGGCGATCCCGGCGTCGATCAGCGCCTGGGCGCAGGGACCGGTGCGGCCGGTGTGGTTGCAGGGTTCGAGGGTGACCAGCGCGGTGCCGCCCCGGGCCCGCTCGCCGGCGGCGCGCAGTGCATGGATCTCGGCATGCGGCCCGCCGGCCCGCTGGTGCCAGCCCTCGCCCGCCGTACGGCCCTCGGAGTCCAGGACGACACAGCCCACGACAGGGTTGGGGCTGGTGTGCCCGAGGCCGCGCGCGGCGAGCTCGATGGCTCGGCGCATCGCCGCGGTCTCGACGGGGGCTGCGGTGGCCACCGGGTCCTCCTGCCTCTCAGGGCACGGACTCCGGGGCTGTCTGGAACGACAGAAACGGAACGACGCCACGGGGACACCGCGGCCGGACATACACGGACCCGTCCGGAAAAACGACCGGACGCGCCGCCGACGGCGGTGTACCGAAGCTCGCCCGCCGCGCACTGCCTCCCATCCGGACTTTCACCGTCGGTGCAGGAATTTCACCTGCTCAACCGGCCGCTGGCTGCGGACGGGTCGCGGACTATAACCGCCGGTTCGGAATTACACCGACCCCGGAGTGCGCTGCTGCTTTTATGTCAGTACAGCTTCAGTCTGCCACGCCTGATCGTCGCCCATGCGAGCGAAGCGCTGTGGGCTGCCTCACAGCGCCCGGCGCGCCGAACTGTCACAGACGGCGCAGGTGATTCGTCATAGCGGAGAAGCACGCGCAAGGTGCGCGTCCCCTCTCCCCTCAAGGACTGATCCGCGATGGCGACAATTCTGGTGACCGGCGGCACGGGCACGCTCGGGCGGCCCCTGATCGACCGGCTGCTCGACGACGGCCATGACGTCCGCTCGCTGAGCCGGCGGCCGCACACCGGCACCGAGCGGCCGCGGCTGCGGTCGTACGCGGTCGATCTGCGCGACGGCACCGGCCTGGCCGAGGCGATGGCGGGCGCGGACGCGATCGTGCACTGCGCCACGACGCCGACCGGCGGTGACGCGGAGGCGGCCGGGCGGCTGGTCGAGGAGGCGAAGGCGGCCGGCGTCCCGCATCTGGTGTACATCTCGATCGTCGGGGTGGACCGGGTCCCGATCGGCTACTACCGCACCAAGCTCGCGGTGGAGCGGCTGATCGAGGACTCCGGTCTCGGCTGGACGGTGCTGCGGACGACGCAGTTCCACAATCTGGTGCTCGGGGTGATCAAGGCGGGCGCCCGGTCGCCGGTGCTGCCGGTGCCGACGGGCGTCCGGGTGCAGCCCGTCGAGGTGCACGAAGTGGCCGACCGGCTGGCCAAGTTGGCAGCGGGCGAACCGGCCGGCCGGGTCGCGGACATGGGCGGCCCGGAGGTACTGACGGCCCGGGATCTCGTACGGGCCACGCTGGAGGCGGGCGGGCGCCGCCGGCTGCTGATGCCGCTGTGGCTGCCGGGCTCGGGGGCCGCGGCGCTGCGCCGCGGCGGGAACCTCACGCCGGAGCACGCCGACGGGCGGCGGACGTACGCCAAGTTCCTGGCCGAGCGCGCGGGCGCCGCGGCGGGGCGGTGACGGACCACCGGGCGGTGGGCGTGCGGTGGCCGGCGGCGCTGCCGTGGCTCAACAGGGGCGCGGGCGGGGCG